>JBFGLT010000116.1:0-9938 GCA_041576015.1 Acidimicrobiales bacterium
GCTGAAGATCGTGTTACCGGCGTCGGCCGCCGACGCCAAAGGGTTGTTGACGACCGCCATCCGGGATGTCGACCCCGTGTTGTTCCTCGAACCACTCCGCGGCTATCGCATGATCAAAGACGACGTCCCCATCGGCGACCATGCCATTCCGTTCGGCACCGCCAGGACCGTGACCGATGGCGATGACGTCGTCATCATCGCGTGGAGCTTCATGGTGGAGATCAGCCGGCGGGCGGCGGAGCGGCTGGCCGAACGCGACGTATCCGCTCGGGTGCTCGACCTCCGGACGCTGGTGCCCTTGGACGTCGATGCCATCGTTACCGCCGTCGAGGCGTGCGGTCGGGTCGTCGTGGTCCAGGAGGCACCGGAGACCAACGGGTTCGCCTCCGAGGTCATCGCCACCATCAACGACGAGGCGTTCTACTCCCTCGAGGCGCCGGTCGGGCGGGTGTCGGGGTACGACGCCCCGTACCCGGTCGGCATGCTCGAGGACCACTACATCCCCGATGTCGATCGCATCGTCGACGCAGTGGAACGCACGGTCGGAGCGGTGGCGTGACGTCGGAGTTCACCCTGCCCGACGTTGGCGAAGGCCTCGAGTCGGCCGAGATCATCGAGTGGCTGGTCAGCGAGGGCGAAGTCGTTCAACGCGACCAGCCCCTCGTCGAGATCCTCACCGACAAGAGCCAGACCCAGCTCCCTTCGCCGGTGTCGGGCACGGTGACCCGCCTGCGGTTCGGCGTCGGTGACATCGCCGAGGTCGGTCAGGTGCTGGTGGAGTTCGACGGTGGCCGAGCCACGACCGCCGGCTCCGACGAACCTCGGCCCGAACCGGCGTCCCCGGGTCCGGCCGGGAAACCCGCCGTCACGCCCACCCGCCCCAAGGCGGCGCCGGTCGTCCGGCGCCGGGCGCTGGAGGCCGGCGTCGATCTGGCCACAGTCACGGGCACCGGACCGGGAGGACGCATCACAAACGCCGATCTGGACCACGTGCTCACGAAGCGAACGCCGAGCGACGAACCGGCCATGTCGCCGGCCCCTCCCGGGCCCAAGCCGCCGCACCAGCCGCCAGGAGGTCTCGGGTGGATGGAGCCGGGCGTCCATCCTCTTCGCGGGATTCGGCGGGTCACGGCCGAAGCGATGACCCGGAGCTGGCGCATCCCCCACATCAACGCCACCGACGAGGCCGACGCCACCGAACTCCTGGCCGCCCGAGCCCGCATCAGACAGCGGGATCCGGTTGCTGCCGCCGACCTCACCCCGTTGGCGTTCTTCGTCATGGCGGTCGCCGCCTCGCTGCGGAAATTCCCGCTCATGAACGCCTCGATCGACACCGACTCCGGAACGATCACCGTGCACGAACCGGTGAACATCGGCATCGCTGTCGCCTCCGCCGAGGGGCTCTCGGTCCCCGTCATCGGCGACGCCGACCGGCGCCACCTGTTCGATCTGGCCGCCGAGATACGCCGGCTCTCCGACGCCGTGCGCGACCGATCCGTGGCCACCGCCGAACTGCGGGGGGGAACGGCCACGATCTCGAACTACGGTTCCCTCGGCGGTCGCTTCGCCAGCCCGATCATCCGCTCGCCCGAAGTGGTCATCGTCGGATTCGGGGCGATTCGGCCCCGTCCGTTCGTGGTCGACGGCGAGATCGCGGCCCGCCCGACGCTCCCGGTCGCCATCGCCGCCGACCACCGACTGATCGACGGAGATCTGCTGACCGCCTTCCAGGGGGACGTGATCAGCCGGCTCACCGATCCGGTCTCGCTCCTCGCCCGCTGAACCTGCGATGGTCGTCGGCGAACTCTCCGAGCGAACCGATGTCGCCGTGATCGGCGGCGGGCCGGGTGGCTACACCGCCGCTCTCCGACTGGCGAACCGCGGCCGTCGGGTCACGTTGATCGAGCGGGACGCCATCGGCGGAGTGTGCCTGAACGTCGGCTGCATCCCATCCAAGACCCTGATCCACCAGGCCGAGCTGCGCCACCTCCAGCGCACATCGCACGAGACCGGGATCAGCGTGACGACCGCAGTGGACCCGGCGCTCATGGTGCGCCATCGGCGCGATGTCGTCCGCCGTCTGACCTCGGGGGTCGAGCAGCTCGTGGGGTCGGCCGGGGTCGACCGGTGGCACGGCTCCGCCCATTTCGTTCGAGCCGACCGACTGGTAGTCGAGGGCCCCGAGGACGTCCGCCACCTCGAGTTCGAACACTGCGTCATCGCAACCGGTTCACGACCGATCATCCCGCCTGGCTGGGACCGGCCGCACGTCATCGACTCCACCGACGCCCTGCACCTCGACCACGTCCCTGGCGCACTGGTCGTCGTGGGTGGCGGCTACATCGGCGTGGAGCTCGGCACCGCCTTCGCCAAGCTCGGCTCGACGGTGTCGATCATCGAGATGGCCGACCGGGTGCTCCCGGGGATGGATTCCTCGCTGAGCGCGGCCGTCACCCGCCGGCTCGGCCATCTGGGCGTGACCGTTCACACCGGCGCCACCGTCGAGCGAATCGATGCGGCTGCGGTTGTCGTGAGGTCCGCCGACGGTGCATCGGCACCGGTGGTGGCCGATCGAGTGATCGCTGCGGTCGGCCGGAGGCCGAATACCGACGAACTCAACCTCGCTGCTGTCGGAATCGAGATCCAATCGGACGGCCGCATCCGGGTGGGGCCCGACCGTCGGGCGGCCGGGCGGATCTACGCCATCGGCGATGTCACTCCCGGGCCCGCCCTCGCTCACAAGGCATCCGCTGAGGCCGCGGTTGCCGCCGAGGCCATCACCGGCCGGCGGGCCGCCTTCGATGCGCTCGTTCCCGAGGTGGTGTTCAGCGACCCCGAGGTCGGTTCGGTCGGAGAGACCGAGGCCTCAGCCCGGGCTGTCGATCCCGACGCCCGCGCCTTCAGCTTTCCGTACCGGGCCGGTTCCCGAGCCCCAACGCTCGGCGACGACCAGGGCTTCGTGCGGTTGGTGGCCGACGGCGAGGGAACGATCATCGGTGCCCAACTGGCCGGACGCGGCGTGAGCGAACTCATGGCCGAGGTGACGCTGGCCATCGAGCTGGGGGCCACCGTCACCGATGTCGCCGCCACGATCCACGCCCACCCCACGATGAGCGAGGCGATCGCCGAGGCAGCCTTCGGCCTGGCGGGTGATCCCCTTCATGTGCGCCGACCCCCGACCTGAGATGGTTCAGTTCTCGGGGATGAGCACGTTGGCGTAGAGCTGCCAGGCCAGCGCGCTCTTGGCCACGAAGCTCAACACGATGTAGGTCCGCTCGCCGACGAGATAGTCCTTCCACCTGCCTACCTCGGCGTACTGGAGCCATTGGTTCAGAGCGAAACTGTTGAAGAACAAGAAGATGGTCACGATGATCCCGTACACGAAGCCGGGGGGTCGCTCGTCGCCGGTGAAGATGTAGCTGACGATCGCCACCCACGGACCGATACCGGCGATGCAGCCGAACCAGAACGGCGTCCACCAGGTGCGCTGTCCGGAACGGTTGACCATCTCCATGATCCATCCGAAGAGGATCATCGAGACGTTGGCGAAGGCCAGCCCGATGATGGCGGCCAGATCGGTGATCGTGGTCAGCAGACCGATCGTGATGATCATCAGGGTCGAGGACAGCGAGTACTCGACCCACCGGAATCGGTTGCGACCGTGGCGGAGCTCGTCGCCGTATCGGGCGAACCCGACGGTGGAGATCAGGAAATGGAAGAACGCCGACAAGAAGAGGAACCCGGCGGTCAGCGGCGCCAGCTGGACATCGACCAGGGTGGACAGGGTCCCCTCCTCGACCGGGGTGCCGGGTGGTCCGTTCAGGTTGAAGGTGGTGATCGGCAGGGTGAAATCGGCAGCGATGACGGTCATCACGATCGCCGACACGAGGTGCAGCGCTCCGGCGCCGATGTTGAGCTTCCGCAGCTGGTCCAGCACCGGCTCTGGTACATCGACCGATTCGGGGTCGCCGGCGGCAAGGGGGTTGAGGGTCGCAGTCACAGCCCGACCGTATCGGCAACGCAGCGGTCCAAAACGCTGCGAGACTCGACGCAATGATTCATCGCATCTCGTCCACCGGCATGGTCCCGCCGGATCCGGTGGGGATCGCCGTCGCCGAGTTCGTGAGCGAGCTTCTCACGCTGGCCACCATCAAGCTCCGCTATCGCCCGGTGGGGTGGGAGGCGACCGCCGACGACGAACCGGACTGCCTCAGCGAACCGGTGGCAGCCGAGTCTCGCCAGATCCTCGACGGGTGGATCACCACCATCGTCGTCGACTTCGAGGATCGTATCCCGAGCTCGGTCGCCGAGGCCCAGTCTGCGCTCGGGCAGACGCTGGAGTCCTTGCCGGCGGCCGCCCTCACTGCCGCCGCTCGGTTCCAGAGCCTCAACGGCACCACCCTCGTGACCGCCCTTTCGCCGTCTCTGGAGCGTGCGTTGCGGGATACGATCGTGGTCGAGTTCCTCGCTCAGCACCCGATCTGGCACGCTACCGGATGCGACCCACGCACGCTGATCGCCGAGACGGTCGAGTACCTCATCGAGCTGGCGGGAACGCGCGTCGAGGCTCAGGACCTGACCCACGGCGTCGTGATCACCGATGCGCTGGCCGACGAGCCCCGTCTGGCGGTTCGCTACCCGTCGGGATTGCGAACGGCCAAACGGAGTCCTCTTCTGTTCGACGGTGAACGATCGGTGTTGATCGTCGATCAGAATGGCCGTGCCCGCACCGAGTTGCAGCGGAATCGCCTCGACACATTGATCCCCGAGCCGCCGAGCGTGTCCGGATCGACGCGACCGTTCGTCGATCCGGGCTCGCTGGTGGCCCTCGCCACCGAACACCTCGGCGGAATCGGCTTCCTGCTCCGGGCCGACCGCAGCATCTGGGCCTTCGTGGATGGACGCCCTCTCGTGATCCGCCGAGGCGAGCACTGGAAGGCGTTCCCGGTCTGGCTGGCTCGGGCGCTGGACGAGGCGATCGGCGGCGGTCGCGCCGTCGATCTGGTCGTCCGGGCCGCCCTGCTGGTGTCGGGTCAGAAGAAGGGAGCCATCCTCGGCATCGTCGACTCAACCGATGCGCTCGACAGCGCCGTCGCCCGGAAGGACCGGTACGACCTCCGCGATGAGTTCGATCCCCCCGCCATGCGACCCGAAACGCGCCTGCACCACCTGATCGACACGACCAACATGAACGCCGAGACCCTGGCCCGGCTCGCCGGTCTCGACGGGGCGACCATCGTCGACAGCGCAGGTGGGTTGCTCGCCTACGGTGCCATCTTGACCAGCAAGGACAGTCAACACGAGGGGGCGCGCACCGCCGCCGCAAAGACGCTGTCCCTGATCGCCCTGGCGGTGCTCAAGGTCAGTCAGGACGGGGAGATCACCGTCTTCCGCGACGGCAGGGTCGTCGCCGAACTGCTGTAGAGGCGTCAGCAGCTACGTTTGCCGCCATGGCCCACGGGACCCACGACTCCACCCCCGACCCCCGAAACGACGACGTTCTCGTCTGGCTCAACGGCGAGCTCCGACCACGTTCCCAGGCGACGGTCAGCGTGCTGGACTCGGGATTCCTGCTCGGCGACGGCGTGTGGGAGGGTATTCGGGTCCACAACGGGCGGTCCGCCTTTCTCGACCAGCACCTTCAGCGGCTGTACGAGGGAGCCACCGCCATCGACCTCGAGATCGGCATGACCGAAGACGAACTCGGTGCCGCCATCGCCGAGACACTCACCGCCAACGGCATGACCGACCACGTCCACATCCGCCTCATGGTGACCCGGGGACTGAAGTCGACGCCATACCAGGATCCCCGGTTCGTGATCTCGGGTCCGACCATCGTGATCCTCCCCGAATACAAGACGCCCAAACCCGAGACCATCAGGGATGGGATCTCGCTCTACACGGTCGCCACGCGACGCGGGCGCCCCGACGTGCAGGACCCCAAGTTGAACAGTCACAGCAAGCTCAACTGCATCTCGGCGTGCATTCAGGCAGCCAGAGCGGGCGCCGACGAGGCGTTGATGCTCGATCCTCAAGGGTTCGTGGCCACCTGCAACTCCACGCACTTCTTCATCGTCGCCCGTGCCCGGGGACGCGACCGGGAGCCCGAGGTGTGGACCTCGACCGGTGACTACTGCCTGCCGGGAATCACTCGCTCGAACGTCATCGACCTGTGCCGGCAGAACGGTCTGACCGTGCGAGAGCGGAACTTCTCCTTGACCGACGTGTACGCAGCGGACGAGGCATTCGTGACGGGCACCTTCGCCGGCGTCGCACCGGTGCAGGCGGTCGACGGCCGGCCGATGGGTGCGGTGTCGAGCGCCAGATCTGGTGGGCCGGTCCGCCGCGGCAGAGGGCCGATCACCGCATCGATTCAGCGATGGTACGCCGACCTCGTGGACGAGGCGACCGCCGAGTAGGTGCCGGGCGAATGCCCGGGGCAGAATCGGTCCATGGCCAAGAACGTGCTGGGTGAAGAGCTCGAGCCGTGCGGGATGGATCCGCTGACCGGATTCTACCGCAACGGATGCTGCGAAACCGGCGCAGAAGACACCGGAGTCCACACCGTGTGCGCCGAAGTGACCGCCGAGTTCCTGGAGTACTCCCGAGATCGGGGCAACGACCTGATCACCCCCCGACCCGAGTTCGGGTTCGCCGGCCTCAAGCCCGGGGACCGGTGGTGTGTGTGCGCGAGTCGCTGGGCCGAGGCTCGCGACGCCGGAGTGGCCCCGCCGGTCGTGCTCGGCGCCACCCACGCCCGGTCGCTCGAGTGGGCCTCGCTCGACGAGCTCCGAGCCAATCCCCCTGAGCGCCACCCCCGCCGGTAGCTGAGCGACGAGCCAAGCGGATGATCGAGGACAAACCGCAACCCGTCACGCTGTCGACGCGCCAGCGGAGCGAGGACGATCAAAACCGTGTCATTGGTCCCTACCGACGACGCTCCCATCCGCGCAGAGTTGGGGGCGATTGCGGCTGGCGACCAAGCCCGCCCACTCCGCACGTGGAAGGCTGCGAGGGTTACGCGTAGCTTCCCTGAGCCCCGAAGGGAACGGCATGGCAAGCAAATGGGTGTACCGGTTCGACGAGGTCGAGCTGGCCGAGAAGAGTGTGGATGGCGACTGGGAGCGCGTGCGCGCCCTCCTGGGAGGTAAGGGGGCCAATCTCGGCGACATGACACGCCTCGGAATTCCCGTCCCCCCCGGTTTCACGATCACCACACAGGCGTGCAATGCCTACACCGATGCCGGCGGTGTCATGCCGGATGGACTCTGGGACCAGGTGCTGGTCACCATGCGGGAGATCGAGGAGGCCACCGGGAAATCGTTCGGGGACCCGGAGCACCCGCTGCTGGTCGCATGCCGGTCGGGCGCCAAGTTCTCGATGCCCGGCATGATGGACACGGTCCTCGACATCGGCCTCAACCCGGCCGTCGTCGAGGGAATGATCGCCGCCACCGGCGACGCTCGGTTCGTCATGGACTCGTACCGCCGGTTGATCCAGATGTTCGGTGGCGTCGTGCTCGGCGTGGCCGACGAGCGGTTCGAAGCGGTCCTGCAGGCCAAGAGGAACGAACGGGGCGTTTCGACCGATGCCGAGCTGAGCGCCGATGACCTCCGAGAGGTCGTCGGGTCGTTCAATTCGCTCATCGAGCGCTACGGCACCGCCCCGTTCCCGACCGACCCGCTCGACCAGCTCCGGATGGCGATCGAGGCGGTCTTTCAGAGTTGGTCGGGCAAGCGAGCCGTCGACTATCGCAACGCCGCTCACATTCCCCACGATCTCGGCACGGCGGTCAACATCGTCACGATGGTGTTCGGCAACATGGGCACCGACTCCGCCACCGGGGTGGCCATGAGCCGGGACGCCACCACCGGCGAGGCCCGGTTGGAGGGTGACTACCTCATCAACGCCCAGGGCGAGGACGTGGTGGCTGGGATCCGACCGACCACCCCGATCGAGCAGCTCCGTGGCGACATGCCCGAGGTCGCCGACCAGTTCGCCAAGATCGCCGGCCAGCTCGAACGTCACTACCGCGACATGCAGGACATGGAGTTCACCGTCGAACAAGGAAAGCTCTGGATTCTGCAAACCCGATCCGGCAAACGAACGGCTCAGGCGGCCGTGCGAATCGCTGTCGACATGGCCAACGAGGGTCTGATCAGCCAGGACGAAGCGGTCCGCCGGGTCACACCCGAACAGATCGACTTCTTCCTTCATCCGCAGTTCGAGCGGGGAGCGGTCACCGCGTCGACGCCGCTCACCCAGGGACTGAACGTGTCGCCGGGCGCCGCCGTCGGCGTCGCTGCGTTCGATCCGGATCTGGCCGAGCGGTGGGCCAAGGAGGGGCGGAGCGTCGTGCTCGTCCGGCCCGAAACCAAGCCCGACGACGTCCACGGCATGCTGGCCGCCGCCGGCATCTTGACCTCCAGCGGAGGTCGTACCAGCCATGCGGCGCTCGTCGCCCGCCAGTTCGGGCGGCCGGCCGTCGTCGGCGCCAACGAGATCGAGATCGACATGGCCAAGCGGGTGTTCACCGCCGGCCTGACCGAGGTCCACGAAGGCGAGTGGATCTCGATCGATGGCACCACCGGGTTCGTGTACGGCGGTCAGATCCAAACGACGGCCCCCGACATCGACAACGACTGGCTGACCACCCTTCTCGAGTGGGCCGATGGGTTCCGAACCCTCGGCGTGCGGGCCAACGCCGACGACCCCGTCGAGGCGGCCCGGGCGCGGTCCTACGGGGCGGAGGGCATCGGCCTCTGCCGGACCGAGCACATGTTCTTCGACCCCGAGCGGCTCCCCATCGTCCAGCGGATGATCACCGCACCGACACCGGCGGAACGCCGCGAGGCGGTCAATGCGCTCCTGCCGCTCCAGCGCGGGGACTTCGCCGGACTCTTCCGCGCCATGGAGGGTACCCCGGTGATCATTCGCCTGCTCGACCCGCCGCTCCACGAGTTCCTGCCGAGCTGGGACGAGCTCACCCGCCAGGCCGCCGACCTTCAGATCAAGCTGGTCAACGCCCGCGACCTGGCCGAGGTCGACCAGCTCATTTCCGAACTGATCGAGGTTCGCACCATGCTCGAGCGGGTCGAGCATCTGAAGGAGTCGAACCCGATGCTCGGGCTGCGGGGCGTGAGGCTCGGGCTCAGGATCCCCGATCTGATCACGATGCAGACTCGCGCCATCGCCGAGGCGGCCATTGAGGTGAAGGCCGAGGGTATGGCGGTCAAGGCCGAGATCATGGTGCCACTGGTGAGCCATGCGTCGGAGATGGCCGCCGCTCGCTCGCTGATCGAAGCGGAGCTCGACGAGATCTTCGCCGAGCACGACGAGCGAATCGACATCCCCATCGGCACGATGATCGAAGTTCCCCGCGCGGCGCTGACCGCCGAGGAGATCGCCCGGCACGCCGACTTCTTCTCCTTCGGAACCAACGACCTCACGCAGATGACGCTGGGGATCAGCCGCGACGACGCCGAGGCCAGTTTCCTCCTCGACTACCTGGCTGAGGCCGTGATCACCGCCAACCCGTTCCACACGATCGATGTGGGCGGCGTCGGACGGTTGATGGAGATGGCCGTCGACGAAGGCCGGTCGGTCAATTCCTCTCTCGAGGTGGGTGTCTGCGGTGAGCAGGGTGGCGAGCCGGCTTCGATTCGCCTGTGCCAACAGCTCGGACTGACCTACGTCAGTTGCTCGGCCTACCGGGTCCCGGTGGCCCGGCTGGCAGCCGCGCAGGCGGCGTTGAGCTGAGCGACCACCCACCAATGGTCAGGTCAAACGCAACAACCGGATCATCCCGGGGAGCAGCGCGGCCCCGCTGATCAACACGACGACGGCGATGGCGGTACCGACATTCGCACGGTCGGCGATGCCGCCGGTGACCAACGGCGTGAGAAGCACCCCGATCCGCAGGCCGGCGCTCATCAAGC
>JBFGLT010000117.1:0-9855 GCA_041576015.1 Acidimicrobiales bacterium
CGCCGGCCACCCTCTCGTGGAGGAACCGACGGGGCCTCTCCCGGCGGCCCGTGACGACGACGTCGTCGGGCACCTCGATCCCCGCCGTGATCCGAGCCACCACCGCCATTCGTTCGCCGGTGGCCGCCGAGGCCCGGAGGCCAACCTCACGACCCCCGGGGAACCGACTCCTGGCGATGAGGTCGTCGATCGCCGGATGGGTGACCAGGCACCGCTCGGGGGCGAACGGTGTGTGGCTGCGGCGCCGGCGGTAGGCGAGGTGTCCGTCGTCGTCGACCAGCATGCGCACGCCGGTGCGGTAGGCGACGGCCGGGAGTTCCGGACCCGGACCGAGGGCGATCGACGCAGTGTCGAGGCGTCCGACGCGGCGAAGGGCGTCCTCCACGATGGCCACCCGCAGGCGGGTTTGGGCCGATGGGGCGATGAACTGCCAGTTGCACCCACCACATGCGCCTTCGGCGTACGGGCAGGGGGGCGCAATTCGGTCCGGCGATGGGTCGAGGACCTCGACGACGGTCCCCTCGGCGTGGCCGGCCTTCTGCCTGGTCAGTTCCACCAGGACGCGCTCGGGGGGGACGGCCCCGGACACGAAGGTCACGCGTCCATCGGAGTCGACGCCCAGGGCCCGGCCACCCACCGCGATCCGGTCGACGGTGAGTTCCACCTCTGTCATGGCCCCATACTGGCGCCCATGCCCAGCGATTCAGCGTCGAAGCCTGCCATCAAGATCGTCCCCTCGGTCCTCCCCGCCGACTTCGCCCGTCTCGGCGACGCGTGTCAGGCCCTCGAGAACGCGGGAGTGGACCGGATCCAGTTCGACGTGATGGACGGCCGGTTCGTCCCGAACCTCACGTTCGGCCCCGACGTCATCGCATCGGTTCGCGACGCTGTGTCGGTGCCTTTCGAGGCCCACCTGATGATCGAGGAGCCCGATCATCTCCTCAGCCGGTTCGTCGAGGCCGGCTGCCAGCTGATCATCGTGCACGAGGAGGCGTGCCGACACCTGCACCGCACGCTGTCGACCATCCGCCAGCTCGGGGCCGGCGCCGCGGTCGCTCTGAATCCGCACACCCCGGTCGACCGGGTCGCCCACGTACTCGATCTCGTCGATCTGGTGCTGGTCATGACGGTGAACCCGGGCTTTGGAGGCCAGACATACTTGGCCAGCATGGAGCCGAAGGTCACCGCCGCCCGGCGCCTCCTCGACACCGCCGGCCACTGGATCGATCTCGAGGTCGACGGTGGGATCGGTGCTGGCACCGCCGGTGGCGCAGCGGCCGCCGGGGCCAACGTGTTGATCTCGGGTTCGGCGCTGTTCCGGCATCCCGACGGCCTCGACGCAGCGGTTGCCGAACTCCGGACGCTGGCCGTCGCCGCCTACGGGTCAGCGCTGTCGCCGTAGGACTCGGTCAGACAGCGCTGTCGCCGGCGAGTTCCCCGGCCTTGGTGATCACGCGGTCGAACAAGCCGTACTCCTGGGCCTCATGAGCTGTGAACCATTTGTCGCGGTCTGAATCGCGCTCGATCTCCTCGACGGTGCGGCCGGAGTGGAACGCGATCAACTCGGCCATCTGTCGCTTGATCTTGATCAGGTTCTCGGCCTGGATGGCGATGTCGGAGGCCTGGCCCTGAATCCCGGCCGACGGTTGGTGCATCAGGATGCGGGCGTGGGGAAGGGCGAATCGCTTGCCCGCGGCGCCGGCGGTGAGGAGGAACTGACCCATGGAAGCGCCGAGCCCGAGGCAGACCGTGGCGACGTCGGGCTTGACGAACTGCATGGTGTCGTAGATGGCCATCCCGGCGGTGACCGAACCGCCCGGCGAGTTGATGTAGAGCCAGATGTCTCGCTCGTTGTTCTCGCCGGCCAGGTAGAGCATCTGGGCAGCGATCTGATTGGCGATAGTGTCGTCGACCTGGGAGCCGAGGAACACGATGCGTTCCTTCAGCAACTGGGTGTAGATGTCGAACCCGAAACCGCTCCACGGGGCGTCGGCGGTGGGGAGTCCTGGGATGGTCGTCATGCCTCAAGGCTACTCACCGGTCAGGCCGGTCCACCCCGGCCGGCGGTCCCCTCTGCACCGGATTCGGTCGGGAGCGACGCCGTCAGTTCGGCGACCAGAGCCCGGAGCGCCCGGCCCCGGTGGGACAGGCTGCCCTTCTCAGTCGAGCTCATCTCAGCGAACGTGCGACCGTCTCCGCCGTCGGGCACGAACACCGGATCGTAGCCGAATCCCCCCTTCCCCGCGGGAGCGGTGGCGATCGAGCCGTCGCACACCCCCTCGACGACGAGGTCAGGCCGGTCGCCCGGAAACGCCACGGCGATGACGGTTCGGAAACGGGCGGTGCGGTCTTGGCGGTCCTGGAGTTCGACGAGCAAGCGCTCCCACCCTCCATAGCGGGCGGTCAGCACGCCGGGTCGTCCGCCGAGGGCGTCGACGAACAGGCCGGTGTCGTCGGCGATGGCCGGCGACCCGGTCGCCGCCGCCACCTCGCCGGCTTTCTTGATGGCGTTGCCCTCGAGGGTGCGGGCGTCCTCCACCGTGGCCGGGAGGCCGGCGGGCCGGGCCACGACGTCGGCCTGTCCCTTGAGGAGTTCCCGCAGTTCGTCGACCTTGCCGGGGTTCTCGGTGGCCAGGACCAACCGCATCACGAGGATGTTGCCCTGGGCGGCGGTGGGTCGGCGGTGAGCGACCGCTGCGCATCGGTGATGGTGGCGATCCCCGCCGTCGCCAGGTCGAGCAGCGAATTGAGCTGCTCCCGGCTGAAGACCTGTCCCTCGGCGGTGCCCTGCACCTCGATCAAGTGACCGCGCCCGGTCATTACGACGTTCATGTCGACCTCGGCAGCGGCATCCTCGGCGTAGGGCAGGTCGAGGCGGGCCTCGCCGTCGACGATGCCGACGCTGATCGCCGCGCACGAGTCCGTCAAGGGATCGACGCCGATGGCAAGCCGGCTGATGGCATCGTGTAGGGCGACATAGCCACCGCAGATCGCGGCCGTGCGGGTCCCTCCATCGGCCTGCAGCACGTCGCAGTCGACGGTGATGCTCCGCTCGCCGAGCTTGGCGAGATCGACGACCGCCCGCAGGCTGCGCCCGATCAACCGCTGGATCTCCTGGTCCCGTCCCGACACCCGCCGGCGGATCCGTTCCTGACTGGAGCCGGGCAGCATGCTGTACTCGGCGGTCACCCAGCCCCTGCCCGTGTTGCGCATCCATCGGGGAACTTCCTCCTCGACCGACGCCGTGCAGAGCACATGGGTGCGACCGAACCTGACCAGCACCGAACCGTCGGCCATGTCGGTGAAGTCACGGTCGAAGGACAGGGGACGCAGTTGGTCGTTGGCGCGGGCGTCGGGGCGGGGCATGGCAGACGAGACTAGCTTCGGCGCCGGCGCCGGGTTGCGGTCCCAAGGGACAAAAAGGCAGAGCGCCGGACATGGTGTCCGGCGCTCTCAGTCATCACCCACGAACTGCGTGAACGCACTGTGGCACACCGGAATCAGCGCTGGGAAGCGATCGGGCACAAGCACCCATCAAGTCCAGGTCGATCTGATCCATCGCGCCCGAGCGGCGGGGAAGGGCTGCTCAGCAGTCTCCTACTCTTGACAACGACGGCGTTTGGTCCGCTCGGGTCGCCGTCGGCCACCCACCGCGAGATTCCGGGGGTTTCCACCCAGGTTCGCTCGGTACCCATACCCATTCCCATTCGCGAGATCCGATTTAGGTTCCCACGCATGGCCGCAAGGGAGAAGCTGCTGCATCCGCTGGAGGGAGGTCTGGCGGCACTAGCCGATGCTCGTCTACGCATCGATCCCCTCGGGGCCACCGAACGCCGTCGGATCGTCCTGGGTCTGTTCCCCGAGGGTGCCCGACGGAAGCCGTTCCTCCACCGGTTCTACAGCCTGATGACGCTGTCGGTGCTCATCGCCGTCTTCGGGCTCCTCGCCGACTCGACCGCCGTGGTGATCGGGGCCATGCTGGTCGCCCCGCTGATGGCGCCGGTGCTCGGCGTGGCCGCTGCGCTGGTGATGGACTGGCCGGAGCGAACCTTCTGGTCGCTGTGGGTCACCGCCAGCGGGGCGGTGCTGGCGATCGCGGTGGCGGCGCTCGTGTCGTGGCTGATGCCCGGCGACCCCCAACCACTCCCGAATGAGCTGCTGTCCAGGACTTCACCACGCCTGGTCGATCTCGGCGTCGCTCTCGTGGCGGGCGCCGCCGGTGCATACTCGCATGTGCGACGTCAAGCAGGCGATGCGATCATCGGTGTGGCCGTCGCCGTCGCCCTCATCCCTCCACTGGCGGCGATCGGCATCACCCTCGAACTGGGCGAATGGCAGATGGTGGCGGGATCGAGCCTGCTGTTTCTCGCCAACGTCATCGGCATCATCACTGCGGGTGCCCTGACCTTCATTCTCTTCGGCCTGGTTCCGAACGGACGCCTCTTCCAGACCCGCCAGCCGATCGCTCGACGGCTGAGGATGACGGTGCTGACGACCGTTCTGGTGGTCGCTCCGCTCCAGATCATCGACGAGTGGCGGCCGACGCCGGCGATGAGCTCCACGCTCGGACAAGCCCTGGTGACCGATGTGGTCAGTGGCTGGCGGGCCGATGTTCGCATCATCGCGCTGACCATCGATGATCTGGTCGCCGAGAACGAACCACCGACGGTTCACCTCACCCTGGCCAGCAGCGCTCCGCCGGGCCAGACCCTCGGCGTCGACCTTCTGGCCGACCGGCTCAGCGAGGAGTTCGGGTCGTCGGTGCACGTGATCGTCACATCGGTCGAAAGCAATGTCGAAACCGCCCAGACGATCGTGGACGAGGACGACCCCTCAACCCGATCGCCCCTTGCCCGGAAGGGAGAGTGAGATGCATCGAATCCCCCTCGCCACGTTCACCTGGCAGAGAACCGAACCCCGCCTGGAGCTCCACCCGGCGACGATCAACCTGTTCCTCCCGAGCCGGATCGGCGATCTTCCGTGGTTGCTGCCCCGGGACGAGGTCGCCGTCGTGGACACTCGCGACCCCATCGCGGCGCCAGCCGAGGACTGGGGGTGTGCCGGGTACTCGCCGGCCGACTTCCTCCACCTCGAGGTGCCGTACTTCGTCACGTCGACAGCCGCTTCGCCCCCCACGACCGGGTTGCTGTTCCACGAGCCGCGGACCCATCCGGTGCTCGGCCGGCTCGACGGCTTTCTCGTGCGCGAGGCGCATCCCGGTCAGCTCGTCGACCTGGCCGCCGCACTAGGGCTCGAGACCGCCCACGATCTCACATGGTTCGCAGACCACCGCCGGACGATGCCCCCGGGCGTCGCTTCCGTGCGCTCCACGTTCCGCCGCGTGGAGAATGCTGGCGTTGCGTCAGCTGCTGCCGGCGGTGGTCTGTTTTTCCTCGCCGCCGGTCAGAACGTCCATCACAAGACCGGCCGGATCGGCCTTCTGATGTTGATCGGCGGTGCCGGAGTAGCGGTTGCGTCGGACTGGATCGGGCGGCATCGTCAACTCGATGCCATCGACTCGAGGGACTCCGTTGAGCGTGCTGGTGACCGCCTCGAGGCGAGCGGCAACCACCGCCGCTCGAACTGAGAAGGTCGAAGCACTCGCTGCCGCGCTGACGCAGGTCGACGCCGAGGAAGTTTCGACGGCGGTCGCACTGCTGACCGGCATCCCCCGCCAGGGCCGTGTGGGGATCGGATGGGCGACGGTCGGCGACGCACACGACGGACCGGACCGACCGGCGACCGGCGACGCTGCCGACCGGGAGGGGTTGACGATCGGCGACGTCGATCGAGCCGTCGACGATGTGGGTCGCGCCACCGGACCGGGCAGTGAGCGGCAGCGCAGGACGATCGTCGGGGCCCTGTTCGATCGAGCCGCCGACGACGAGGCGGAGTTCCTGACCGCCGTCTTCCTCGGCGGGCTCCGGCAGGGAGCCCTCGGTGGGGTCATGGCATCGGCCATCGCCAAGGCGTTCGGGGTCAAGCTCGGGTCGGTGCGCAGGGCCGCCATGCTGCTCGGCGATCTGGGCCAGGCGGCCCATCTGGCGGCCACCGACGGGGAGGCGGGCCTGAGCGGCGTGCGTCTCACGGTCGGGCGGGCCGTCGAGCCGATGCTCGCCGCCACGGCGTCGACGATCAGGGAGGCTCTCGGCCACACCGGGCCGGCATCGGTTGAGTGGAAGCTGGACGGCATCCGGATCCAGGTGCACCGCGCTGGCGACACGGTACAGGTGTTCACCCGCAACCTGAACGACATCACCGACCGCACCGGTGGCGTCGTGGCGGCGGTCGCTTCGCTCGCCGCCGGCCGGTTGATCCTCGACGGTGAGATCCTCGGATCGAGGCCGTACTTCTTCGACGCGCTCCACGTCGACGGCGAGGACCTGCTCGACCGGCCGCTGGAGGAGCGGCTCGACGTCCTCGCTGTCGTCGCTCCCGACCTGCGGGTCCCGTCGATCCGGACCGACGACGTGGCCGAGGCGGAGCGCCATCTCCGATCCTCGCTCGACGCCGGTCACGAAGGAGCCCTGGTCAAAGCCCTCGACACCACCTACCAAGCGGGCCGGCGTGGCAAGGGCTGGCGCAAGGTGAAACCGGTGCACACGCTGGACCTGGTCGTGCTGGGGGCCGAGTGGGGTCACGGCCGGCGGCGGGGTTGGCTCTCCAATCTCCACCTGGGCGCCCTCGACCCCGCCACCGGGCGTCACGTGATGGTCGGCAAGACGTTCAAGGGTCTCACCGACGACCTGCTGCGCTGGCAGACCGAGCAGATCCTGGCCCGCGAGGAACGTCGGGAGGGGATCACCGTCTTCGCACGCCCTGAGCTGGTGGTGGAGATCGCCCTCGATGCCAGCCATGCCTCGACCCGCTATCCGGGCGGTGTCGCCCTCAGGTTCGCGCGGGTACGGCGCTACCGGGACGACAAAGCCCCCCAGGAGACGAACACCCTCGACGACGTCAGGGCGCTGATGGTGAGCCTCCCGGTGCACGAATCCCTCGAATAGCACGGGGTTTCTGGGGTTTCGCCGATCCCTCCAGCGGCGGCCGGCGGGATCATGTGGCTGCGAGGACCTCGAGCGTCGCCCGGCGGGCGTGGGCGGCGACGGTGAGCATCGGTGTGACCGCTGGGAGCCCCCGGAGCGTGGAGGCGTCGACGACCGGCACCGGAGTGGGGATCCCGGTGAGCGTGCAGCAGGCGTGGGCCACCGGCGCCGGGTCGGGTTCGATGCGTCCTTCGATGCCCGCCTGTCCCAGGACCTCGACGGCGGCGGCGACGCCTGCGGCGAGTCGCTCTCCTCCGGGGTCCTCGACCATCGCCATCACGATGAGCGCGCCAGTGTCACGGCGGCCGCCCGCATGGTCGAGCACCAGCACCTGCACCTCGGCCGCTCGCAGCATGACCGAGCCAGCCGGCCGGTCCGGTTCGGCAATCCGGAGCTCGTCGCTCAGGTCGAACGAGACGACCATACCCCTGTGATCGAGCGGCGCCCGCGGCTCCACCCCGACCAGCGGCGGAGAGCCCAGGGCGCCGGCGGCGACCAGCACCGTTCGGTGGCGAGCCCACTCCCGCACCTCACCGGCGGTGACTTCGCGGCCACCGATGACGGTCAGGCGGGGATCGGGGGTCAGCCACAGATCGGCGGAGGTGACCCGCCTGCCCCCGCGGACGGCCAGGAACCCCGACTCGACCGTCCAGCCGGCCCGCTCGCGGACCGAATCGGCCAACCGCCGGGCGAGGGGTCCCGGCTCGACTCGCTCGGGGGCGAAGGCCGACCACGCCCAGTCCAGCTCCGCACCGAGGCCTGCCACCGCCGGATCCCCGGCCGCCGGTCGCTGGAGGATCATGCCGTTGACCGCCGACCCGCCGCCCACCCCGCGACCGGCCGGGTACGCTCCGGGCCACCACCAGTCGGTGACTCCGGCGGCGACGGTGAGGTCCGGGGACCGGAGGACTTCGGGCAGCGGACCGGCAGAGCCGGCTTCGAACACGGTGACCCGCATGCCGTTCTCGACGGCGGTGGCCGCCGCTGCGCACCCCGCCACACCGGCGCCGACGACGACGATGTCGGCGAGCGCAATCTCAGGAGGCAGCAGCGCGAAGCTCCCGACGCAGGATCTTCCCGCTGGCCGACTTGGGAATGGCATCGATGAAATCGATCATCCGGATCCGCTTGTACGAGGCGACGTGCCCGCCGACGAAGTCGATCAGTTCCTCGACGGTTGCCTCGGCGCCCGGTTGCAGGACGACGAACGCTTTCGGGAGCTCCCCGGCCTCGACGTCGGGCACGCCGATCACGGCCACGTCGGCGACCGCCGGATGAGTCACGAGCAGTGCCTCGAGCTCGGCCGGTGGCACCTGGAATCCCTTGTACTTGATGAGCTCCTTGACCCGATCGACGATGTACATGTGGCCGTCGTCGTCGAAGCGGGCCACGTCGCCGGTATGGAGCCAGCCGTCGGCATCGATGGTGAACGCTGTCGCCTCCGGGTTGTTGAGGTAGCCCTTCATGACCTGGGGTCCCTTGATCAGCAGCTCGCCCTCCTCGCCGACGCCCAGGTCGCTGCCCTCGGTATCGACGACACGGCACACGGTGTTCGGGGCGGTCACCCCGTTGGAGCCCGGCTTGAAGTCGTTCCCGACGGTCGCGTGGCTGATCGGACTCAGTTCGGTCATCCCGTAGCCCTGGACAACAACGCATCCGACGCGGGTAGCCGCCTCCTCGGCCAGATCGGCGCCGAGCGGGGCGGCCCCGCTGAAGATCTTGCGGAGGGAGGAAACGTCGTACCGATCGACCAGCGGGCTCTTGGCCAGTCCCAGCACGATCGGTGGAACGGCGTAGAACTGGGTGACGCCGTGCTCCTGGATGAGCGAGAGCGCCTGTTCCATGTCGAACCGGGGCATCGTGACCACGGTGACGCCGGAGGCGAGCAGGCCATTCATCAGGACCTGCATGCCGTAGATGTGGAAGAAGGGCAGAACGGCAAGAGCGACATCGCCGTCCTCGTACTCGAGCATCGCATTGCTCTGGGCCAGATTGGCGACCAGGTTGTAATGGGTCAGCATGACCCCTTTTGGCAGTCCGGTCGTGCCGGAGGAATACGGCAGCACCACCACGTGGTCGCGGACGTCGATCGGCACCTGTTCGATCGGATCGCCGAAGAGTTCGGCGAGCGACCGATGGCCCTCGACGTCTCCGATGGTGACGATCTCGCCGACCGGTGACCCGCTCACGGCTTCCTTGGCCGTCTCGGCGAACGGCGCAGCAGCGATCAGCATGATTGCGTGTGCGTCATCGAGTTGGAACCTGATCTCCTCGGGGCCATAGGTCGGATTGATGGTCGTCACCGTGCCGCCGGCCACCGCCACCGCATGAAAGACCAGCGTGTACTCGGGCATGTTGGGCGCCATCAGCCCGATGGTCACGCCCGGTCCTATGCCTTCGGATTGGAGTCCGCCGGCCAGGCGGTGGATGGCCGACGAGAGCTCTGCAAATGTCCAGGTGCCGCCCGAGGGACCGTCGATCATGGCCATCCGCCCCGAGCCGGCCCGATCGCCCATCACGAACTCGGTGAGCGGTACCTCGGGGATCTCGACATCGGGAAGCGGGCTGGGAAACCGGTGCTCGGACATGGCCCGAGACTAGCGCTTGGGGTCAGGTCTACGTTTGCCTCCAACGTGCCAGGTTCGCCGCCCGCCGCCGGGCCGCCGCCGGCGCCGGCGAACTACCATTTTCGCCGTGGTCAGTCGAGCGTGCGACCGATGTGAGGCACCGATCGAGGCCGGAGAGATGTGCCGGGGCTGCCGGGCCTTCCTCCTCGGCGACTCACAGTTCGATCCCAGCGGCCGGCCACCCC
>JBFGLT010000118.1:0-9784 GCA_041576015.1 Acidimicrobiales bacterium
CCCGAGGGCAAGAACCTCGTCGGTTCGTTCTGGCAGCCGCTGGCGGTGCTGTGCGACACCGAAACGCTCTCGACGCTGCCCACCGAGGACAACCGGGCCGGCCTGGGCGAGCTGGCGAAGTACCACTTCCTCGGGGGCGGCGACCTCGACCGACTGGACCTTCCGGCCCGGGTGGCCCGCTGTGTTCGCATCAAGGCCGACGTCGTGGCCGCCGACGAGACCGAATCGGGACGGCGGGCGATCCTGAACTACGGTCACACCCTGGCTCACGCCATCGAGACCGCCAGCGGTTACCGGATTCGCCACGGCCTGGCGGTGGCCATCGGTCTGCCCTACGCCGCCCGTCTCGCCCAGCTGCTCGGGCGCATCGACGAGGACCGGGTCGCCGAGCATCTGCGCGTCCTCGACGCCTACGAGCTTCCCAGCGAACTCCCCGCCGGTCTCGACCCCGAGGAGTTGGTTCTCCTGTTCAAGCGGGACAAGAAGGCCCTGGACGGTGTCACCTTCGTGCTCGATGGGCCCGACGGGGTCGAGCCGGTGGTGATCGAGGATCCGGGCCTGCTCCGCACAGCATTCGACATCTTTCAACGATGAACGGCCTCACCGCTCCCGACCATCCGGCTCGCGTCGCCCGGCTCCAGGGCGCCCTCCACGATCGCGACCTCCCGGCGTTGCTGCTCAGCGACCTGCTGAACATCCGGTGGGCGACGGGCTTCACCGGCTCGAACGCCAGATGCCTCGTGCAAGGCGATCAGGTCGTCCTCATCACCGACAGCCGGTACGAAGTCCAGGCTGCTGAGCAGGTCGGCCGGGGGATAGAAGTCGTCATCGCCGGCACCGCCGACGGCGACCGGTCCGATGACCATGTGGGGCGGCTGCTCGAGTCGGATCGTGTTGGGTTCGAGTCTGATCACCTGACCGTCAGCGACCACGAGGCGCTCCGGAGCCGCCTGGCCGATGCCGGTCGGGATTCGGTGGGCTGGGAGCCGACCGAGGGCATCGTCGCCGGACTGCGGAGATGCAAGGATCGTAGCGAGATCGAGCGGCTGACCCTGGCCTGCCGGATTGCCGACGACGCACTGGCGGCGATGGGCGAGTGGCTTCGCCCGGGGGTCACCGAGCGCCGGGCGGCGCGCCAGCTGGAATGGGAGATGGCCGAGCGGGGGAGCGAGCGTCCGAGCTTCCCGACGATCCTCGCCTCCGGGCCCAACGGCGCCAAGCCCCACGCTCGCCCCTCCGAGCGGGTGCTGGCGGCCGGCGATCTGGTCGTGATCGACTTCGGGGCGACGGTGGATGGGTACGGCTCGGACATGACCAGGACGTTGTGCATCGGCGATCCTTCACCTGAACAGGTGGTGTGGTACGAGCGCGTGTGGGCCGCCCAGTCGGCCGGGGTCGCCGCCGTCGAGGTCGGTGCCGAGCTGCGGTCGATCGATCGGGTGACCAGGTCGGCGCTCACCGAATCGGGCCAGGAAGGCGCGTATCTCCACGGCACGGGTCACGGCCTCGGCCTGTACATCCACGAGCCGCCGATCCTGACGCCCCGGGTCGACGGGGTAGTCGAAGCGGGGATGACGCTGACCGTCGAGCCGGGTGCCTACCTCCCGGGCGTCGGTGGCGTCCGGGTGGAGGACCTCGTTCTGGCGACGACCGACGGACCGGAGGTCCTCACCTGCGCCCCCAAGGGCCTCGGCTGAGGGGACGTGGATCGCCGGCCGGTCCCGGCGATGGGCGACCCTAGACTGGGCCAGGTATGCCGACGATCAGCACCGCCGACTTCAAGAACGGGATGGCCATCGACCTGGGGGACGAGGGTCTCTACCAGATCAACAGCTTCCAGCACGTCAAGCCCGGGAAGGGTGGGGCCTTCGTACGAACGACGCTGCGAAACATGCGTACCGGGGCGGTCGTCGACAGGACGTTTCGGGCGGGCGAGAAGATGGAGCGAGCGTTCATCGAGAAGCGGGACCAGCAGTTCCTCTACCGGGACGGCGACGACTTCGTGGTCATGGACAGCGAAAGCTACGAACAGCAACACGTGCCCGAAACAACGATGGGTGACGCCGGCAACTTCCTCCGGGAGGGTGACACGATCACGATCCAGTTCTACGGCACCGAGATCGTCGGATCGGATCTTCCGGCGGCGGTCGAGCTGGCCATCGCCGAGACCGAACCAGGCGTGCAGGGTGATCGCGTGTCCGGAGCCCGTAAGCCGGCAACGCTGGAAACAGGACTGGTCATCCAGGTCCCGCTGTTCGTCGAAATCGGCGACGTCGTGAAGGTCGATACTCGCAGCGGCGACTATATCACCAGAGCCTGATGAAAGCTCGACCCCGCGGAGCGATCGGCAGCCGCCGGGCGGCTCGGGAGAACGCCGTCGAACTCGCCTACGAGCGGGAGATTCGCAAGATCAGCGTCGACGACCTGCTGACCGCCCTGCCCGTGCCGCCCGACGACTTCACCGTGACGCTTCTGCGGCTCGCCGAAGCCCGCCAAGAGCAGAGCGATGCGCTGATTCGTGCCACCTCCGAACACTGGGATCTCGAGCGGATGGCGGTGATGGATCGGACCCTACTGCGGCAGGCGGTGGCCGAGCTGCTCGACGGCACCACCCCACCGGGCGTGGTGATCTCCGAAGCCCTGTGGCTGACCGAGCTGTTCTCCACCGAGGAGTCGAGCCGGTTCGTCAACGGAATCCTGGGCGCCATCGCCAAGCGGCTCGATGGCGACGGACCGGCAAGTCCGCAGGCACCGACAGCCGGGCTCGACGACCACTAGGATCGGGCGGGTGCGCGAGAACACCCTGAAGACGGCGTGGCGCCGGGGCGAGACCACCCTGGGTGTCTGGCTCACCGGTGTCGATCCGCTGACCGCCCGCCGGATCGCCCACTGCGGCCCCGACTACGTCTGCATCGACATGCAGCACGGCACCGCAGACTACTCGGCGGCGCTCCGGATGCTGATGGCCATGGAGGGGGCGCCGGCCATTCCGATCGTACGGGTCCCTTGGAACGAACCCGGGATCATCGGCAGGGCACTCGATGCCGGTGCGATGGGCGTCATCGTGCCGATGGTGAACACCGTCGAGCAGGCCCGAGCGGCGGTGTCGGCGTGCTTCTATCCTCCGGCCGGCGCCCGCAGCAACGGACCCGTCGTCGCCGCCCAGGCTCTGGGACCGGACTATGCGGCCGAGGCCGACGACAACATCGTGTGCATCCCGATGATCGAGACCGCCGAGGCCGTCGGCCACGTCGAGCAGATCGCCTCCGTCCCGGGAATCGATGCCTTCTACGTAGGACCGTCGGACCTCAGTCGGTCGCTCGGGCTGCCGCCGACCCTGGAGCAGAACGATCCAGCGTTCGTCTCGGCCATCGAGACCATCGTCGCGGCGGCGAGAGCCAACGGCGTGGCGCCCGGTATCCACAGCACCCCGGCGCTGAGTGCAGAGCGCATCGAGTTCGGTTTCCAGATGGTCACCGTCACCTCCGACGTCCAGGCCGCCGAGCTCACGGTCACGTCGGCGCTCGCCGCCGTTCGCCGGGGCCACGCCGGCCACGGATCCCTCAGCGGCTACTGACCGGTACCGGAGATGGGGGCGCCGGCGAGCGGCCGGGAGAATGGCCGGACCGACACCCGGTGGTAGCACCCGGCCGGGCGGCTAGGATCGCCGGGACATCAACCGTGAAATGGGTCCGAGAGGCTCATACGGGAGGAGATCCTCGTGCCAAGCATGCTCGCCGGCCGTCATGGCTGAACGCGAACGCCGGTTGTCGCCCCCGTTCGGGGGCGTTTTCGTGCCAAAAACCACCGTTCTGGACCGGGAGGCGGTCGCTCGGGCCGTTCGCCGGATGGCCCACGAGATCATCGAACGCAACGAGGGCCTGAACGACGTCTGTCTGGTCGGGCTGCAGACCGGCGGGATTCCGTTCGCCTCGGCGATCGCCCGGCAGCTGCGCGAGATCGAGGGCACCGAGGTGCCCCTCGGCAAGCTCGATGTCGCCTTCTACCGGGACGACATCAACCTGCGACCGGTCCTACCCGAAGCGGTGACCGACATTCCCTTCGACGTCGACCGCAAGATCGTCGTGCTCGTCGACGACGTGCTGTTCACCGGGCGCACGATCCGGGCCGCCCTCGATGCGTTGATCGATCAGGGTCGAGCCCGGGCCGTCCAGCTGGCGGTGATGGTCGACCGGGGGCACCGGGAGCTGCCGATCCGGCCTGACTTCGTCGGCAAGAACCTCCCGACCCGCCGGGCCGAGGTCGTCAATGCGACGCTCGACGGTGTCCAGCTGGGTTCGATGCAGCGGGGGGTTCAATGAAGGAGCTCATCTCCGTCGAGGACCTCGACCTCGACGACATCGCCGGGCTGTTCGAGCTGACGAGCGTGTTCGCCGAGGTCCAGCAGCGGTCCGTCCCCAAGGTGCCCGCACTCCGCGGCAAGACGGTGGTCATGGCGTTCTTCGAGGATTCCACCAGGACACGGTCGAGCTTCGACCTCGCCGCTCGCCGCCTCTCGGCCGACGTTGCCACCTTCGCCGCCGGAGCCTCATCGCTGAGCAAGGGCGAGTCGTTGCGGGACACGGTCGAGACGATCACGGCCATGGGGGTCGACGCCATCGTGGTTCGCCACCCGCATCCGGGTGTGCCGAAAGCGATCACCCGGTACACCTCGGCAGCGGTCGTCAACGCCGGTGACGGCCGCCATCAACATCCGACCCAAGCCCTCCTCGACGCCTTCAGCCTGCGCGAAGCACTCGGCGATCTCGACGGCCGCCGAATCCTCCTCTGCGGCGACATCCTGAACAGCCGGGTCGCCCGGTCGAACATCGCCATGTTCTCCAAGCTCGGCGCCCGGGTCATCGTCTGCGGGCCGCACACACTGCTCCCGCCCCACACGCCGGGCCGGATGTTCGGTTATCCGGTGGAGGTCGCCGGGGATCTCGACGATGTCATCGGGAGCGTCGACGTCGCCTACATGTTGCGCATCCAGCAAGAGCGAATCCACGACGCGGCGCTGCCGTCGGTCCGGGAATATCGCATGCTGTACGGCCTGACCTCCGAACGGGCCCGGCGCATGGCTCCCCACGCCCTCGTGATGCATCCGGGTCCGATGAACCGGGGAGTCGAGATCGACCCCGACGTCGCCGATTCGACCCGCTCGCTGGTGACGACCCAGGTCGCCAACGGCGTCAGCGTCCGGATGGCAGTGCTCTACCAGATCCTCGGCCCCGGCCGGTTCGACCCGCCGATCGAGCTGGACCTGGCCGTCGCCGAGCCCGACGGGGAGGTACCTCCCGACGGTGCGACGCCCGCCGAACCCGACCTGAGCGAGGACCTGCTCCGATGAAGCCCACCATCGTCTTGAAGGACGGCCGGCTGGTCGACGCCAACGGTGACCGCACCGCCGACGTCGCCTTCGATCCCACCACCGGCCTGATCACCGGGGTCGGCGCCGGCCTGGCGGCCGACGAGGAGATCGACTGCGAGGGGTTGGTGATCTCACCGGGCCTCATCGACCTGCACGTGCACCTCCGCGAGCCGGGCAACGAAGCAGCCGAAACCGTGCTGACCGGCAGTCGGGCAGCCGCCCGGGGTGGGTTCACCGCAGTGGTGGCGATGCCGAACACCGACCCGCCGGCCGACAGCGTGGCCGTGATCGACCAGGTGCTGGCCGCTGCGCAGGGGGCACTGTGTGACGTGTCGCCGTCAGCGGCGATCAGCGTGGGGCGCGCCGGTCAGGCGCTCTCGCCGATGGGCGAACTGATGAAGGCCGGCGTGCGGATCTTCACCGACGACGGCAACGGTGTTCAGGACGCTCGCGTGATGCGACGGGCGCTGGAGTACGCCGGCGGAATGCCCGCCGGGGACCGCCCGGTCGTCCTCGCCCAGCACTGCGAGGTCGAGGCCTTGACCGAGGGCGGCGTGATGAACGAGGGCGAGTGGAGTGCACGGCTCGGCCTCGGCGGTCAACCGGCCGAGGCCGAGGACTTGATGGTCATGCGGGACATCGCGCTGGCGCGACTGACCGGTGTCCGCGTCCACTTCCAGCACCTGTCGACGGCCGGGAGCGTGGCGATGGTTCGGGCGGCCAAGGCCAACGGCCTCCCCGTCACGGCCGAAGCGACCCCGCACCACTTCAGTCTCACCGAGGCCTGTTGCGCCGGATTCGATCCCGTGTTCAAGGTTCACCCGCCCCTCCGGACCGATCACGACGTGGCGGCCGTGCGAGAGGGCCTGCGGGACGGCACGATCGATGCGATCGCCACCGATCACGCTCCTCATACGCCCGAGTCCAAGGAACGGTCCTTCGACGACGCGCCCCCGGGGATGCTCGGCCTCGAGACCGCGTTCGCCGTCTCTCTCGCCGAGCTGGAGCTGCCGCTCCAGGATCTGCTGGCGCTGTTCACCTGGCGTCCTGCCGCCATCGCTGGATTGGCCGACCGGCACGGCGGACCGCTGACGCCGGGACGGGAGGCCAACATCACCGTGCTCGACCTCGAGTACCGGTGGACGGTCCGGGGGACCGAGCTCGTCTCTCTCGCTCGGAACACCCCCTTCGAGGGGCGCCAGCTGGCCGGTCGGGCTCGGCACACGTTCCTGCGCGGCGAGCAGGTGCTGGCCGACTACGAGGTGACCCGGTGACCGAGGACCGCCGGCCCGCCGCCCTCGTGCTGGTGGACGGATCGGTGTTCGAAGGGGAGTGGATCGGAGCGATCCCACCCCGGGGCATCGCCGCCGGCGAGGTCGTCTTCAACACGGCCCAGTGCGGGTACCAGGAGATCCTCACGGACCCGTCCTACGCCGGACAGATCATCACCTTCACCTACCCCCACATCGGGAACTACGGCACCAACCACGACGACGCCGAGAGCCCGAGCTCGTTCTGCCGGGGAGTCGTCGTGCGGGAACTGGCGCGACGGCCGTCGAACTGGCGGAATGAGCAAGGCCTCGACGCCTACCTGCTGGACAACGGCATCCCGGGCATCAGCGGGATCGACACCCGCCGGCTCACCCGCGTCATCCGTGATCACGGCGCCATGGTCGGGGCCTTCGGACCCGTCGACGCGGACGGCGCCAGCCTCGACCAGCTGGCGGCGGCGGCCGCCGCCGAGCCGGGCACCGACGGCATCGATCTGGTCGCCACCGTCACGACGCCGGCGCCATACAGGGTGGGCAACGGCCCCCTGAGGGTCGTCGCCTACGACTTCGGGATGAAGACCGCCATCGGCGAACAGCTGGCCAATTTCGCCACCGTCGATGTCGTGCCGGCTTCGACACCTGCCGCCGACGTGCTGGCCCGGCGGCCCGACGGCGTCTTCCTCTCCAACGGGCCGGGCGATCCCCGCATGGTCGAACACGCTCCCGCCGCCATCGCCGAGCTGCTCGGAAAGGTGCCGGTGTTCGGGATCTGTCTGGGACACCAACTGCTGTCAACCGCCGTGGGTGGCACGATCGTGAAGCTCCCGTTCGGGCACCATGGTGCCAACCATCCGGTGCGGGACGAGACGACCGGCAAGGTCGAGATCACCAGCCAGAACCACAACTTCGCCGTCGATGCCGCCTCCCTGGCCGGCAAGGCCCGGGTCACCCACGTCAACCTCAACGACGGGGTCTGCGAGGGGATCGAGGTCGTCGGTGCACCGGCGTTCAGCGTCCAACACCATCCCGAGGCCAGTCCTGGGCCACACGACAGCCGGTACCTGTTCGATCGCTTCGAGCGTCTCATGACCGAGCACGACGCCGGAGGTGATCGTTGATGGGCAAACGCACCGACATCGCGTCCATCCTCGTGATCGGCTCGGGTCCGATCGTGATCGGCCAGGCCTGCGAGTTCGACTACTCGGGCACCCAGGCCTGCCGGGTCCTGCGGGACGAGGGTTACCGGGTGATCCTGGCCAACTCCAATCCGGCCACGATCATGACCGATCCGGACTTCGCCGACGCCACCTACGTCGAGCCGCTCACCGCCCGGGTGCTGACCCGGATCCTCGAACAGGAGCGCCCCGACTCCCTCCTGCCGACCCTCGGCGGACAGACAGCCCTGAATCTGGCCATGGAGCTGCAGGGCCTCGGCGTGCTCGACCGGCTCGGGGTCGAGCTGATCGGCGCCGATGCCGAGGCGATCGCCACCGCCGAGGACCGGCAGAGGTTCAAAGAGGCGATGCTCGAGATCGGGCTCGACGTACCCCGGAGCGGGATCGCTCACAGCATGGAAGAGGCTCGAGGGGTGCTCGACACCATCGAGCTGCCGGTGATCATCCGACCGGCGTACATCCTCGGCGGCCGCGGGACCGGCATCGCTGCGACCATCGAGGAGTTCGAACGGGTCTGCCGGTCCGGCCTGGACGCCAGCCCCATCACCGAGATCCTCATCGAGGAATCGATCAAGGGATGGAAGGAATTCGAGCTCGAGGTGATGCGCGACCGGCTCGACAATCAGGTGATCATCTGCGGCATCGAGAACGTCGATCCGATGGGGGTCCACACCGGTGACTCGATCACGGTCGCACCGATTCAGACCCTCACCGACGTCGAGTACCAGAAGATGCGCAACCAGGCCTTCGCCGTGCTCCGGCGGGTCGGCGTCGAGACCGGGGGATCCAACGTCCAATTCGCCGTCCACCCACAAACCGGCCGGATGGTCGTCATCGAGATGAACCCGCGGGTGAGCCGGTCCTCGGCGCTCGCATCCAAGGCGACCGGCTTCCCGATCGCCAAGATCGCCGCCCGCCTGGCCGTCGGCTACACGCTCGACGAGATCACCAACGACATCACCACCAAGACACCGGCCAGCTTCGAACCGGTGATCGACTACGTCGTGACCAAGTTCCCCCGATGGACCTTCGAGAAGTTCCCCGGCACGAGCGGAGTGCTCGGAACTTCGATGCAGAGCGTCGGGGAGGTCATGTCGATCGGCCGCACCTTCACCGAGAGCCTTCAGAAGGCGTGCCGGTCCCTGGAACAGGGTCACGTCGGACTCAACTACGGTCCCGGGCGGCGCCGGTTCGCAGCACTGACCGACGAGGAGCTCCGGGACGGTCTCTGTTCGGCGACACCGGATCGACTGTTCCAGGTCGAGGAAGCACTGTTCCGGGGGTTCTCGGTCGACCAGGTCGCCTCGCTCACCGAGATCGACCCGTGGTTCGTCGACCAGATCTCCCTCATCACCGAGGAGGCGGCAGCGTTGGCCGGGACCGACCACACCACCCTCGGGCGGGCCCAGTGGCGCAGGGCCAAGCAGCTCGGGTTCTCCGATGTCCAGCTCGCAGCGCTCCTCGACACCGACGAGGCCACCATCCGGTCGGCCCGCAGCACCCACGGCGTCGTCCCCACCTACAAGACCGTGGACACGTGCGCCGGGGAGTTCGAAGCGTTCACCCCCTACCACTACTCGACCTACGAGGACGAGAGCGAGATCCGGCCGTCCGACAAGCCACGGGTGGTGATCCTCGGTTCGGGACCCAACCGGATCGGACAGGGCATCGAGTTCGACTACTGCTGCGTTCACGCCAGCTTCGCCCTCGCCGATGCCGGCTACGAGACGGTGATGGTGAACTGCAACCCCGAGACGGTCAGCACCGACTACGACACATCGGACCGTCTCTACTTCGAGCCGCTCACCTACGAGGACGTCATGAACGTGATCGAGGTCGAGCAGCCCGTCGGCGTGATCGTGTCCCTCGGCGGTCAGACCCCCCTGAAGCTGGCCGACCGGCTCCCCCCCGAACTGATCCTCGGAACGTCGCCGGCCTCGATCGACGCGGCCGAGGACCGGCAATCC
>JBFGLT010000119.1:0-9602 GCA_041576015.1 Acidimicrobiales bacterium
CTCGGCGACCTCTTCGCCCTGCTGGTCAGCGGCCGAGAAGTGGCCGTTGCTATCGAGTCGGCGGACCCAGAGGATGCTGACCTTCTGTACCGGCTGGCGGTGGAGACCCCCGAGGCAGACCCGCTGGACGTCGCCGCCCGGATGTGGACTCGGTTTCTCGAGCGAGAGCGGGATCACCGGCTGCGCACCTTGGAGTTCGGCGACGCCGAGCACCAGCACGTCCTCCAGCAGGAGCTTCGGTGGTTCCAGGAGACCCTCGAGGCGCTGCAAGAACCGGATTCGCAGGAGACGAGCGTCGCCCAGTTGCTAGCGTGGACTGCGACACCAGCACAGGAGGTCGACTGATCACGGCGCATGCGGCAGCGAATGGCTCGCTCTTCAGCGAGGAACATCGGGATCGCCTGCTTCTGCGCGCCAAGGCGGGACGGGCGCTGACCCCCGACGACGTCGTGGAGGTCATGCACAACATCGAGCTGACACCCCAGTTGCTGGCCGAGGTCGAGGGGTTCCTCCACGATCAGCGAGTTCCCTTCGACCACGACGAAGTGGAGGGAAGCGTGGCCGTCCAGCCGCATCCGCCGGGTCGGCGTCGCCGGCGCCCCGATTCGGCGGCGGTAGCTGCGCAGGCGGTCGCCAAGGCCTCCGGCTCGTCGGACCCGGTGCGTATGTACCTCAAGGAGATCGGTCGGGTTCCGTTGCTCGACGCCGACGAGGAAGTCGATCTGGCCAAACGGATCGAGCGGGGAGCCGAGGCCTCCCACCGGCAGACAGACCTGGTGATGTCGGGGGAGTGGGACCACTTGGAGCCCGGCGAACGCCGGCGGATACGGATGGTGGTCGCCGACGGCGAGCGAGCCAGGAACGATCTGACGGCCGCCAACCTGCGGCTGGTGGTGTCGATCGCCAAGCGGTACACCGGCCGGGGCGTCGCCATGCTCGACTTGATCCAGGAGGGGAATCTGGGGCTGATGCGGGCCGTGCAGAAGTTCGATTACGCCCGCGGGTTCAAGTTTTCGACCTATGCCACCTGGTGGATTCGCCAGGCAATCACCCGGGCGATCGCCGATCAGTCCCGGACCATTCGTGTGCCGGTCCACATGGTGGAATCGATGAATCGGGTCATGCGCTCCCAACGAGCCCTCAATCAGCGACTGGAGCGAGAACCGACGATCGCCGAGATCGCCCAGGACGTCGACATGACGCCCGAGCGGGTCGAGGAGATTCAGCGCATCGCCCGCCAAGAGGCCTTCAGCCTCGACACGCCCGTCGGTGACGAGGACGACTCGTCGATGGCCGATTTCATCGCCGATCGTGGGGCGACACCGGTTGATGTCGCCGCCCGGCACCTGCTGGCGGCGGCGGTGTCGGACGTGATGAAAGAGCTCTCCGAGCGGGAGGCCGAAGTCGTGAAGCTCCGGTTCGGCATCGAGGACGGCCAGCCGCGGACCCTGGAGGAGGTCGGGAAGGCGTTCGGGGTCACCCGTGAACGGATCCGCCAGATCGAGAACAAGACCCTGGCCAAGCTGCGCCACCCGCTCCGCTCCGACAAGCTACGGGGCTACTTGGACTAGTCGGCGCTCGGTAACTCCTGCGGGTTGCTTGCCACAATTCTCCTCCGATGGCTGCATGCGTGTGCGTCAGGCTGCCGGCGCGCAGGCGAGGCAGCACCGAGGCGACTGGCCAAGTTGTCGAGCGGAGCGAGTCTGGCGGAGCCCTCGGGCGGCTGGCTGCGCTGCCGGCGCGCCGGCGATGCAGCACGGAGATCGTGGCCAAATTGTCCGAGCGGAGCGAGTCCGGCGGCGACGGGGACGCCGCCGGCAATGAACACGGTGGGGCGGGTGGGGATCGAACCCACGACCAAGGCATTATGAGTGCCCTGCTCTCACCACTGAGCTACCGCCCCGCGGTGACACGGCGGCCATGGCTCCGGGGGTGGGGCTCGAACCCACGACCCACCGATTAACAGTCGGTTGCTCTGCCAACTGAGCTACCCCGGAATGACCTGACAAGCCTAGCAAGTTCGGTCGGTGTCTCGACTCCTCGTTTCAGGCTCCGTCGAGGAGTTCTGCTGCCGCCAGCCGGATGGGCCGGACGGCGGGGAGGGCGGCTTCGGAGGGTAGAGCCGAAAGCAAGCTTTCCATGATGGTGGTGATTGCGCGGTCGTCGAGGTGCCGGGCGTGGAACTGGGCTCTGACGGATCGGGGGATGGCCCCCGCCGAGCTGGCGCTGAGGACCAGGAGACCACCACCGGGTCCCCGTTGCATGGCAGCCGCGCCGTGCAACTCCAGGAGGTGCACAGCCTCCCGCAAACCCGATCGGCCGGCGTGGAAGGCGTGCATCAGGTCGTCCTCCGAGCCGAGGAGCCGGCTGCTGTCCCAACGGCGCTCGACCAGTTCGGCGATGATGTCGCCGGCGACTTGCTCCCCCCTCTTGCTCCGGTGGCCTGGCCGTCCGAGGTCGATCCTGGTGTTGAACGACACGCTGGCATCGGTGGTGAACCGCTGGACGATGGAAGCGCCCTCGGGGGCCGATTCGGCCCATTCGTCGATGATCTGGACGAGACGCTGGGTCGATCGGGCGACGATCCGATCCTTGGACCAGCCGATGCGGAGGGTCAACGCCGCCGGTCGGGGGCCGGGCTGTTCGACGACGAGTCCGCCGAATCGGCCCCGCCGAGCTCTGGCGATGCCGAGATGTTCGACCAACCTGATGGCCTGGCGCAACACGCCTCGCCCGACGTCGTAGTCGGCGAGGAGGGTCCCCTCATCGCCGAGCGTTGAACCGACCGTCCAGCCCGACTCATGAATCGTCCGTTCGATCCGGTCAGCAACTTCGAGTGCTCGCTTCTTCACGTCCCGCCCGTGTCTCCCCGCCACGCATGAGCGCGTTGCGCCCGCCGTTTCGAATCCGGGCTGCCGGCCAGCCCGAACGGCGAGACTAGCTGGTCCAGCGGAGATCGCACCAGGAAGACCGGTCGAGATTCGACGTCGGCCCTGTTTGAGCGAGTGCGGTGCCGGCTGGTTCAATGTCGGGGATGGCTCCTTCCCTCGACGAAGCTGGGGTTGCGACCGACGGTCTGCCCAATCCGATCTTTCCGTGGTTCTGGTTGCGGGATGCCACCGACATCGATCGGGATCTGGCGATCCTGCGAGAACGGGGTCCGGTCTTCCTCTCGGAGCCTGAAGTACCAGAGGGGATCGGACTGGAGACCGGTCCCGGCGCGTGGGTGATCACCCGGCACGAACAGATCCTCGCTGCGTCGAAGACCCCGGAGGTGTTCTCGTCGGCGGCTGGGATCACGGTCATCGACACGCCGCCGGAATTCGTCGAGTTCTTCTCGTCAATGATCGCCATGGACGATCCACGCCATGCCCGCCTACGCCGCATCGTGTCCCGCGGGTTCACGCCTCGCACGATCCAGCGGCTGGAGTCGACGGTGCAGGAGGTGGCGGCCGGCATCGTCGATCGGCTGCTCGCCCGGCGGGAGGTCGATTTCGTCGTCGATGTCGCCGCCGCGCTGCCCCTCAAGATCGTGTGCGATCTGATGGGAATCCCGGAATCGGAATACGGGTTCGTCTTCGACCGAACCAACGTGATCCTCGGGGTCGGTGACCCCGAGTACGTGTCGGATTCCGCCGACATCGTCACGGCCCTCCTCACCGCCGGCGGTGACCTGGCGGGGCTGATGAACGACGTTGCGGCCTCCAAACGCGGCGGCGACGGCACCGACCTGACCAGCATCCTGGTCAACGCCTCACTCGAAGAGGACGAACTGAGCGAGGCCGATCTCGCCAGCTTCTTCATCCTGCTGGTCGTCGCCGGTAACGAGACGACCCGCAATGCGATCAGTTGGGGCATGAAGTACCTCACCGACCATCCCGACCAGCGGCGACGGTGGATGGCTGATTTCGAGGGTCTGGCTCCGACGGCGGTGGACGAGATCGTCCGCCTGGCCAGCCCGGTCACCTACATGCGCCGGACGCTCACGACCGACATCGACTTCGGTGGGGTACACATGCGCGCCGGTGACAAGGTCCTGCTCAACTATCTGGCCGCCAACCGGGACCCCAACGTGTTCGCCGACCCGCTGCGCTTCGATGTCGGCCGCGCCCCGAACCCCCATGTCGGGTTCGGCGGCCCCGGTCCCCACTACTGCCTCGGAGCTCATCTCGCCCGCCGCGAGATCACCGTCATGTTCCGCGAATTGTTCAACCGGGCCCCCGGACTCCAGGTGACGGGGCCACCCGAGTTGCTGGAGGCGAACTTCATCCACGGGATCAAACACATGCCAGCCAGGATCTGAAACCGGAGCGTCTGGCACTTGCTGGACCGGCGGCTAACGTGTCGGAGTGCACGTCGTCATCGTCGGGGCCGGCGAGATCGGGTTCTATCTCGCCGAGCGATTGGCAGCGGAACACCACGACATCGTGATCGTGGAGAAGAACCCCGGGCGGGCCGAGGAGGTGAGCGAGCGCCTCGACGTCCAAGTCGTGGTCGGGAGCGGGGCGCATCCCGATGTGCTCGCCGACGCCAGGGTCGACCGAGCCGACTTCGTCGCAGCCGTCACCGAGGTCGACGAGATCAACCTGCTCACCGCTCTCATCGCCGAGGGCCACGGCGTTGAAACCACCGTCGTCCGGCTACAGAACCCCGCGTTCAAAGGCCTCGCCGCTGAGCAGTTGCGCTCCCGTGTGGGCGCCAAACTGGTCATCGACCCCGACGCCGACACCGCCGACGAAATCCTCGAGCTGGTCCATTTCACCGGGACCGACGAGGTGTACCACATGGGTGGCGATCTGGTGGTGATTGGCGCAGTCGTGCGGGAGGACGCCACGGTCGCCAACCAGTCGCTGGCCGACATCGTCAACTCGCTCGGCGCCAGCTGGGATTTTCTGTTCGGGGCGGTCACTCGCGGCGGGATCACGGTGATCCCCCGCGGCGACCAGATGGTGCTGCCCGGCGACCACGTCCGGGTCCTGTGTCGTGAGGACTACAAGAAGCAGATGCTCGAGCAGTTGGGCGTGCCCGGGGCGCTGGCCCGGAGGGTCATGATCCTCGGTGGTGGGGCGATCGGCAGCCGCCTGGCTGCTCGACTCCAGGCCGAGGGCGCCGAGGTCGTGCTGGTCGAGCGGGATCTCCGCCGCGCCCACGTGCTGGCCGAACACCTCGACCGAGTCGTGGTCGTGAGGGGAGACGTCACCGACACCGAACTCCTGGCTGAGGAAGCGATCGGGCGGATGGACGCCGTTGTGGCCGCCACCGGCGAGGATGCCTCCAACGTGCTCGCCTGTGCCTTCGCCGCCGCCGAGGGTGCTTCGTTCACCGTGGCGGTGCTCCACCGCCTGGCTCTGCTCCCCCTCGTCGCCAAGTTCGGCATCGACGCAGCCCTGAGTCCCCGGACGGCATCGGCGAACGCAGTGTTGCGCCACGTTCGCGGCGGAACCCAGACGGTGGCGACGTTCCTGGAAAGCGACGCCGAGGTCGACGAGATCGTGGTCGGTGCCGGATCACGAGCCGACGGCGCAATTGTCGCCGAATTGGACGTCCCCCGTGACGTGCTGCTGGGGGCGGTGATCCGAGAGGATGGACCGTCGGAGATCGTGCGTGGGCGAACGGTGCTCAAAGCCGGTGATCACATCGTCCTGTTCGCCCGTCCGACGAGCTTGGCGTCCGCTCGGGAACTGTTCACCGGGCAGGAGTGACGTGCGGGAACGCTCGGCTTTCGATGCGCCATGGCGCTATGAGAATCTGCTCGTCCACGTGTGCGGGTTGACGGTCTTCGTCACCGGCCTGGGCATCACGGCGTCTGGATTCGTGGAGCTGATCACCACCAATCGCCACCTGATGGCGCTGATCGTTCCGGGGGTGTTGTTGACGCTGGTCGGATTCGCCCTCTGGCAGTTGTCGGCCACGCCGTCGCGAATTCAGGTGGTCGACGTGTTCGTCACCGTGACCGGCTCCTGGGTGGTGATCTCGGTGCTGGGCGCCCTGCCGTATCTCTTCAGCGGCACCCTGGACCGGATCGATTACGCGCTGTTCGAGGCCATCTCCGGCTTCACGACCACGGGGGCGACGGTTCTCCGACCGATTGAGGACGCCAGTCAGGGGATCCTGTTCTGGCGGTCGCTTACCCAGTGGATGGGCGGCATGGGCGTGATCGTGCTGGTCGTGGCCGTGCTTCCGACCGTCGGTGCCGGCGGAATGGACCTCCTCCAGGCCGAGGCTCCCGGCCCGACTGGCGAGCGTCTCACCCCCCGCGTCCGGAACACCGCTCGCCGGCTCTGGGCTCTCTATCTCGGGTTCACCGCTGCGGTCATCGTCGCCTACTTGATCGCCGGGATGAGCCTGTACGACGCCGTCTGTCATTCGTTCACGACCGTGTCGACGGGTGGCTTCTCGCCGTACAACGCCAGCATTCACCACTTCGACTCGGGCCCGATCGAGTGGATCGCAATCGTGGCGATGTTCATCGCCGGCACGAGCTTTACGCTCATTTATCGAGCGATCCGGGGCAAGCCGGGCTCGCTGCTCCAATCGACCGAGTTCCGGCTGTATGTCGGTGTGGTGACGGTGGCGACGGTGATCATGCTCTTCTCCGCCGGGACCGAAATCGGCGGCTGGGATGGGTTCCGCGATGCCCTGTTCACTGTCAACGCCATCGTTTCGACCACGGGATACGCGACTGCTGACTTCAACCTGTGGGGCGACGCCGCCAAGGCGGTGATCCTGCTGTTGATGCCCTTGGGGGGTATGGCCGGATCCACCGCCGGCGGTGTCAAGATGATCCGTTTGCTCGCAGTGGGCTCGTTCGCTCGTCGAGAAGCGCTCCGGCAGCTGCATCCGCAGATCGTTCGCCCGGTCAGGATCGGCAGCACGACCCTGAGCGATGCGATCGCATTCCGGGTGCTCGGCTTTCTGGTGCTGGCCCTGTCGATCTTCGGGGCAGCGGCCATGTTGATCGCCATCAGCGGGGCCGACATGGTGACGGCGTTCTCAGCGGCGGCGACCTCCCTCGGCAACGTCGGGCCCGGCCTCGACGCGATCGGCCCGACCGAGGACTTCCGGAACCTGCCCACCGCCGCCCTCCCGGTCGTCTTCGTGACAATGATCCTGGGCCGGCTGGAGATCTACCCGGTCGTGCTGGCCCTGCTGGCCTTCTCTCGGGCTTCACCAGCGACGCTCCGCCGGCAGGTGGAGAACTCTCGGTCCCGACCGGCGAGCCTGACGATCAGGGACAGAACGGCGGTCAGCGTCTCCGAAGTTCCGCCTTTTTGACCTTCCCCATGGCATTGCGGGGCAGCGCCTCGATCACGTTCCAGTGACGCGGGTGCTTGAACCGGGCCAGTCGATCGCTCAGGTCGGGCGGAACGAAGTCGGAGACGCCGGGTTGGAGGACGACGAAGGCGACCACCGTCTCCCCCCATTCCTCGTCGGGCCAGCCGACGACGGCCGACTCGGCGATCTGGTGATCATCGTCGAGTACCTGTTCGATTTCCTTGGGGTAGATGTTGTAGCCGCCCGAGATGATGAGGTCGGAGGCCCGTCCTGCCAGGGTGAGGACCCCGTCATCGTCGAGGGCTCCGACGTCCCCGGTCCGAAACCAGCCGTCGTGGGTGAAGGCGTCGGCGGTCGCGTCGGGCCGGCGCCAGTAGCGCTCGAACACGTGCGGTCCCCGGACCTCGACGATGTCGTCGGCGGCGATGCGGAGGTCGAACTGGGGGAGGGGCTTTCCCACGGTGCCCGGACGCGGGTGCTCAGGTTCGTTCGAGGTGATGATGCCGCACTCGGTCATTCCGTAGCGCTCGGTGATCGTTCGACCGGTCCGCTCGGTGAACCGGGAGTGCACCTGGGGCGTCATGGGCGCCGAGCCCGAGGTGAACAAGCGGACGGGCCCGGCCAGTTCGGCACTGAAGCGGGAGTCGTCCAGCAACCGGATGTACTGGGTGGGCACTCCCATGAGCACGGAGACGCCAGAAAGGTGGGAGATGACGCTGTCGACGGTGAATCGGGACAGGATGGTGATCTCGGCCCCCTCCAAAAGCAGGGGATGAAGGGCGACGAACAGCCCGTGGACGTGGAACACGGGCAGGGTGTGGAGCAGGTGGTCGGCCCCGGTGATGCCCCAAACCTCGACCAGAGCCCTGGCGTTGGCCAGCAGCCCCCGGTGCGTGAGGACGGCCCCCTTCGAGCGACCGGTGGTACCGGAGGTGAACAGCATGGCGGCGGGGTCGCCGTCGGCAACGGCGATGATCGACGAGTTCGACGGCTGCTGGTCAGCGAGCTCGGCCAGCGTCCCGCCGCCGTCGGGGCCGAGCGTGGAACCACGGTTCCGTTCCGGGGTTGTAACGACGAATCCGGTGTCGGCGTCGTCGACGAAGGCGTCGACCTCGGCATCGGTATAGGCGGTGTTCAGCGGCACGAACACGATCCCGGAACGCAGGCAGCCGAGCCAGAGGGCGATGGCGTCGGTGCTCTTCTCGATCTGAACCACCAACCGGTCGCCGGGGCGGGCGCCCAGCGCAGCCAGTGCGTTGGCGAACTGGCCCGAGCGGCGGTACATCTCCGAGTAGGACACCGTCGATCCATCGGGGCGGTGGAACAGTGTTTGGTCCGGGGACTTGCTCGCCGCGCTCAGAAGGTGCTCGAACAGATTGCCGGTTTCGCCGGGCATCGGGATCACCTTAGGGCCGAGGACCGGGCCTTGTCGGAGTGGGAGCCGCCGCGCGTCGGGCAAATCGCTGGCACGATACTGTGAGAGCCTTCGAAGGGAGGTAGCCGAGATGGCCATCATCGACGTGCCGGGTTTCGTCACCGATCTCAAGGTGCACGCAGCCGACCACGGGTTCCATGTGCACGACGAGCGTCACTTCGTCGAGACCTACAGCATGGCCCAGGCTTTCGAGGTGGATCTGCACCCCGAGCGCGCCTGTGGCGGGCCGCTGGACCTCCACCTCGCCCTCGAGGTCGACCCCCGGACCTTGCTCACGTTCGAGGACGCCATGATCAGCCTGCCCGAGGATGCCGATCCGCCTGACGGTTTTGCCTTCCCACTGATCTTCACGTGGGCGATGCCGCCGCTCGTCAAACCTCCCGACCTTCTCGTCCTGGCCACCGAACTGGCGGGCATCGGGGGCACCGTCCTGCCTCTCGAGGTCTCCGCCATCGATTCGACCGCATCGGCGACCGACGCAACCGAACACAAACTGGCCATCACCTCGCGTGTGCCGCTCTCTCTCGGCGACCTGTTCATGGAGAAGGAGTCGCTGTGCGATGCCTTCGAACGGTGCCGCGAGGTCAGTGAGTTTCTGCTCGATCGAGCCCCGATCTGGCTCGACGAGGTGCTCTGAGCAGGTCCTGAAGTTGTGACTCCGGAGGCGATCATCGACCTGTTCGACCTGCTCGCTGAGCGGCTGGCCACCCGTCTCGACGTTCTGGAGAACTGGGACGAAATGGGTACCAAGCCCGGGCAGTACGTCCACGACCTGGTCGCCGACAAAATCCTCGTCGGACCGCTGCTCGAAGCCGGGTTTCGGGTGTTGACCGAGGAATCCGGGATCGCCGGCGACGGGGCGATCACGGTCGTGGTCGACCCGATCGACGGC
>JBFGLT010000120.1:0-9549 GCA_041576015.1 Acidimicrobiales bacterium
CCGCTTCTTGACGCAGGTCTTCGAGCGCAACTGCGTTCCGCTCGGTCCGATGTTCCTCTCCGACTACGGGATCGACGATCGCACCTTCATCGCCCCCGGCCATCGCCGGCACAAACTCCGCCACATCGAGACGATCCTGAACGCCAACCCCGACCTCGGGTTCGTCCTGATCGGCGACACCGGCCAGCGCGACGCCGACGTCTACCTTCGGGCGATCGGCAATCACGAAGGCCAGGTCCTGGCGGTGATCCTCCGGCACGCCGGCGAGGTCGGCGACGCCGCTCGCCTCGCCCTCGGGAAGCTCCGAGCAACGGACGTTCCCGTGTTCGACGCAGCCCGCTTCGACGACCTTCAGCACACCGTGGTGAGCGCAATCGAGGGTCGCCGAAGCCGGGGTCTGTGAACTGCGGGTACGTCGCTCGCTCAGGCGGGCGCGCCAGCCAGCGTTTGACCCAGGAGCTCCCGCAGGACCTCCTCTCCGGGTCCTGGGATGATCGGCTGGCCGGCCAGGGCACGAGCGCTGTCGAAGGCTCGGGGTATGGCCTCGCCGGTGAGGACCGGACCATGGGCCGTCGCCACCGTGAGCACGCCGGCCGCTTCGACGTCGTCGATGTGTCGGGTGTACACAGAGCGATCGAGCCAGGCATGCCACGGTGACACAAGGCTCTGCATCGCTGGCATCTGCTCGTCGACGAATCCGGGATCCATGCGGTGCACATCGAAGAGCGCCTCGGGATCCGGGACCATGCACACGAAGCTGTCAACTGCCCACATGAATGCCGTCTTCGTGTCATACAGGCCACGGGTGGTTGGCCCGTCGAAGATCGGTGGCAGAAACAGGCGCAACGTGCGGTCACCGGCATCGAAGGACTCGCCGGGCTGTAGCCAGCGCATGCGCTCCATCGGCAACGCCGGCTTCTCGAGAGCCAGGCGCTCGACGCTGAAGAAGTTCGTCACGAGCGTGGCTTTCGGGCACATCTCCAGAGCATCGATCAGGCCACCGGTGTGGTCGGGGTCGTCGTGGGACAAGAAGATCCAGCGGACATCACCAGGATCGACGATCGAGAAGACCTTTTCGATCCAGGTGTCGTGATGCAGTGGAGCACCGGTGTCGACGATGATCGGCTCGGCGCCACGGATGACCACGGAGTTCACCGGCAGGTACAGCCCGGGGCCGCCGTCGGCCAGGTGGGGGATCAGAAAGGTGTCGGGCGCGATCTGACGCGGCATCGGATTTGGCATCTGGGTGTTCATCTGGGCCTTTCTCCATGGACGGGGATGGTGAGTGAAAGGCTCATGGTGATCAGCTGAAGCCGGCTCGACCATCCCACCCGATGGTGGTTTCCGGACGCCGGACGGCCCCCAAACGAGGGGGGTAGCCAGCCGGGTGAACCGGGAGTACGTTCGCGCAATGAAGACCTGCTCGGGCCTCGAGCCCATCGAGCGGGCGTGCGCAACGGCAACCACGCCAAGCGAGCTGCTGGCGACTGTCTCGGCGGAGTTCAGGCGCCAGGTCCCCCACGACGGTGCCATCTGGACAGCGATGGACCCCGAGACCATGTTGAGCACCACGCCCAGTCGCACCGATGCACTCGACAACGCGCTCTGGAAGACGTTCTGGGATCTCGAATCGTTCGAACAGGACATCGGTCTCTTCGTGGATTTGGCGCGCAACGGCCGGCCGACCGCCATGCGGCTCGAGCTCGGTGAGCGAATTGGCCGGAGCCCTCGCTACAGGGAGTTCATGTGTCCGCAGGGGTTCGGTGACGAGCTGCGGGGCGTGTTCCGGTCGGGCTCCAGCGCCTGGGGTGCCGTCGGGCTGTACCGGGATCGATCGAGACCAGCCTTCACCGCCACCGACCTCGAGTTCGTGAGAGCCACCAGCGGGACCATTGCGTGTGCACTCCGCAGCCACGCTCGGGCAGCCGCCCCGTCTGTTCCTCGCCCGGCAGGACCTGGACTGATCGTCGTGGACGGAACCGGCGCGGTGACGCTCGCGAACGAGGATGCGGTGACCTGGCTCCGCACCCTGTGGCCGATCGGTCTCCCGAAGTCACCAGCCGGCGTCGTGTCGTTCAACGTGTTCGATCTTCGAGATCGCCAACGGGGCGTGCCCACCCCGCTGTATGCATTGGTCGCCCGCGCTCGAGCCGTGGCCGGCGGCCGCGAGTTCGCGCCTGCCCAGCTCCGCCTCCGCGACGGGCGGGGGCGCTGGCTCATGCTTCACGCATCGGCAGTCCGTGGATCGGTGTCCTCCGCAGCCGGCGTCGCCGTCATCATGCAGGCTGCCAAACGCAGCGACATCGCTCCGATCGTCATGGATGCCTATTCGTTGACTCTGCGGGAACGAGAGGTGATCGAGGCAGCGGCCAGAGGCAGTTCGACCCAGGAGATCGCCTCCCAGTTGTACATGTCCCCGCACACGGTCCGGGACCACCTCAAGACGGTATTCGAGAAGGTCGGTGTGTCGAGTCGGGCCGAACTGGTCGCCACGCTGTTCGGTCAGCACTGACCGTTCGGTACAACACCTGATGATGGGGTCCCTGTGGTGACCGCGGCCACCGGCAGCGGCGAATGCCTCCTGCTCGTGCATGTCGATCCGGCACACTAGATCGCCCGAGTTGACCGAAGCATCAGGTGATGGTCTCGTGGTGGCGCGCGCCCTCAGGCCGGTGGCGTCCAGACGGCGCCCGGCGTCGCCGATGGATCGTCGGGGACACCTCCCCACACCACGAGCTGTTCGCCGGTCCAGGCGGTGTTCGGCCCCTGGACGCCGCCGAGCGGTCCGTCGACCGTCTCGTGCCAGACTCCGGTCGGGAGATGCACGACGACGGGCGGCTGGCCGCTGCCGAACACGACGAGCCACGTGCCGGCCGCGACAGTGGTGGCGGTGGCCGGTTCCGCCATCGGAATCCCGGATGCCCGCTCCTCCCATCCGGTGTCGGTGAGGAGATGCACTGCGGCCCCTCGACGGTCCCCTGCGGGCACGACCATCGCCAACCCGAGGTCGGTGCCGACGGCGATGGAGGGTGAGGCGGCACCGGAGAGGGCGGGTACCTCTCGCCATTTCTCCCCAGCCGGGTCGAAGGCGACGCATCCACCGGACGCATCACAGACGACGATCTCCGAACCGGTCCACACCGAGGTGGACTCCAGCACGGCCAACGAGGCGACGACCGACGCCCGCTCGGCGGTTCCCTCCCAGACCGGGCCGTAGGTCCATCGGTCCTCATCGGGGTGGTACCGGGCGATGGCCAGGTCGGGTTGCCCGGTCCGGTTGAGGTCGGCGGGTCCGAGGCCCCAGATGCCGCCGTCACTGGCGACGGTGGCAGCCAAGTACATGCCCTCGACCGGTGGGAGATCACGCCACGTGCCGGCGATCGGATCGAATCGGGTGCCGCCGCCTTTGGCCAACGCATAGAGCTCGCCGTCGAAGAACGCCGACGTCAATCCCGGGTGCCCCCAGCCGGGTACCGCCATCGGCTCCCAGACATCGGCCTCCGGGTCGTAGAAGGCGCCGTCGGTGTAGGCGAAGCCCCGGCTCAGGCTGGACCCCGCCCAGAACAACACCCGGGTACCGGTCCAGGCGGTCATCGCATAGGGCCGGGGCTCGATGGGCGCCGGGGCGATCGAGGTCCAGGTACCGAATCCCGCTGGCGCCGGCGATCCCGACACCTCGATGCGGCCGCCGTTTCCTAACCGCCACGGCCAGCCGGCTCCGGCCGCCACACCGGCGGCGGCGACAGCCGCAGCCGAGACGAGGACCCGCCGGCGCGTCAGGAGGCGGGGGCGGCCGTCGGCGAACGGGATACCGGTCAGTTCCATCGGGCGCCCCGGTTCGATCGGCTCGCTTTCCAAGAGGGCGTCGGCCAGTTCGGGCAGATCGGCCCGGAGTCGGTCCTCCAGTGTGGTCATTCCAGCTCCTTTCGAAGCACCTCGAAGGCACGGTGCGCCAGCGAGCGGACCGTCGATGGTCGGACACCGAGCACCTCGGCGATGTCGTTGTCGGACAGGTCGACGAAGTAGCGCAACACGACGACAAGGCGTTGCCGATCGCTCAGGTGGTCGAGTGCCTCCCGCAGTTCGATGAGCCGGGTCGGGAGCTCCATGTCCAGGTCCAGCGGTCGGGACGCCAGCGCCCGGCTCTCCGCCCCCCGACGACGAAGTGTCTGTGCGCACCCGTTCACGACCGTCTTCCTGAGGTAGGCGCCGGGCCTCTCCAGCGACGACCAGCGGGCCCCGACTGTCACGAAGGCGTCCTGCACGATCTCTTCGGCGACGGCCGAAGAGCCGACCATCAGCGTCGCCATCCGCAGCATCGGGCGATGCTCGCGGGCGAACAGATTGGCCATCCCGTCCTGGGCCACGAGGCTAAGCGGTTCGGTGGGCGCCGGTGTCGTATCCATCTACCACAACGATGCACGAGTGCGCACCGATGTTGCGCGGCGAGCCGGACTACCCGTCAGGCTCGGTGAGGCCAACCAGGTTCCCGGCCGGGTCGGTGAAGAGGGCGAAGGTGACCACGTCGGGGATCACCGTTCGGGGAACGACGGTGGTACCTCCGCCGTCGTTCACCGCCGCCAGCGTCTGGTCGATGTCCTCGACCTGGACATAGATGCAGGTGTAAGAGGGCATTTCGTCCATTCCCCGGCCGACGGCGCCGCCGACGCCGATGCCGTCGTCCTCGGCGGTGAAGTAGCTGGGGAACCCATCCACCGCTGCGAGATTCCAGTCGAAGATGGTCGAGTAGAACGACCGCTGAGCCTCCCCGTCAGGGCCGAGGATCTCCCAGTGCACGATCGGGTTGTTTGTCATGGCTTCTTTTCCTTCGGTTCGTTCGATCACTCCGCGTACGGCGGCGGGAGCGCCTCGCCCGTCTCCACCAGGCTCTTGAGCCCGGCGACGATATAGGGGAACCCGTCGGCGAAGTCGCGAAGCGTCTTGGGTCCAGCGTCGTACAACTCGATGACCAGTTCGACCATCTCGTTGATCTGGGTGAGCCGCCACACCTCGCGGGCCGGCCCCTCGGCCGTCAACGTCTCGTCCCAGAGCGCCAGGAACGTGAACTCCAGTCGCTTGGGGGGATCGATCGCCAGAATCTGCCCCTCCGACGCCTGCCGTCCGTCGGGGTAGAAGTAGTTCATCGGTGAGCCGACGTCCCAATCGGACTCGACGAGCGTCCCGTAGAAGTACTGGCGCGTCTTGTCGGGATTCGTGATGGCGTCCCACACCTCCTCGACCGAGCCGCGGAGGTAGGACTTGTAGATGTGGAGTGGTTTTTCCATCGCGTGTTCTCCTGTCTGTAGGCGGGCCTGGATGCCGGCGATCGCATTGACGCGTAGCTCGGCGAACCTACTGATCCAGCGGTCGTGGATCAGTCTGATCGGGACCGGGTTGAGATAGTGGAATTTCGACCGGCCCTGCTTGTGGGTGGTGATCAGTCCCGCCTCTTCCAACGTCTTGAGATGGTTCATGACGCCGTACCTGGTCATTCCCGGGAGGTGTCTGCACAACTCGCCCTGCGTTTGACCGTCACGCTCGTAGAGCTTGTCGAGCAGCAGCCTCCGGCTCGGATCGTTGATCGCCCGAAACACCTCGTCCACACCCTCGACAATATGTGAGCAAATACTCACATGTCAAGAAACCCTGGGCTCTGAGCAGGATTCGAGTCCCAAACTCGTCGACACGTTGAGCACCGGGGTTCCTTCCGGTTTCCAACCGGGTCCGCGGACGATGCCGCCGTGAAACACCCGTCGGTCGAAGGCTCACCGCCTCCGCCCGGCGCACAGTGAAACGGAGCATCGCCATGACCATCGCCATTCCTCACCACCCAAACCGAAGCCGAGTCACCATCTCGCTGGCGGCCACGGTGGCGGCCCTCATCCTCAGCCTGGCTCTCGCCGTCTCTCTTGCGACCGAGTCGAGCGTTGGACCTAACCAGACCCCGGCGACCGCAACGGTTGCTGATGTGTCGGTCGGGCCCAACGTCGGACTCGCTCCAGGTTGGAACATCGGCCAACGAACGACGGGAGGCGGGCCCAATGCCGGACTGGCTCCGAACTGGACCAGTGACAGCGTGTCGACAGGGGCCGGCCCGAATGTGGGACTGGCCCCGAACTGGACGGCCGGAAGCTGAACTTCAGGGCTCCGGGGAGGTCGCCCCGGTCGGGCCGTTCGCGACCCGATGCGGGGCGAACTCTCCGTGTTGGGTGCCCGGTTCCCTCAACCGCCGGCTTTCATTACAGTCGAATCGTGGACTTCCAGGTTCTGGGTCCTGTCGCTGCCCGCCAACAGGCAGCCGAGGTCCCACTGGGCGGTCCGAAGCAGCGACTCGTTCTCGCCATTCTGCTCGCCGCTCGGGGATCGACGGTCACGACCGACGCGCTCATCGACGGCCTGTGGGGCGAGGTGGTGCCGGCCACCGCTCGCAAGACCGTGCAGGGCTACGTCCACCACCTCCGGAGCAGCATTGGTGGTGTTCTTGCGACCGACCGGGCTGGATACTCGTTGAAGCTGACCGACACCGCCGTGGACGAGCGCCGCTTCTGCTCGGCGATCGACGAGGCTCGACAGCTCGTCGGGCTCGATCCCGTCGCGGCATCGGAGACCCTGACCGACGCCCTGGGCCTGTGGCGGGGGAACCCCTACGCTGACCTCGACGGCGAGCCCGTCCTCCGTCCCGAGATCACGCGCCTCAACGAGTCCCGGCTGGTCGCCATCGGTGACCGTATCGACGCAGAGTTGGTGCTCGGGCGACACGAGTTGCTCATCGGCGAACTGGAGAGCCTGGTCGTCGAGTATCCCCTGCAGGAGCGATTCCGTTCACAGCTCATGATCGCCCTGTATCGCGCCGGGCGTCACGGGGACGCACTGCGCGCCTACGCCCGAACGCGCGACCAGTTCATCGACGAACTGGGCATCGAGCCGTCCGACCGCCTCGCCAGTCTCGAGGACAGCATCCTGCAACGGGACCCCTCACTCGACGTCGCCATTCACGAGACCAACGGGGAAGCGCGCGCTGTCCGGGGCTACGAGCTGCGAGGAACCGTGTCCAGTGACCGGACGGAAACCCTCCGCGGCTATCAGCGGTCGGTCGGGCGTGAAGTCGCGATCCGAGTGATCGGACCACCCGACGCCGACGACTCACGATTCATCGCTCGCTACGAGGCCGACACCGCACGTATCGCCAAGCTGCATCATCCTCACATCGTCGACGTTTTGGACACCTGGCGTGAGCCCGGCCGGGTGTACCAGGTCCTGCGATGGGTCGACGGCGATCGGCTGGAACGCTTCCTGACCGAGCATGAGATCGATGCCACGGCGGCGCTGAGGATTATCGGCCAGGTCGGCGATGCGATCGCCGCTGCCCACGCAGCCGGAGTCGTCCACGGAGCCGTGTCGACCGATGCCATCCTGATCACCGCCGAGGGCGATGCCCACCTCACCGACTTCGTCGTCGGGCACTCTCCCGGCGAGGTGAGCGACGACCGACTGGCGTTCGCTCACGTGGCCAAGAATCTGCTGGAGCGAGTTGCCCCAACGCCGATCGACGGCGGATCCACGCGCCTGGCGAACGCAGCCAGCAACCCGCGGGTGCGCGCAGTCACGAGCGCCGCGTTCACATCAGCCGATGCGCCCCGCGCCGATGATCTCGCTCGTGCGCTGCAACGAGCCCTCGGGGTCGATGCGCTGGGAACGGCCGGAGCACCAAAGCCCAAACGCCCCGATACCCGCTGTCCCTACAAGGGGCTTCGTGCGTTCCAGTCGAGCGATACCGGTGACTTCTTCGGTCGGGACGAGCTCGTCAACCGACTCCGGGAGGCATTGGACCAGCGGCGACTGGTGGCGGTCGTCGGCCCGTCGGGCTCGGGAAAGTCAAGCGTGGTGAAGGCGGGTCTCATACCTCGGCTCCAGGGCGGTCGGGATCCGCCGCTTGTGGTCGAGATGTTTCCCGGGCCGTATCCGTTCGACGAGCTGGAGGGTGCGCTGCAGCGGGTTGCCGTGCGGTCCGGTCCGTTCGGCGATGACCTGGCGGTCGATCAACACGGTCTCGAGCGGGTCATCGACTCGGTACTGCCTCGTCACCCAACGGAGTTGGTACTCGTGATCGACCAGTTCGAGGAGCTGTTCGTCATGGTTGCGGCGGAAGCGGTTCGCACGCTGTTTCTCGACAACCTCGTCGCCGCCGTCAGTACTCCCCGGTCGAGGCTGCGGGTCGTCCTCACGATGCGGGCCGACTTCTTCGACCGGCCGCTCAGGTACCCGGCGTTCGGAGCGCTGGTCGATTCGGGACTGGTCCCGGTCACGATGCCAGACAGCGACGGGCTTCGCGCCGCAGTCGAAGGCCCGGCCACCGCCGTGGGCCTCGACGTCGAGCCGGGGCTTGCCGGCGAGGTCGCCGGCGACGTCTCCGACCAGCCCGGCGGTCTTCCGTTGATGCAATACGCCTTGACCGAACTGTTCGACCACCGCTCGGCCGACCTGCTCACGCTCGAGGCGTATCGCGCGTCGGGCGGTGTCGCCGGTGCCCTTGCCAACCGAGCCGAGAAGCTGTACAACGACCTTGGTCCTTCCGGGCAGCGCGCCGTGAGGCAGGCATTCCTCCGTCTGGTGACGGTGGACGAGAGCGGCGAGAACCTTCGACGTCGAGTGGCTCGTTCCGACCTGACTGCCCTCGAGATCGACAAGGCCGCGCTCGACGACGGGTTGCGCCGGTTCGGGGCCCACCGGCTGCTCACCTTCGACGCCGACCCGGTCTCCCGCGCACCGACCGTGGAAGTGGCTCACGAAGCCCTGCTCGGGGCGTGGAAGCGCCTCGCCGGCTGGATCGAGGACGAACGTGACGAACTGGTGCTCCGCCGGCGGCTCGATGCGGCGATCAGCGAATGGAGGGATTCCGGCTACGACGCCTCCTACCTACTCACCGGTGGCCGGCTGGCGCAGTTCGACACCTGGGCTGCGGAAACGGAGCTTGCCTTCACCGCCGGCGAGCGGGAGTTTCTCGGGGCCAGTCGTGAACATGATTCGGAGCTGGTCCGTCGAGCGGCCGGTCGGCGCCGGCGGGTAATGGTCCTCCTCGCCACTGCCGCGCTCGTTGCGGCGGTGTTCGGGCTGTACGCCGTGGCGCAGCGCGACGTCGCAGCGCAGCGGGCCCGCGATGCCGAAACCGCCCGCATCGCAAGCCAAGCGGGCTTCGTCTCGGAGTGGAACCGCCAGCTGGCGTTGCTGATGGCCGTCGAAACGTATCGGCGCGACCCTGGTTTCGACGGGCTGAGCGCACTCCAACGAGCGCTGGTAGACGGCGGCCCATTCCTCGGCGTGCTAGGTGCGGGAGAGCGCTACCGAGAGGTCGAATGGGCAACGGAAGATCGTCTCTTGGCCACCACCGATGCGGCTGTCCATCTGGTGGATGTCGTTGCCCGTGAGGTAACCCAGTTCCCGATCGAGCTGGCGCCGGCGGCGCAGACCGATCTCGAAACCGGCTCTCCCGTCACCGGGATCCGGGCCTCGTCACCGGTCGGGATCGCAGCGGTCGCCGACGGACAGGGC
>JBFGLT010000121.1:0-9480 GCA_041576015.1 Acidimicrobiales bacterium
GCCTCACGAACGGCCGACCGCCGGGCCGGGTTGAGTTTCGACACCGTCCGGTCCCACAGATCGGGGCCGTCCTTGGTGAAGAAGAACGCCAGCATGACCGCCAGCAACGTGCCCGTCGCGATCGACAGCATGCCCCGGCTGTGGTTGACCCCGAACGAGCGGACGCCGCTGCTGAGCGCCGAAACTGCTTCGGTTTCGATGTCGTCGAGCTCGGCACGGGTGAGGCCGAGTGGCCCGTCGATGAGCCAGGTCTCGATCTCGGTCTGCACCGTCTGGAACTCGACCTCGGATGCATTGATCTCGGCGATGGCCACGATGGCGACGACGTACAGGCCGCCGCCGACCAACGCCAAGAGGGCGAGGAAGGGGAGGGTGGTCGCCACCAGCGCAGGAAAGCCCCGCCGGCAAAGTGTCGTGACGAGTGGGCGCACCGTCGACGCGAAAATCACTGCGATGAGCGCCGGCACGACCGCCACCCGAACCAACGAGAGCAACCAGAGGCCGCCGATGATCACCGACGCAACGAGTAGTAGTCGCCAGGACCAAGACGCGGTTTGATCGAGCCAGGGCGGTACGGACATGGCGCGGGGCGCCGCCGGGCGATGGTCCTCCGAATCTAGATACTCGAGAGCGTGCGGCCGGATCCCCATGCATCGCCGATACCACGTTTGCGCCGGGTGTAAACGGTGTCGGGCCGGTCCTCAGGCGGCGTGAGGGTTCTCCGGGCGCGAGACGCCCGCCGGGTCGGGGGCGATCTCCTCCCGTAGTTCCTCGACGAGGCGGACGATCCGGCTCATCATCTCGTCGGACAGCTGGCGCACCTGTTCGGGGGTCGGTTCTGCCTCGCCGGCGAGCTTGCGCATGTCGATGGGTTCACCGACCCGGGTGAGCACCTCGGGTCGGAGGACGAGGTTGAACAGAATGGATCTGATCGGGCGGCGCTTGTCGAGGACGCGATGGGTCCCGACCATGGCGACGGGCACGATCGGGGCACCGGTTCGGAGGGCCAGGCGCGCGGCGCCTGTCTTGGCTCGCTCTGGCCAGTGGTGGGGATCCCTCGTCGTGCGGCCCTCGGGAAAGATCCCGACCGCCTCCCCGGCCTCGAGGGCGAGGGCGGCCTGATCGAGCGAATCGGCGGCCCTGTCCGAGCCTCGGGCGACCGGGATGAAGCCGATCCTTCTGGCCAGCCGGCCGATCAGAGGAAGACCGAACACCTCGGCGGTGGCGAGGAGCCGGACCGACCGCCCCTGCCGGCGGCACACCAGCGCGAGGAGCACGCCGTCGACATAGCTGGCGTGGTTGGACACGATGATCACGGCGCCGGCCGGGAGGTTTCGTGCCGCTCGGCGCCGGCCCCTGGACTTGGCGAACCGCAGCCGGGTGATCACGGTGACCAGACCGCCGAGCAGGGCGGCGGCCACGGCGTAGACGAGCGCCCCCGTGGGGCCGGGCCGCTTCCAGTCGCTCATGCCGTTCATGATGGTCGGCCGGACGGGTGGGGTCGGTCATGGTCGGCGATCGGTGAGATCCACGCCGTCTCGGCGGCCACGGCAACGGAAAATGTGGCTCTGGGGTATTTACCAAACGCTTGCGTTTGGTTATACTGAGGAACGTGACCACCCGCCGCGGCCGCCCACGGGATCCCAGCCGGGATCGAGCGATCCTGGCGGCGGCGCGCACCGTCATCGCCCAGTGCGGGTACACGGGCGCCACCATGGAGGCGATCGCCAAGACCGCCGGCGTCGGCAAGGACACCCTGTACCGCCGGTGGTCATCCAAGGAGGACCTGGTCATCGACTTGGTCGATTCGCTGGCCAGCGAGGCCGTGCAACCTGTTCCCCTCGATCCCGATCCGCGTTTCAACCTGTTCGTGTTCGTCAAGGACATCGTCCGGCTCAATCAGCGGACCGACTTCGGCCCGCTCGTGGCCGGCATGGTCGGCGAGGCCGCCAGAAATCCGGAGCTGGCCGAGCGGTTCAGCGCCTTCTGGGCTCGACGGCGCGCCCTGGCAGCGTCGCTGGTCGATGACGTCCTCGGTGGCGAGGCCAGCGAAGCCGACATCGAGGAGCTCCTCGACGGCCTCCTCGGACCGATCTACTACCGACTCCTCCTCACTCGGGAGGACGTGTCCGACGAGTTCCTGTGGGACCTCGTCGCCGCCATCCCCTGGGCCGCCGACCGTGCGCCGTCCGACCGGCCCGAGGACCCTAGACCGCCCATCCCCAGCGGAACCGCCGGCGCCGCCGGCGAACTCATCCCCCTGTGAAAGGAACCCCCATGTCCACTCGCGAGCACCTGCTCACCGTCGTCGAACCCACCACCGGTGGCGACTCCACGCTCAGCCTCGCCGACGACACCGTCGCGCGCGGGGGAGCGGCCAGCGTCGTCATGGTGATCACCGATCGCGTGCAGCGCGACATCCGGGACTTCGCCGAATCCGAAGGCCTGTCCTGGAACGAAGCCGAGACGCTCGCTCTCGAGCAGCTCCGGTCTCACTATGCCGATCACCTCGGCGCGGTCCGAGCCGGGGACACCCCGGTGACCGTCACCTCGCTCGGCGAGCTCGGCGCCAACGTCCGGGGCCGGCTCGGGGAGGGCATCACCGCCGTCGCAGTGCCCGAGCGGTTGCTGTCGAAGTTCTCGGTGCACGAGTTCACCAACTCCACCGGGCTGCCGGTGATCGTCGCACCGAGCCGGGCTGCCTAGCTGTCCGATCCGAGACGGTCCGGGTGAGCTCACCCGGACCGTTTCCCAGCAGACGCGTCCGTGGCACACTTGGCGGCCATGGAAGGTGACGTCATCCTCATCGGCGACGAGCATCGCTCTGCGGCCGCCGCCATCGTCGATCGGCTGCACGAGGAGGTGGCGACTTCTCCGCGCCGCTGGACCATCACGGTGGCCGGGGAGTCGGGAAGCGGAAAATCCGAAACCGGGCACGCCCTCGCCGACGCCTTCGTGGAGCGGGGGCTCGATGCCGTCGTGCTCCAGCAGGACGACTATTACGTGCTGCCGCCCAAGTTCAACGATGCGGCCCGGCGGGCCAACATCGCCTGGGTCGGCACGACCGAGGTCCGCCTCGACCTCCTCGACAGCCACCTCGCTGCCGCCCAGGACGGGGCCGACAGCATCGTCAAGCCACTCGTCCGGTACGAGCAGAACATGATCGACGAGGAGACGATCTCGCTCGACGGCGCACGCGTCGTGATCGCCGAGGGCGTCTACACATCGCTGTGTGAGCATGTGGACACCCGGGTGTTCATCGCCCGGAACCGGCTCGAAACCCTCGACCACCGGCTCACCCGTGGTCGCGAGGCCTTCGACCCCTTCATCGAAGAGGTCCTCAAACTCGAGCACGAGATCATCTCCAAGCACCGGAGTCTCGCCGATGTCGTGCTGACTCGCGACTACGAGGTGCAGTTCGTCGATCGCCCGTGAGCCGGCCGGTGAAGGGCGAGGCCGAGTATCGGGCCGGCCACGCATCCTTCCTGCCCGGCGCCCGCCCACCCCGAGTGCTCGAGCTGCCGTGGCCGCGGGTTATCGATCTCCTGCGCAGCCGGTTCGGCACCGCCGTCGATAGTGCGTTGTCGCCCGAGGCGACCGATCCAGAGGCCGCGCCGACCGAGTTGCCTGAGGCGATTCGATCCCCGAGAGCATCCGACGGCGACCCCTCGTGGCTCCGCCGGACGAACATGGTCGGCGTCAACGTCCGGACCGTCGGCGACTACGCCGGGGTCGTCAAGTACGCGTTGACCGTGCCCGGGCACGTCGACAGTGTCCACCTGCTGCCGATCTGGGAGCCGGGAGCGGTCGGCAGCCTCTACGGGATGGCGAGCTGGAACCTCAACCCGGCGTTCATGTCGCCGGAGATCCGAGCCGCCGGCCCGCATTTGGACACGCCCGCCCGTCAACTCCGGGCCACGTCGAATCTCCTCCACCTGATGGGCAAGACCGTCGGGATGGACGTGATCCCCCATACCGACCGGTTCTCCGAGCAGACGCTCGCCAACCCCGACTTGTTCGAGTGGATCCACATCCGGCGGCGCCGGATCATCGACTGGTCCGACGACGTCGTCGCCCGGGTCGAGGAGCTCGTCACCACCTGGTACCGAACCCAGGGACCGGCGACTGGCGACGTGGCGCCCGGGGACCTGTTCGCCGCCGACGAGGCCACCCGGCTGGCCGCCCTCTTCGGACCGACCGGCGACCCCGACCGCCGGCTCGATCGCCGGGTGTCGCTGCTCCGCCAGGTCAAGCGGGCCGGGTTCGAGCCGGCACCCGCCACGATGGGCGTGCCCTTCCGGGGTATCGAGATCGACCGGGACCCGTCCCACGTCGTGGTGGACGCGTCCGGCCTCGAATGGCCCGACTTCGTGATCTCCGAACCCGAGCTCATGTCGCGGGTGTTCTCGCCCCTCGCCCGCTACAAGCTCTATGAGCTGGCCCGACCCGGATCCTGGGATCTCGACTTCGCCAGACCCCGGCTCCATGTCTGGGACTACGTGGCCCGCCACTACCACGAGGCGCAGCGGGTCGGGGCGTTCGACTTCATGCGGGGCGACATGGCCCACGTGCAGATGCGCCCCGGCGGCGTGCCGGCGTCGGTTGACGACCGCTACGACATCCTCGGCTGGGTCAAGTCGACGATCGCCGGTGACGTGCCGTGGTTCGGCTATTTCGCCGAATCCTTCCTGCCGGCCCGGGACGTGTTTCAATACGGCGAGGAGCTGGACCACCTGGAGGCCTCGCAGGCCGATGCCGCCCTCGGCGACCTTCAGTCCGAGCCGGTGGGGACTGCGGAGTTCCTCCGCCGCTTCCGCCGGTACCTCGACGATCACGCCACCCGGCGCACCGCCCCGGCCTTCACCGTGATCACCGCCGACAAGGACGATCCCCGCTTCGACGAGTTCTACCGGGCGGGCAACGAGCTGCGCCTGTTCACGTCGCTCTTCCTCACCGACATGCCGTCGTATGTCGGACTGGGGTTCGAGCTGAGGGACGCGCGGACCGAACCGGTCGAGAACGAGCGGTACACCAAGCTGTTCGTATTCCACGAGACCGGCAACTCCAACGTGTACCCGTCGAAGGCTCGGTTCAGCGATCGCTACCTGTGGGGGTCGAACACCAAGCTGTTCAACCGGATCACGACCCTGCGGCTCGTCGCCGACGAAGTGCTCGACGATCTGGCCGGAGCTCCGGTGCGATGGCTCATCCCGCCTGACGCAACGGGTCTTCGGGGGACGGCGGCCTGGACACACGACATCCCCGGGGCGGACCTGGTGTTCGTCGCCAACTACGACACGGTGGCCGCCACCGGGCCGTTCGGCATCCAGGGCCTCGCCGGCGGAACCGAACTGATTCCGGTCTACTCGACCGAGCGTGGGCGCCGGCCTCGGCTGGCACGTGTGCGCCACAACGGCGTGTTCCACCTCGTGCCCGACCTCGCTGCCGGGGAGGGGCGCATCTACCGGATCCAGCCGAGGCCGGGCTGATCAGTCAAGGGTCAGGATGGTCAGGGCGAGCGGACCGAGCCGGATCTTCAGGGACTGTTCCTGGCCGTGGGCTCGGTGGTCCTCGGTGCCGATCCGGTCGTTGAGGACTCCGCTACCCCCATAGGCGGGATCGTCGGTTTCGAGCAGCGGGCGCCACCGACCCGCGACGGGGACGCCGATCCGGTACCCGTCCTGGGGAGTTTCCCCGAAGTTGGCGGCGACGAGCACAGGGGGGTGGCCACCGGCCCGTCGAAGGAACGCGAACACGGCGTTGACGTCGTCGTCGCCGACCAGCCACTGGAACCCCTCTTCGGTTCCGTCGCCGCGGTGGAGCGCCGGCGTCGTGCGGTACAGGCGGTTGAGGCCGCCGACGAGATCGAGGATGCCGCGATGTTCGGGTCGGGACAGCAGCGACCATTGCAGCTCGGCATCGTGATCCCACTGCGAGGGCACTCCGAACTCACCCCCCATGAACAGCAGTTTCTTGCCCGGCGTGGTCCACTGGTAGCCGAGCAGCAGGCGCAGATTGGCCCGTTGCTGCCAGGGGTCGCCGGGCATGCCGCCGAGCAGCGACCCTTTGCCGTGCACGACCTCGTCGTGGGAGAGCGGGAGGACGTACTGCTCGGACGTGCGGTACACCGAGCGGAAGGTGAGGTCGCGGTTGTGGCGGCGCCGGTCCGCCGGCCGCCGGTGCAGGTACTGCAGGGTGTCGTGCATCCACCCCATGTCCCACTTGTAGCCAAAGCCGAGACCCCCACGATCGATTGGCGCCGTCACGCCGGGCCAGGCCGTCGATTCCTCGGCGATCACCTGGACGTCCGGATGGCGGGAATGGACCGATCGAGTCAACTCCTGGAGCAAGCCAACCGCTTCCAGGTACTCCCTGCCGCCGTGTTCGTTGGGAATCCATGCATCGTCGGGCCGGGAGTAGTCGCGGTAGAGCATCGAGGCAACCGCATCGACCCGCAGCCCGTCGATGTGGAACTCGTCGATCCAGAAGTGGGCGCTGGACAGCAGGAAGCTCCGTACCTCGGGCAGTTCGTAGTTGAAGACGCAACTATCCCAGTCGGGATGGTGTCCGAGCCGTGGGTCGGGGTGCTCGTACAGAGGTGTGCCGTCGAACTGCGCCAGCCCGTGGCGATCGTCGGGAAAGTGTGAGGGCACCCAGTCGAGGATCACCCCGAGACCCCGCTGGTGGAGGTGGTCGATGAACGCCTTGAGGTCGGCGGGCGACCCGTAGCGCGCCGTGGGCGAGAAGTAGCCGGTGGTCAAGTATCCCCAGGACCCGTAGAAGGGATGCTCGGTGATCGGCAGTAGTTCCACGTGGGTGAATCCGGCGTCGGACACATATCCGGCCAGTGGCTCGGTGATCGCCCGGAAACCGCCCGGCTCGTGCCGCCACGACCCCAGATGGACCTCGTAGATCGACACGGGCGCATCGTGGGCGATTCGTTGACCTCGGGTCGACAACCACTCGGCGTCGTCCCACTCGTAGGACCGGTCGGCGATCACCGACGCCGTTCCCGGGAGCTGCTCGGTGGCAAACGCGAACGGGTCGCTCTTGTCGAACGCCTCGGCCGCCGGCGGGCTGATGCGAAACTTGTATCGCTGGCCGATGTCGGCTGCCACATCGGCGTGCCAGACGCCCGACCGACCCTGCGCCAGCGCCGCCTCGTTCGTAGCGCGCCAACCGTTCATGTCGCCGACGACGTGGACCGCCGTTGCGTTCGGCGCCCAGACACCGAACCTCACGCTCCCGGTCGGGTCGGGATGGGCGCCGAGCACCTCGTGGACCGAGAGGTGGTTCCCCGAAGTGAACGAGCGTGCGTCGTCGGCGGTGAAGGCAGCAGGCACTCGGGCAACCTAGCGTCGAGCCTTCGCAGGCACCCGGCGAGCAGCATCGGCCGGTCGGACATCGGTGGCATCTGTCTCTTGACGAGGTGGTTCCTGACATGAGGATCTATTCTCTGCTTCAGAGGGACCGCGACAGCGAGGAGTGCCGGGCGGAAGGCATCCGAAGCTGTTGCGGTCCCTTCTGGATGCTGCCGTCTCCGCCGGGGTGCTCTACTCGTCGGGCCGGATCCGTGAACGCACGTGTCCGACAAGGGATCGTGGCGTCGACACGACTCCGGCCCGGGCAGCCAGGAGTTGGTTGAGCTCGCCTCCGACCAGGAACACCACGCAGGCAGCCCACAGCCAGGTGAGACCGAGCAGGATCGCCCCGGTGGCGCCGAGCAGGTCGTTCCCGGTGCCCAGGAGGCTGATGTACCACCGGAAGCCGAGCGACACCGCCAGCCACCCGACCGCCGACAGGACGGCACCCGGCACGTCGAACCGCCACGGAGTGTGATGGTTCGGTCCGACGTGGTACATCGTGGCCGCCCAGAGGATCAGCACGGCGAGGGCCCCTGGCAGCCGAAGCCCTGCGGGCCATCCGTCGGTCGCCGCCCACACCGAGGTCGAGGCGGCGACGGTTCCGAGCGTGCCGATCGCCAAGCCGATTCCGAGTGCACGCGTGTGGGCGAAGTTGCGTGTCTCCTCGACGTCGTAGACCGTGTCGAGGCCGCGGATGAGGCCGGCGAACCCCCGTGAGATGGTGAAGAGGGCCGTTGCGATCGCCAGGCTGAGGAGACCGGGGCGGGGCCGGTCGAAGAGCGAATCGATCGATTCGGCGATCGGCTCGGATTCGCTACCGAACGTGCGCTCAACGAAGTCGAGTAGCGCAGTCCGCAACTCGTCCGTGAGGCCGTCGCCGAGGAGCGACACGGACGAGAGAACGGCGAGGAGGGCCGCCGGCAGGCTCAACAGCAGCCAGAAGGCGACGCCGGCGGCGGCATCGAACAGTCCGTCCTCGTGGATCTCGCGGAGTAGGTCGCTCGGCAGCCAGCGCACAAACCCGAGTCTGGCCGCCCGGGCCGGCGATCCGAACATGCGCGTCGCCTGGGCACTTCGTCTCCTCAAGTCGATTCGCCGATCCGGTCGATACCAGAGGTTCGTCGGGTTGGCGAAGGGTTCGCTACCGGCGGTTGGAGAACACCCGTGGCGTTCCAGCAGGAGAATCGGTGGACGGCCCGGCCCCGGGCGGCGGCCGCCCTTCGTGCCCTGGTGCACGTGGGACCGTTCGTGCTCGCCTTCCTCGCCAGTGTCGCTTTCCGCCACGGGTTGGTCGCGCTCGTTCCCGACGCCCCGTGGTTCGCTGTCCTCGCCGTCACGCTTCCGGCCGCCCTGGTGACACTGGCCGCATCCGGTCGAGTTCTGCGGGGCCTGCTGCCCCTGGCGCTACTGCTCAGGCTCTCGCTGCTGTTTCCCGACGAGATGCCGAACCGATTCGGGGTCGCCTTGCGCTCGGCGAGCCCCAAACGGCTGGCCCGACGCCTCGAATCCCCCGACCGCGACGAGGCCACCGTGGCGGAAAACGTTCTCGCTCTGGTCGCCGCCCTGAATGCCCACGACCGGCGCACCCGCGGCCACAGCGAGCGGGTACGGGCGATGACGATGCTCTTGGCCGACGAGCTCGATCTCGAACCGGACGAGCGGGACCGGCTCGAGTGGGCGGCACTCCTGCACGACCTCGGAAAGATGGATGTGCCGCCCGAGATCCTGAACAAGCGGGGGCGGCCCTCCGACGACGAATGGCAGGTCCTCCGCCGCCACCCGGCGGGCGGACCGGCCCACGCCGCCGGGCTCGCCGCGTGGTTGGGGGAGTGGATCCATGCGATGGACCAGCACCACGAGCGCTTCGACGGGACCGGCTACCCGCACGGCCTGGCCGGCGAGGAGATCGCCCGAAGCGGGCGGATCGTGGCCGTCGCCGACGCCTTCGAGGTCATGACCGCCACCCGGTCGTACAAGCGGCCGATGTCGGTAGAGGCGGCGCGGACCGAACTGGTTGCCTGTTCGGGGAGCCACTTCGATCCGGCGGTGGTTCGGGCGTTCATGAGCGTGTCGGTGGGAGATCTCCACAAAGCCCTCGGCCCGCTGTCGTGGTTGA
>JBFGLT010000122.1:0-9243 GCA_041576015.1 Acidimicrobiales bacterium
GGTACGACAACGAATGGGGCTATTCCAACCGGCTGGTCGACATGGCCAGCCTGGTGGGCGCCGCCAACCAGGCCTGAGGCATTCGGTGATCAACGGAGTCCCCGAACTGGAGGACCTCGGCGACGTCAACGGCAAGAACGTGCTCGTTCGTGTCGACTTCAACGTGCCTGTCCGGGACGGCGTCATCACCGACGACCTCCGGATCCGGGCCGCCCTTCCGACCCTCGAGTGGCTGGTGGAGCGAGGTGCCACCGTCACCGCCTGCTCGCACCTCGGGCGGCCGAAGGGCAAGCCCGATCCGGCCTATTCCATGGACCCGGTCCGGGAGCATCTGGCCGGCGTGGCACCGGCGGTGAAGCTGCGCGAGAACCTTCGCTTCGATCCCGGCGAGACGGCCAACGACCCGGCGTTCGTCGCCGAACTCGTGGCAGGACAGGACCTGTACGTCAACGATGCCTTCGGCGCCTCCCACAGAGCTCACGCCAGCATCGTTGGCCCACCGCAGACGCTTCCCGCTGCCGCCGGTCGCCTCCTCGCCCGGGAGGTGGAGGTGCTCCTCGGCGTCCGCAACCAACCCCGCCGGCCCTTCGTCGCCATCATGGGTGGGGCCAAGGTGAGCGACAAGCTCAGCGTCATCGAAGCGCTGCTCGGGGTGGTGGACGAGCTCATCATCGGCGGTGGGATGGCCTTCACCTTCCTGGCCGCCCAGGGTCATTCGGTGGGCACCTCCCTGCTCGAGGAGGACATGATCGACACTTGCGCCCGCCTCCTCGACGGTGACAAGACGATCCACATCCCCCACGACGTCACCGCGCTGATCGGCGGAACGCTGTTCGATCCCGACGCCGGGGGAGAGGTCCGCCAGTTCGGCGTCAACCTCCCGCCCAACGCCATGGGAGTCGACATCGGCCCTGGTACCGCCGGCGCGTTCAGCGACATCATCGCCGAGGCCGGCACCGTGTTGTGGAACGGACCGATGGGGGTGTTCGAGGATCCTCGCTTCGAGGCCGGCACCCGCACCGTCGCCACCGCCATGGCCGACACCAAGGCGTTCACCGTCGTCGGCGGCGGCGATTCGGCGGCGGCCGCCAAGCAGTTCGGTGTCGACGACGACATGGATCACGTCTCGACCGGCGGGGGAGCATCCCTCGAATTGATCGAAAAAGGTGATCTGCCCGGACTAGCCGCCCTCCGCGCCGGCCGCCCCGCGGGTGAGACAACGCCCGCATGAGCCCCACACTCCCGACCCCACATCACATTCCGCGCGGAATCTCGTCGGGCGACCACATCCTCCCGAAAAATCGTGCCGGGACCACATCCTGCGTGGTCGTGTGCCGGAATTTGAAGGAGATGTGGTGCTGGGATGCAATTTCGCAGGACACGATGACGACGACCACATGAGGAGACCGCCGTGGCCACCCGCCGACCACTGATCTCGGGTAACTGGAAGATGCACCTCAACCACTTCGAGGCGCTCAAGCTGACCCAGGAGCTCAGCTACAAGATCACCACCGACGACATCGACGAGGTGGACGTGTCCTTGCACCCGCCGTTCACAGATCTCCGGACGGTGCAAACGGTGATCGACTCGGACAAGCTGCCGTTCCTCCTCGGCGCCCAGCACTGCCACTTCGAGGAGAAGGGCGCCTTCACCGGCGAGATCGCCCCGTCGATGTTGGCCAAGCTGAACGTCACCTACGTGATCGCCGGCCACAGTGAGCGCCGGGAGATCTTCGGCGAGACCGACGAGATGGTCAACGCCAAGACCAAGGCCATTCTCGCCGCCGGTATGACACCGATCGTCTGTGTCGGGGAGACGCTGGAGGAGCGCGATGCCGGCGAGGCCGAGACCAAGGTCGGCTCTCAGGTGCAAGCCGCTCTCACCGGGCTGACCGCCGAGCAGGTTGGGAGCCTGGTCATCGCCTACGAGCCGATCTGGGCCATCGGGACCGGCCGGACCGCCTCGGCCGCCGACGCCCAGGCGATGTGCCACCACGTCCGGGCCGGCGTGCGGGGGATCTACGGCGGCGAGGCAGCCGACGCTGTGCGGGTGCAGTACGGCGGGTCGGTGAAGCCGGCCAACGCCAACGAGCTGTTGACCCAGCCCGACATCGACGGCGCCCTGGTCGGCGGGGCGTCGCTGTCAGCGGACGACTTCTCCCGCATCGTCCAGTACCGCCTCGCCTGAGGACCGAGCGGTCCGGCCCGTGGAGCATTGCTCATCCACCGGTGAGCCAATGTCCCCACCTGGGTAAATACCACCTCACCGGCCGCTCTTGGACGTACTAGCTTCACGTCGCTCCTACTCATGACCACCCACCGAGGTAGCGAGATGACGCCCCGGCATCAGCGCGTTTGCGCACTATCGTTTCTGGCGTGGGCCCTCCCCCTGGGGGCCTGCGGGCCCCTCGCTGTCGAACGTGCAGCCTCGAGTGACACGGTGCCGATCGACGAGCCGCCGACCACACTCACGGTGCCCTCCCATCTCCCCGTGCTCCACGTGGGGTCGCTGGGCCTTACCTCGCTCGACTCGGCCGACCTGACCGGCCCGGGCGACCGGGAGATCGGCCGCCTCATCCACCGGGGACTGACCGAGATCGGCGGAAACGGGCTGCCCGAGCCCGACATCGCCAGCCGGTGGACTACCTCGGACAATCAGACCTGGCGATTCGAACTGGAAGCCGGACACACGTTCCACGACGGCGAACCCATCGAAGCCGCAGCGTTCGTGACCGCCATCGATCACCTGCTCGAAACCGACGCAGAGGCCGAGGCCGGCTACCTGGCCGAGGTGGCCGGCATCGTGCGGGCCGAGGCCGTGGATCCGCTCACCGTCGAGATCACGCTCGACCGGCCGAACTCGTTGCTGCCCCTGATCCTCGCCGAGCCGGCGTTCGCCGCCCGCTCACCGTCGGGCGGCTCGGTCGGGTCCGGGCCCTATCGGTGGACCCGACCATGGGACGGGATTACGGAGCTGGATCTCGTGCCCTATGACGGCTACCTCGGGCCCGTTCCCGGCCATGTCGTCTCGTTTCACTTCTTCGAGACCGTCGAGCAGATGTACGCCAGCGAGTGGCTCGATGTCACCACGGTGCCGGAGCCGGAGATCGAACGTCTCCGGCATGGTCCGGTCAGCGACCGGCTGCTTCGCCCGCCGGTCACGGCCTACAACTACATCGCTTTTCCCCTCGCGGTCGACGGGTTCGACGACTACCGCATCCGTACCGCACTGAGTCTGGCCATCGACCGGCAGGCCATCGTCGATGGCGTCTTCGGCGGTGGCAAGTCGCCCGCAACGGGGTTCACACCGGGACGGACCATCGGGTCGGTCCCCAACAACTGCTCGGCGTGCAAACACGACCTCCAGGAGGCTCGCCGTTTGTTCAAGGCGGGCGGCGGCATTCCCGGCGACGTCATCGAACTCTCGTTCAACACCGGGAACGGCCACGAACAGTGGGTACAGGAGGTCGGAGAGCAGTGGACCGAGGCCTTCGGCATCGAGGTTCAGTTCCGGCCCGACGGAAAAGGTCCGTACCTCGATGCCATCGAGGCCGGTCTGATGCCCGGTCCCTATCGGCTGGCCTGGAGCAGCGACTACCCGCATGCGATGTCGATTCTCGAGCCGCTGTTCATCGGTCCGAACCGCGTTACCAGCGACTTCGCCGACGAGCGACTCGAGGAACTGGCCACAGGCTTCCACCGCCTCGAAGATCCCTACGGACCCGAGGGAGCCCGGACCGTCGCCCGCATGGCCCGGCTCCTGTCCGAGCAGATGCCGATCGTGCCGGTGTTCGCCGATATCTCCTACCGTCTGCGCTCCGAGCGGGTGATCAACATCCGGTCATTGGCTTCGGGCGTTCTGGCCCTGGAGGATGCGATACTCACCGAGTGAGCACCGTCATCCGGCTCGGACGGTCCTACTGGAAGCTGTTCACAGCCAGTGCCATCTCCAACCTCGGCGACGGAGTCGGTCAGATCGCCTACCCGTGGCTGGCCACCGCCATCACCCGGAACCCGGTGCTCATCGCGCTGGTGATGGTCGTACAGAGGCTTCCGTGGCTGCTGTTCAGCCTCCCCGCGGGTGTGATCACCGACCGCGTCGAGCGTCGAAGCCTCATGGTCCGCGCCAATGTGGTACGAGCCGCCGTCACCATGTCGGTGGCGGCCGCCGTGCTCCTACGGGGTGAGGACCTGCCCAGCCCCGCCGAGGTCGAGCAGGCGGCGGGCGGTTCGACCGACTGGCTCCTCTACGGACTGATCCTGGCCGCCACGCTGCTGCTGGGCATGGCAGAGGTGCTCTACGACAACGCCGCCCAGACCATCATGCCCAGCCTCGTCGTCCCCCAGAATCTCGAGAGGGCAAATGGCCGGTTGTGGAGCGCCGAGATGATCGCCAACACCTTCGCCGGCCCACCGCTCGCCGCCGCACTCCTCGCCTTCGCCTTCGCCGTTCCGTTCCTCTTCGACGCAACCACGTTCGCTGTCTCGGCGGTGCTCATCACCTTGTTGCCGGCCGGTGCGAAACTGGATGCGTCCGACGGCGACAGGCGCTCCTGGATCCGAGAGGTCCGCGAGGGGTTCGGCTGGCTCTGGCGCCATCTGTTCCTCCGGCGGCTGGCGATCGTACTCGGCCTACTGAACATGCTCAACATGATCACGATGGCGATCTTCGTGCTGTTCGCCCAGGAGGTGCTCGACACCGGTCCGACCGAGTTCGCCCTCCTGACGACCGGTGCAGCGGCGGGCGGAATTGCGGGAGGGTGGACGGCATCGGCGATCTCCCGCGCCATCGGCACCGGTCCCTCGCTCGGAGCCACCCTGGTCACCGGTGCGCTCACCTCCATGGTGATCGCCCTGACGTCGTTCTGGCCAGTCGTCTGGCTCATGATGGCCGTGTCGAGCTTCTTCGGGGTTCTCTGGAACGTCATCACCGTGAGCCTCCGCCAAACCATCATCCCCGATCGTCTCCTGGGCCGGGTGAACAGCGTCTATCGGTTCTTCGGCTGGGGGATGCTGCCGATCGGTGCGGTGCTCGGCGGGGCGATCGTCGCTGTGGCCGACCTGAGCACCTCACGCGAAGCGGCGCTGCGAGCTCCGTGGATCGTGGCGGCGATCGGCCAGCTCCTGCTGGCGTTCTACGGAATCCCGCGGCTCACGACGGCGCGCATCGAAGCGGCCAAGGCGGCCGGCGAGCGCCGGCCCAGTGCCACCGGATCGTGAGCCGGTCCCACTAGCCTTGTCGCAATGGAATGGATCTTCGGGGCGCTGTATGTAATCGTCGGTTTGGTGGTCCTTGTGCTGGTCCTGCTGCACAGCGGGCGTGGAGGGGGCCTGTCGGACATGTTCGGTGGGGGCATGGGCGCGGCGGCGGCGGGATCGACAAGCGTGGAACGCAATCTCGACCGCCTCACCGTTCTCTTCGCCCTGATCTTCGCCTTCTTGACGATGGCGCTGGCGTTCGTGTTCGACGCCTGATCAACCGCCGCTCCTCGGTCGATCAGATGTCGATCTGAGGAGGAGTTCCCGTTCCGCAGGAGCGGTGAAGCACCCGAAGCTATGCTTTGGCAATGCCGACCACTGCCCGCCAATCGAGCCGACCGTGAGCGTCGGTGAGCCGGTACTGGAGGTCGACGACCTCTACACCGAGTTCGGGACCCAGGACGGGGTCGTGTATGCCGTGAACGGGGTCGGCTTCACGCTGCACGAAGGAGAGTTTCTCGGGGTAGTGGGGGAGAGCGGCTCGGGCAAGAGCGTCACGATGATGTCGCTCCTGCGACTCATCCCGATGCCGCCGGGTCGCATCCCCAAGGGCACGGCGATGTTCGAGGGTCAGGACCTGCTCAACATCGACGCGGATCAGCTCCGACGAGTGCGCGGCGGCAAGATCGGCTTCATCTTCCAGGACCCGATGACGTCGTTGAACCCGGTGCTCACCGTCGGCCGCCAGATCACCGAATCGTTGAAACTCCACACCGACATGTCCAAGGATCAGGCGCAGGAACGCGCCCGAGACCTGCTCGATCTGGTGGGCATCCCCGACGCCGCCTCCCGCCTGAAGACCTACCCCCATGAGTTGTCGGGCGGGATGCGTCAGCGGGTCATGATCGCTGTCGCCCTGGCGTGTGAACCAAAGGTCATCATCGCCGACGAGCCGACCACCGCGCTCGACGTCACGATCCAGGCCCAGATCATCGAGATCGTGAGAGACCTGCGGGAGACGCTCGGCACGGCGTTGATCTGGATCACCCACGACCTCGGTGTGGTAGCCGGCCTGGCCGATCGAGTGCTGGTGATGTATGGCGGCCGGATCGTCGAGGAGGCGCCTGTGCGCGAGCTCTACGGCACTCCCGAGCATCCCTATACCCAGGGTTTGCTGGCCTCCCTGCCCCGCCTGGACCAGAAGGGCAACGAGCTCCTCAGCATCAAAGGATCGCCGCCGAGCCTCTACGCGCCGCCTGCGGGCTGTTCCTTCGCTCCGCGCTGCCCGCACGCCTTTCAGAAGTGCTGGACCACCGTGCCCGAGCTGGAGCTCACCCGGCCCGGTCATCGGGTGGCTTGCTGGTGGGATACGGAGAACGACCGGGAGCGTCACCCGTGACCGACCTGCTCGACTCCGCCGCCGCCTCGAAGACCAGTCCTGGTGAAGCGCTTCTCACCGTCACCGACCTGAAGAAGCACTTCCCGATCATGAAGGGCGTGTTCAAACGCCAGGTCGGTGCGGTCCGGGCTATCGACGGCGTCAGCTTCGACATCCACCGTGGCGAGACGCTTGGCCTGGTGGGGGAGAGCGGCTCGGGAAAGTCCACCACCGGGCGGGTGATCCTCCAGCTCGACGGCGCAACGGCCGGGTCGGTTCAGTTCGAGGGCAGGGAGCTCACCACGCTGAGCAACGACGAGATGCGCAAGCTCAGGCCCCGGATGCAGATGATCTTCCAGGACCCTCACGCCTGTCTCAACCCCCGGATGACCGTGGCGTCGATCATCGGCGAACCGCTCAGCGTTCACGGCACCGCCCGCAAGAAGGAGCGGCACGACCGCATCGCCGAGCTGTTGAGCCTGGTCGGCCTCGACCCCAAGCACGCCAACCGGTATCCCCACGAGTTCAGCGGCGGCCAACGGCAGCGCATCGGTGTGGCCAGGGCGATCGCCCTGAACCCCGATTTCATCGTGTGCGACGAGCCGATCGCCGCCCTCGACGTGTCGATTCAGGCCCAGGTGGTGAACCTGCTCGAAGCCATCCAGGACGAACTCGACCTCACCTATCTGTTCATCTCCCACGACCTGAGCATGGTGCGCCACATCGCCGATCGGGTGGCGGTGATGTACCTGGGACACATCGTGGAGCTGGCAGGGGTCGACGACCTCTACGAGCGTCCCCGCCATCCCTACACCCAGGCCCTCAGCTCGGCGGTACCGGTGCCTGACCCGATCGTCGAGGAGATTCGCACGAGGGTGGTGCTCGAAGGCGATATCCCCAGCCCCGCCAACCCACCGCCGGGCTGTGTCTTCCACACGAGGTGCCCACTGGCGCAGAACAAGTGTCGCGTGGACGAGCCTGAGTGGCGCCAAATCGAGCCCGGCCACTGGGTCGCCTGCCACTACGCCGAGTCCACGTCGGTCGAACTGCAGGCCAAGGCGGTGGCCGGTGAGCTGGCGGTGAATGGTGAGTCCGGCTGAACCGCACTCGACCAAGCCGGCGAAGTCGCAGCTGAACGGATTGCCAGCGACCTGATGGTCCTCGCGCAAAGTGACGAGCGTGTGACAACCTCGAGCGCCAATATGAAGATGCACTGCCACCGAATCGGCCCGGTGATAAGCTCACGCCCTTGAAGGCCCGGCCGCTCGCGCCGGAAGAAACTACTGGGAGAGTCAGTATATGAAACGACTTCTTGCGCTTCTCGCTGTCCTCGCTCTCGTCGCTGCCGCCTGCGGGTCGGACGGCGAGGACGCGGGGACCACCACTACCACCGCCGCGTCGAGCGACGACGGCGGCGACGGTGGCGACGACGGGGGAGACGACGGGGGAGACGACGGTAGTGCACCGGCGGCCGAGGCCGGCTCCGGTGGCAACCTCCTGTTGCTCCAGTGGCAGGCCCCGTCGCAGGCCAACGCCCTGCTGTCCAGCGGCACCAAGGACCTCCTCGCTGCGTCGATCGTCCTCGAACCTCTCGCCCGCTTCGGGCCGGACGGCTCGATCGTTGCGACGCTGGCCGCCGAGATCCCGACCGTCGAGAACGGTGGAGTGGCCGAAGACTTCACGTCGATCACCTGGACGCTGCGGGACGACGTCGTGTGGTCCGACGGCACGCAGTTCACCGCCGACGACGTGGTGTTCACCTGGGAGTACTGCTCTGACGAACTGACCGGCTGTACTGCTGACTTCACGACGGTCGACACGGTGGTTGCAATTGACGATCTCACGGTGACAGTGAACTTCACCGATCCTCTTCCGTACCCCTACCAGGACTTCGTCGGATACACCGAGCCGATCATCCAGCGGGCCCAGTTCGCCGACTGCGTGGGTGAGCAGGCCAGCGCCTGTACGGATCAGAACTTCGCCCCGATCGGCACTGGTCCGTACATGGTGACCGATCTCCGGCCCGAGGACACCGTACTGTACGAGTTCAACCCGAACTACCGCGGCGTGGCCGAGGGCAAGCCGTTCTTCGGAACCGTGGAAATCAAGGGTGGTGGCGACGCCGAGGCTGCAGCTCGCTCAGTCCTCGAGATCGGCGAGGCCGACTACGGCTGGAACCTCCAGGTCGCTCCCGAGATCCTCACTCCGATGGAGGCGGCCGGGAATGGGCGACTGCTTAGCGGCTTCACATCCAGCGTCGAGCACATCAACCTCAACCAGACCGATCCTGACGCCGATCCGCCCTCGGAGTACGTGCCCGATGGCTCGGGCAACCATCCGATCTTGTTCGACAACTTCGAGTTCGCCCGGGCACTCTCGCTGGCAATCGACCGCGACGCTCTGGTCCAGGTCGGCTACGGCGCCGCTGGTGCCCCCACCTGCACCCTGTGGCCGGTGGGTGATCAGTACTCGACCAACCAGGACTGGTGCAAGACCCGTGATGTCGATCAGGCCAACCAGATTCTCGACGATCTGGGTTACCTGGACAACGACGGCGATGGCGTGCGGGAGTTCACCGATGGCACTCCGCTCGAATTCGGCTACGTGACCTCGACCAACGCCGTGCGTCAGTCCAACCAGGACATCATCAAGGCCAACTGGGAGGA
>JBFGLT010000123.1:0-9203 GCA_041576015.1 Acidimicrobiales bacterium
AGTTCGTCCCCGTCGACGAGCGCAGCTCGCGTGCCGGACCCCTGGCGAACCGTGGCCAGCCGGTTTCCCATCAGCGCTTGGATCCGGGAATCGGAGAGTTGCGGAATTCGTTGGTGATCGTGTTGCGCTCGAGGGTGAAGTACCGCTGGCAGCCGTCGCGGCAGTACCAGGTTTCGGTCGTCCAGCCCGCGGTATTGGACCGCAGATAGAGATAGGCGCGCCATTCCGACTTCGACGTCGCGTTTGGATCGGGGCGAGTCACCGACTCACCCACCGAGACCAGATCGGCGCTGTTTCGGGGACCGCACACCGGGCAGGGAACGAGAAGCATCGGTCGGACTTTAGCCGCCCCCGTGACCTGGGCCTTTCGCTTCGGGCTCAAGTCCGGAGGGCCCAGAGGCCGAAACCGGCCACGATGCCGAGCGACTTCCACGACGTCGCCCACCTGCTTCGTCGATCGGGTTTCGGTGGTCGTCGCACCGAGATCGAGGCGCTCGCCGGACTGGACTGGCCCGATGTCGTCGAGGAGGTCCTCGACGTCTCCTCGAACCCTCCCGTCGACGAGGGTGCACCCGACCTGACAGAAGGGGGCACTTCGTCGACGGACCGCTACGTCGCCATGACCCACTTCTGGTTCGAGCGGGCTCGAACCGTGCCCCGGCCGATTCAGGAGAAGGTGGCGTTGTTCTGGCACGGACTGGTGGGCAGCGGCCTGGGCAAGGTCGGCGCCCACGATGTGATGTTCGATCAGATCCAGCTGTTCCGTCGTGCCGGACTGGGTGACGTCGTCGACCTGTATCAACGCACGGCCGTCCACCCGGCCACCCTGATCCACTTCGAGAACGAGGGCAACCTGAAGGACCGTCCGAACGAGTCCTACGCCCGGGCGTTGCTGGAGCGGTTCATCCTCGGGCGGGGGTGCTGCTCCGAGGCGGACGTGACGGCGGCCGCCCGAGCATGGACCGGACATGGTCTCACGGGATCGAACGGGCAGCCTCGCCGGTACTGGTTCGATCCGGACCGGCACGATGACCGCATCAAATCCTTCATGGGCGTGAGCACCAGGTGGAACGGGCCCGACATCATCACCCATCTCCTCCTCGGACCGCGACAACAGCACGCCGCCCGGTACATCTCAGCCCGGATGTGGAGCTCCTTCGCATACCCGGACCCGGCACCCGACCTCGTCGAGGACCTGGCGGCCGCCTTCGTCGGCGGCGGGATGCGAGCCGACGCGCTGCTCCGGACCATCTTTCTCCGCCCGGAGTTTCGGAGCGAACGGGCCCGCACCGCACTCGAGCGCACTCCGATCGAGTTCACGGTGGCGGCGCTGCGTCACACCGACATCCCGAGCGCCGACGTCGACCCGCAGTGGTACAGCGGCGAGATGGGTCAGTCGATGTACGAACCCCCACCGATCCCGGCGACGAGACTTAACGGCTACCGGACCTCCAAGGGCCCCCTGTGGGCGAGGGCTCGCTTCGCCAGCCATCTCCGCTGGAAGGCGTACGAGCGCCGCCTGCTGGCGGACTCCGCGGACCTGCCGGTCGAGCAGAGCGTGAGGCGGGCGCTCGACCAGTTCGGTGTCTTCCAGGTCTCGGACCGGACTTGGGCATCGCTGGTCGACTTCGTCACGGGGGAGCGGGCTTCGACGCGGTGGGCGGAGTCATCAGGGCTGATCTTCCTGTGCCTGCTGACCCCCGAGTTCCAGCGGGCTTGATCCTGGCACCGGTCCCGAGTCGCCAGCAGCGATTGGTCGGGCAACGGAGACCCCGGCAACACTATGGTCACCCGTGACGCTGCATCGAAGGAGCCCGCACGTGACCGATCTCGCCGACGTCAAAGGATCCGTCCTTGGGAACGCCGTAGTACGAAAGGAGGACCCGAGCCTCCTCACCGGATCCGATCGCTACTTCGACGACCTCGTGATCGAGGGCGTCGGGCACGTCTTCTTCGTGCGCTCCCCCTTCGCCCACGCCGACCTGGGGGACGTCGAGACCTCCGAGGCCGCCGCGGCACCGGGGGTCCGAGGCGTGTGGACCGCAGCCGATCTCGAGCTGAAACCGTTCCTTGGTTTGGGTGCCTTCAAACCGGAGTTCGCCCGGCCGCCGCTGGCCCGAGGCAAGGTGCGCTTCGTCGGCGACATCGTGGCAGTAGTGGTGGCCGATTCGCTGGCCGAAGCAGTCGACGCCGGTGAGCTGGTCGAGGTCGACTACGAGCCCCTCCCGGCGGTGACCGATGCCGCCGCCGCCCTCGCTGACGGCGCACCGATCCTCTTCGACGAGATCGGCACCAATCTCGTCTTTCGATCGGCCATCGGCGACGACACTGACCCACTGGACGGGGCGGCCACGATCGTCGAGGGGCGTATCGTCTCCCAGCGCCTAGCCGGTGTTCCGATGGAGCCGAACGGGTGCGTCGCCATCCCGGGCGACGGTGATTCGCTGACCGTCTGGGTCCCCAGCCAGAACCCGATCGCCGTCCGAGACGGACTGGCCGGCCAACTCGGCGTCGAACCCGCGACCATCCGGGTGGCGGCGCCGGTCGTCGGTGGTGGATTCGGGCCCAAAGCCGGGCTCTACACCGAGCACATCATCACCGCTGCCCTGGCCCGGGTCACCGGTCAGCCGGTCAAGTGGACCGAGCAGCGCAGCGAGAACATGGTGTCGATGGCGCAGGGTCGCGACATGATCCTGGACACCAAGCTGGCCGTGGACGGCGATGGCCGGATCCTCGGTCTCGACGTCGACGTCATCGCCGGATGTGGCGCCTACCCCGGCGTCGGGGGAATCCTTCCCACCTTCACCCAGTTGATGGCCCAGGGCGTGTACGAGATCCCCAAACTCCGGTTCCGCGCACGAAGTGCAGCCACCAACAACACCCAGACCGCCGCCTATCGCGGAGCGGGCCGGCCCGAGGCCACCCAGATGCTCGAGCGGATCATCGACATGGCTGCCGACGAGACCGGCATCGACCCGGTCGAGATTCGTCGCCGGAACTTCATCCCGCCCGATGCGTTTCCCTACACGACTCACGGTGGGGCCAACTACGACAGCGGCGACTACGAACAGGCGCTGAACGCGGCGCTCGAGGCGGCCGACTACGCGGGGATGCGGGCTGAACAGGCCCGGCGGCGAGAGTCCGGCGACCGGAGACAAATCGGGATCGGCCTCGCCGCCTACGTCGAGGTGACCGCTCCGGCCGGACTCCATGTCGAGTACGGCAAGGTGCAGGTCAACCCGGACGGCACGGCGACTGCGTCGGTGGGCACCTCGGCGCACGGTCAGGGTCACGACACCGCCTTCTCGATGCTCGTGAGCGACGTGCTCGGGATTCCCATGGACCAGGTGATCCTCCATCAGTCGGATACGGCACTGGTGCCGAGAGGTGCCGGCACGATGGGGTCGCGGTCGCTCCAGAGCGCAGGGTCGGCGGTGTTCGTCGCCTCCCAGCACGTGCTCGACAAGGCCAAGCGGCTCGCCGCCCACTTGCTCGAGGCAGCCGAAGCCGACATCGTCACGACCGACGGCGGGCTCCAGGTGGCCGGGGTACCCACCTCGACGATCGGTTGGGGGGAGCTGGCCGCCGCCGCCGACGATGCGGCCCGCCGGCCCGAGGGGATGGAGCCGGGTCTCGCATTCGAACACGATTTCGACGGCCAGGACTCGACGTTTCCCTTCGGCGCCCATGTGTCGATGGTGGAGGTCGACACCGAGACAGGCCATGTCGAGATGCTGCGTCACGTCGCCGTCGACGACTGTGGCCGGATCCTGAATCCGCTGCTCGTCACCGGCCAGCAGCACGGGGGAATCGCTCAGGGGATCGCCCAGGCGCTGTTCGAGGAGGTCGCCTACGACGACGACGGCAACCCGATCACGTCGAACCTGATGGATTACGCCATCCCGTCGGCCGCCGAACTGATCAACTTCGAGACGTTCAACACCGAAACCCCCAGCCCGCGCAATCCGCTCGGCGCCAAGGGCATCGGAGAGTCGGGCACGATTGGGTCGACGCCGGCCATCCACAACGCCGTGATCGATGGGGTGAGCCACCTCGGTGTCAGCCACATCGACATGCCGCTGACCTCGCGGAGGGTCTGGGAGGCGATCCAGGCGGCAGCCGGTTGAGCGAACGCACGGCGATGGCAGGTGGCCCCGGGTTTCGGGGGGCATACTTCGGGCATGACTGACGTGTACGAACGACCCACCATCGCGATTCCCTCGGAGGCGCCGCCCGCCGATCTGCAGATCGAGGACCTGGTGGTCGGCGAGGGGCGGGAGGCGTCGGCTGGCATGCAGGTGAGCGTCGACTACGTCGGGACGAGCTGGTCGACCGGGCGGGAATTCGACGCATCATGGAACCGGGGATCGACCCTCGACTTCGGCCTCGGAGCCGGACAGGTCATCGCCGGCTGGGACCAGGGGGTGGCGGGAATGAAGGTCGGGGGCCGCCGACGCATCACGATTCCGCCCCACCTCGGCTACGGATCCGCTGGCGCCGGCGGGGTCATCGCCCCCGACGAGACGCTGGTGTTCGTCGTCGATCTGCGGTCGATCGGATGATGTGCGCTCTCACCGGCTTGGCCGGCTCTGGAGGAACTCGATGAACTTCTCACCCGCCACGATCGCCGACGCAGTAATAGAGACGACCGTCGTGCCGAGCTTCACCAGCATCGGACCGGGCGCCCGTCGCCGGTTGTTCGACTGGAAGCCGCTCGAGAGCTACGACCTGACGGGCCAGACGGTGGTCCTCACCGGAGGGACCTCGGGAATCGGGGAGACCGGTGCGGAGATCTTCGCCCGTCTCGGTGCCACCCTGGTGATCGTCGCACGTGACCGGGCCAAGACCGACGCCACCGTCGACCGGCTCAAGTCGGTCACGGGCAACCCTGAGATCAGTTCGGTGCTGGCCGATCTCGGTGATCTCGAGCAGGTGCGGCGGGCCGCCGGCGAGGTGGCGGAGGCCAACCCGACGATCGACACGCTCATCCACAACGCCGGTGCGCTCTTCAACGAGCGGCGGCGGACGGGCACGGGGGCTGATCTGGCTGTCGAGTTGATGGTCGCCGCTCCGTTCCTGTTGACCGGACTCCTGCTGCCCCAGCTCCGGGAGGCGGCACCGGGCCGGGTCCTCACGATGAGCTCGGGTGGCATGTACACCCAGGGTCTCAGCGTGAGCCAGTTGCAGATGCCCGACGATGAGTACAACGGCGCCGTGCAGTACGCCCGGGCCAAGCGTGCCCAGGTCGTGCTGAACGAGATGTGGGCCCAACGAATCGGCGCCGACGAAATCGTGTTCCATGCGCTCCACCCCGGATGGGTCGCCACGCCCGGCGTGAGCGACGCCCTTCCCGGCTTCGCCAGACTTCTGGGGCCGCTCAAGCTCCTGCGCTCGCCGCGCGAGGGTGCCGACTCGATGGTGTGGCTCGCCGCCGACGACCGAGCGCTCGCCACCAGCGGCGAATTCTGGCACGACCGACGGGTTCGCCCGACCCACAAGATTCCGACCACCAGGAGCTCGGACACCCCGGAGCGGCGCCTCCGGCTCTGGGAGTGGTGCGAAGAGCACACCGGCTGGAGCCTGACCGACACCGCCTGAGACAGACCGGTGCCGGCCCGGCGCATGTGCCGGCAGCCGGCCATCGGGCGCGCATGGTGTCGCGCCGATAGGGTCGGCGGATGCTCCTCAAGGATCGGGTTCTGGAGCGGATCCGGGCCGGCGAGATCTCCGAGGTGTATCGCCGGTGGAAGCGCCCGACGGTCAAGACCGGCGGGACGCTCAACACGGCGGCGGGCCAGTTGCGGATCCTGGCGGTCGAGGCAGTGTCCGATCGGGATCTGACCGGCGCAGCCGCCCGGCGGGCCGGGTTCGACTCAGCCGACGCGCTTCGGGCCTCGCTCCGGGAAGGCGACAACCGCACGCTGTATCGGGTGCGGCTCGAGCTGGCCGGGGACGACCCTAGGATCGCCCTGCGGGCCTCTGACCACCTCGAGCAGTCCGACGTCGCCGCGTTGCAGGCGAGCTTCGCCCGGCTGGACCGGTCCGTCGAGGACGAGCGCCTGACCGCCCTGGGGTTGCTCCGTCTGATCGGCGACAACGAGGCGGTCCGGGCGCCGGATCTGGCGGCGGGTCTCGGCGTCGAGACGGCATGGTTCAAGAATCGGGTTCGGCGGCTCAAAGCCCAAGGACTGACCGAGAGCCTCAGGGTCGGGTACCGGCTGTCGCCCCGGGGGTGGGCGGTGCTCGAGCGGCTTGGTTAGTGTCGGCCCATGACTACCGAACCGGTCCGCTTGTCGCTGGCTGAGGTTGCGGAGCTCGCAGCGGCGGCGTTCACCAGCCACGGGGTCTCGATCGACCAGACGCAGGCGGTCGTCGACACGGTGACCAACGCCGAGCGCGACGGGTGTCAATCGCATGGGTTGTTCCGGGTGCCGGGGTACCTCGCATCGGTTCGCAGCGGCAAGGTCGTCCCGGATGCCGATCCGGTCGTCACCGCCCTCGCTCCCGGAGTGATCAAGGTGGACGGCGCTGGAGGCTTCTCGCCGCTGGCGATCGAGCGGGGACGTGCTCCGCTTGTAGAGCTGGCGCGCTCGCAGGGCATCGCCGCCGCGGCCATCACCAACGCCCACCACTTCGCCGCTGTCTGGCCCGAGGTCGAGGCGCTCGCCGACCAGGGACTAGTGGCCTTCGCCTTCGTCAGCTCGATGAGCTTTGTCGCTCCGGCCGGCGGCACCAAGCCGCTCTACGGAACCAACCCGATGGCCTTCGCATGGCCACGAGCCGATTCTCCGCCACTCGTGTTCGACCAGTCGTCGAGCGCCAGTGCGCGAGGTGAGATCCAGCTCCATCTCCGCGACGGTCTGTCGCTTCCCGATGGCTGGGGGATGGACGCCGACGGCAACCCGAGCAACGATCCGGCGTCGGTGCTGGCCGGCGCTCAGCTCCCCTTCGGTGGCTACAAGGGTGCCGCCATCGCTCTGATGGTGGAGCTGCTGGCGGGCGCGCTGATCGGTGAGGTGTTCAGTTTCGAGGCCACCGAGCGCGACAACCGCGACGGTGGCCCGTCGTGTGGCGGGGAGCTCGTCGTGGCCATCGACCCGTCGCACTGTGTCGAGGCGACCGAGCGGAATGATCAGCTTTCCCATGCCGAGCGCTTGTTCGCCCGGATCCTCGACCAGGAGGGCACTCGCCTGCCGTCGGATCGCCGGTATGCGAACCGGCTGCGCACGCCGACAGAGGGAGTTGAGATCCCCACCTCGCTGTACGACGAGCTCGTCGCCCTGGCGGGGACGTAGGATCGCGGCCGGGGCGAGCCGGCACCGCGTACCACGAACGCGAGGTTGCATGTGATACCACTATCTCGGGAGCACCGGTCTCCGGGTCAGCGGGCTGGACCAACTGCGAATCAGCCTGGGTTCTGTCGACGTCGAGCTGTCGAATGCCCAGATGTCCCGCCTCACCGCCGTCAGCGACGTGACGAGCGACTACCCCATGACTCGATGATCGCCGAGGCCAACGCCGATCGATGAGACCCAGGTCCTTTGGTCGTGGCCGCTCGGATACCACCGTTGCGGCGATTCCGTCAGCTGACTAGTCGGCGCTCTCGGGTGTCGGCTCGACGCCGAGCCGTTTGGCGTGCCCAGGCGGGATCTTGTCCTTCTTGGCCAGGCCGGGAGGAAGCCAGTCGGCGCCCTTCTTGGCCAGGCCTGGAGGTGTCCACTCGCCGTTCTTCTTGGCCAGACCCGGGGGCGTGTTGTCTCCGAGTTTCTTCGCAAGTCCCGGCGGCAGGGAGTCCTTCTTGGCCAGGCCCGGCGGCGTGTCCGCATCGCCGGTGAGGAACGGCGGCAAGACCGCTGGTTCCTCGGTCTCGGGTTCGGCTGGATCGTGCTCCTCCGCCTGGGCGACTCCGACCACGAGGAGTGAAAGGAGAGCGACCCCCACGATTGCCACAGCACGACGCATAGTGGTCAGAATACTCAAAGAGTGGCGCTCATGTCAGAGGGGCGAATGCACCCAGACGCTGCGAGAATGGTTGGATCGCTCCGACGTCTAGGGCCGTCGAACGCAGCCCAAGTCGGTTGCGGCCCAGTCAGGCCGAACCTGGGTGGACGGACCGGCGCACCGCAGCCTTTCTGACGGTTCGGGCGAGCAGATGGCGATGACCAACTCGCACGCATCGATCCGCGTCGACACGAACATCTGGCTCGCTGCTGCTGACCGTCGGGCACGCGATCAAGACCGGTCGACTCAGCCTGCGCGGCAACCAAGTTCGGCGACCAGATCTGCGATCTGCGGCACCTACGCCGACCTTGGTCTCGACGTCATCGATGCCTCCACTATCGCCGCCGAGCGCCTCAAGCAGATCCGCATTGAGACACCCGACCGACCGTGCTTGCCAGTGTGCCACAGTCATGCCATGATTGTGGTATGCCACGGACTCGGATCAGCACGACGGTCGACGCCGGCCTGCTCGCCGACGCCCGGCGCACCCACGAAGGAGTGGCCGACGCCCAGTTGATCGACGAGGCGTTGACTGCGCTGTTGGCCCGGCACCGATCCGCCGAGATCGACGGGGCTTACGCGGCGGCCTACGATGCTCACCCGCTCGCCGAGGCCGACGAGTGGGGTGATCTCGAGTCGTTTCGCAGCGGTGCGGCTGCGTCGTGACCGGTATGCCTCGGCGAGGCGAGGTGTGGTGGTGCGAGCCGCCCGAGATCGGCCGGCGTCCTGTAGTCGTGTTGTCGCGCGATGCGGCGATTCCTCGGTTGCGGCGGGCGTTGGTGGCGCCGTGTACGACGACGATTCGTGGCTTGCCGAGCGAGGTCGTCTTGGAGCCGGGGGAGGACCCGATCGGCCGGCGCTGTGCCGTGAATCTCGATTCGGTCGAGTCGGTGTCAGTTGCCGTGCTCGTGGAACGGCTGGGGACCTTGAGCGGGGTGCGGATGAGCGAGGTTTGTGCGGCGCTTGCCGTGGCTACCGATTGTGGGTGATCGCCGGTCGGCTCGTGGCTGCGTGCATTCACAGCGACGGGTAACCCGGTTCATGGTCCAGTGGGTGTCGGCGATCGCCAGTGGAACATCCGCCTGATGGAACTGGCTCCATTCTTGCCTTCTGCCTCTTGACGGCCTGCGTTCAGGGGAGGCGTGTCGAGGGGAGAAGGTGATCGTGATCATGCGTCGCGGGTCTTCGATGGTGACGGTGGC
>JBFGLT010000124.1:0-9046 GCA_041576015.1 Acidimicrobiales bacterium
GGCGAGGGTCGGTGGACGGTGCAGGCTGCGATCGACGTGGCCGTGCCGATCCCGGTCATCGCCTCGTCCCTGTTCTCCCGCTTCTCGTCGCGCGATCGGAGCGACTTCGGCGATCGGGTGTTGTCCGCTCTGCGCAAGGAGTTCGGGGGCCATGTCGAGAAGCGGGCTGCAGGAGGTGCGCCGTGAGCGTCGCGGACTCGGTGATCCTGTTCGGCGCCAGCGGGGACCTGGCGTACAAGAAGCTCTACCCGGCGCTGTACCGTCTGTGGCGCGATGACGGCATCAGGGTGCCGGTCATCGGGGTGTCCCGGTCGGGTTGGGGCGACGACGACATACGAGACCGGGCCCGGCGGGCCGTCGACGACGCCGGCGAGGAACCCGATGCCCGCGACTTCGCGGAGTTCGCCGAGCGCCTGTGTTACGTCCAGGGCGACTACGCCGACCCGGCCACCTTCGAGCGGCTCGCCGAGCGGATGGGCGACGCCCGGGCCCCGCTGGCGTTCCTCGCCATCCCACCGTCGATGTTCGAGGTGGTGGTGCAGGGCCTGGGCGCCGCCGACCTCGACCGCGAGGGCCGGGTGGTCGTCGAGAAGCCCTTCGGGCGCGATCTGCAGAGCGCGCGGGAGCTGAACCAGGTGCTGCTGGCGAACTACCCCGAGGATCGGATCTTCCGGATCGACCACTTCCTGGGCAAGGAACCGGTCCAGAACGTGCTGATCACCCGGTTCGCGAACGGCATCTTCGAGCCCCTCTGGAACCGCCACCACGTTGCCAGCGTGCACGTGACGATGGCCGAGGACTTCGGGGTCGAGACCAGGGGCGCGTTCTACGACGACGTCGGTGCCATCAGGGACGTGGTCCAGAACCACCTCATGCAGCTCATCGCCCTGCTGGCGATGGAGCCACCGGTCTCGGACTCCGCCGAGGCCCTGCGTGACGAGGTCTCCAAGGTCATGCGGGCCGCTCGGCCGGTGGCATGCGACCAGGTGATCCGGGGCCAGTACCGCGGGTTCCGGAGCCACGACGGGGTCGACGCCGAGTCCCAGACCGAGACCTTCGCTGCGCTCCGGCTCGACATCGACTCGTGGCGCTGGGCCGGTGTCCCGTTCTACGTACGGGCGGGCAAGGCCATGGCCGCCGACGTCACCGAGGCTGTTGTGGAGTTCCAGGCCGCACCTCGGCCTCTGTTCGCCGACGCCGACTGCGCCCCCCATCCCAACCACCTGGTCTTCCGGGTGAAGCCCGACGACGTCACGTCGTTCCACCTCCAGGCCAAGCTGCCCGGCGAGCGCCTCGTCGGACGGGGCGTCGACCTGGAGGTGTCGGCATCCCGGGCGTTCGGCGAGGGACCGGAGGCCTACGAGCGTCTGCTCAAGGACGCCATGGAAGGCGACAACCGGCTGTTCGCCCGCCAGGACTCGGTGGAGGACGCCTGGCGCATCTTCGAGCCGGTGCTGGAGGACCCGCCGCCGGTCCACGAGTACCCAGTCGGGTCCTGGGGGCCCGAGGAGGCGAGCCGGGTGCTCGAACCCGGAGACAGCTGGCACGCACCCGCGGTCGAGGCCTGTTCGTGACCCTGCACCTGGCGGTGGACATCGGCGGTACCCGCATGCGGGTGGGGCTGGTGGACGAGGGGGGCCAGGTGGTCCAGCGGGCTGCGTGTGCCACCGCCTCTGCCGTGGACGGCGCCGCTGCGCTCGCCGGTCTCGCCGCCCAGCTCGACACCCCCGGTGACGCGCCCGCAGTGGTCGGTCTACCGGGCCGGATCGACTACCAGGCCGGCGTCCTCGAGATGGCACCCAACCTGCCGCCGGCCTGGGTCCCGGGCTTTCGGGAAGACCGGTTGACCGCGCTGCTGGGCCGGACCGTGCATCTCGCCAACGACGCCGACCTGGCTGCGGTCGGGGAGACCTGGTTCGGCGCCGGCCGGGGACACGCCGACGTGCTCTACGTCACCATCAGCACCGGCATCGGCGCCGGCATCGTCGTCGGGGGCACGCTGGTTCGGGGCACCCTATCGGGCGGCGAGATCGGCCACACCGTCGTCGACCTGCCGGCGGCCCGTCGCGGCGATCCGGCCACCGTCGAGCTCCTTGGTTCGGGCACCGCCCTCAACCGGATCGCCCGTCGAGCCGGGTTCACCGAGCAGGGCAAGGATTTCATCGAACTCGTGCGCTCAGGACACGCCGCCGCCAGCGAACTGTTCGACGGCGCCATCTTCGCCGCCGCCATCGGGATCACCAACCTCTGCTGGCTGGTCGTTCCCCAGGTCGTCGTGATCGGTGGTGGCATGGGTCGCAACATCGACCTGGTGGAACCGATCGTCCGGCGAGCGCTCGAGGACCACGGACCGGCCGGTGCCCGGCAGACGCTGGTCACCGTGGCGGCCCTGGGGGACGATGCAGCACTCGCCGGCGCAGCCGCCTGGTGGACCGCGGTGGGACGGGAGTGAGGATGGACCAGACTGGGAGGGTGTCTGAGCCGAGCGTTGCCGTCGAGATCGTTGAGCCGGAGCGGTGGGCGGCGAGAGCGGCCGACGTCACCGCCGCCGAGCTCAACGCAGCCCTGCGCGAACGAAGCCGGGCGACTCTGGCGGTCAGTGGCGGCCGGTCCCCGAAGCGTTACTTCGAGGAACTGAGCCGGCGCGAGGTCCCGTGGGACCGGGTCACGATCCTCCAGGTCGACGAACGGGTCGTGCCCGAGGGTTCGCCAGAACGCAACCTCACCGACCAGATCGCCAGTTTCGGCGACCTGGAGGCCCGCTGGCTTCCGCTCCCCGTCTCCGCTCACGAGGACCCAAAGGCACTCAAAGCATTCGTCGAGGACCTGCAGGAGGACGCTGGGAAACCTCCGGTCATCGACGTGATCCACCTCGGGCTCGGCGACGACGGTCATACCGCTTCGCTGGTACCCGACGATCCCGTGCTCGACGAGAAGCACCATGTCCTGGCCCACACCGGCATGTACAACGGCACCCGGCGTCTCACCCTCACCGAGCCGGTGCTCAGCCGGGCACGGCTGGTGCTGTGGCTGGTGTCGGGCCCGAACAAGGCCGAGCCTGTCAAGAAGCTGCTCGCCGGCGATCCCAGCATCCCCGGATCGCTGGTGCGGGCAGCCCGGCAGGTCCTGATCGCCACGCCCGACGTCTTCAACTGATCGGCAGACGGCGCCGGGCCTGTCGGAGGCCGGCCCCCTCTACGATGGGCCCGATGTCGAAGCTCTATTTACTGCAGACGTTTGGCTGCCAGATGAACGAGCACGACTCCGAGCGCATCGCCGGCCTGCTCGAAGCCGACGGGTATCGGCCGACGACCGACCAGGCCGAGGCGGACGTGATCGTTCTGAACACGTGTTGCATTCGCGAGAACGCCGACAACAAGCTGTACGGGACGCTGGGGCACCTGAAGCACCTCAAGGCCGACAACCCGGAGCTTCGCATCATGGTCGGCGGCTGCCTGGCCCAGAAGGACCGTGAGCGGGTGCAGCAGCGAGCCGGCCACGTCGACGTCGTCTTCGGCACGCACAACGTTCACCGGGCCGGAGAACTGCTGAGCCAGGCTCGCATGGCCGGACCGGTCACCGAGATCTGGGACTCCGCCGACCCCGACGACGCCTTTCCCTCGGCCCTCCCGGCCCGTCGGGAGGTCGACTATGCCGCCTGGCTGACCATCCAGATCGGGTGCGACAACTCCTGTGCGTTCTGCATCGTCCCAGCGGTACGAGGCGAGGAGATCAGCCGGCCGCCTGAGGACATCCTCGCCGAGGCGGAACGCCTCGCCGCCCAAGGCGTCACCGAGATCACCCTGCTCGGCCAGAACGTCAACTCGTACGGGAGGGATCTGGCCTTGGCGGCCCGCCGGGCCGGCGACCACACCGTGCGGTTGAAGCCGGCCTTTCCCGACCTGCTCAGGGCCGTCGGCACCGTCGAGGGCCTCCGCCGGGTCCGATACACCTCTCCGCACCCCAAGGACATGAACCACGACGTGTTCGAGGCGATGGCCGAAACCCCGGCGGTCGTGCCCCACCTGCACTTTCCCTTGCAGTCGGGCTCCGATTCCATCCTGTCGGCCATGCACAGGGGCTACACCGCCCAGCGCTACCTGGCCAAGCTGGCGCAGGCCCGCGAGACGATTCCGGACCTGGCGGTCACCACCGACATCATCGTGGGGTTCCCCGGCGAAACCGAAGCCGACTTCGCCGACACGCTGGCGGTGGCAGCAGAGGCGGAGTTCGACAGCGCTTACACCTTCGTCTACTCGCCCAGACCAGGGACCGAGGCCGCCCGTCTGACCGACTCGTTCTGCGATCCCGGCGAAGTCCGGGAACGTTACGCCCGGCTCCGGACCGTCATCGAACGATCGGCGCTGGCCCGGCACCGCGCCCGGGTCGGACGAATCGAAGAAGTCAGCGTCGAAGGACAGTCCAAGACCGACCCCAGACGTCTGACCGGCAGGACCGCGCAGAACAAACTGGTTCACTTCCCCCGACCGGAGGGATCGGTGCGACCCGGCACCTACGCCCGGGTCGAGGTCACCGAGGGCCGGACCCAGTACCTCATGGGCCGGTTCGTCGAGGTGGTCGCACGGGCCACCCATCGAACCCGAATCCCGGTGCGGTGAGCTCGCTCCACTTTGTCGTGCCGGTGGCCGCCAGCCCGACAAGTGTCCGCCGGCGTCTCGATGAAGCCGCCTCCGATCCCCTCGAGGTCGTGAAGTTGTTCACCACCTCGCCCGACGTCCGAGCCGAAGTGGCCGCCGGACCCAACGAGGTTTGGCGGGTACGCGTCGAGGGACCGCAGTTCCGAAGCGCGGGGACCGCTGCGGTCCGATCGGCGGCCAACGGTGGATCAGATCTCGAGATCCGAATCGAGATCAGGGGAAAAGGACTTCTGTCGATCGCCAGTCCGGTGATGGCGCTGGCTTCGGGCAAGATCGAGCACGAAGCGACCAGGGCCCTGCAGCGGGAGTTCGGCATCCGAGGCTGACCATCACCGTGCTCGCATCCGTCAACCGGTGTTCCTCATCCCCGCCGCCACTCCGTTCACGGTAAGCAGTAACGCCCGCCGAACAGACGGGTCCATGTCCTCCCCGGACCCGGACCGGGCCGCCTGGCGACTCCGGGCCAGCAGGTCGACCTGCAGGACGTGGAGTGGGTCGAGGTAGATGGCCCGCGTGGCGAGGGTGCGTTTCAGAACGGGCAGGTTGCCGAGCAACGCCCGCCCGGTCACCGCGCTGATCTCCGAAACGGTCCGCTCGAACTCGGCGACCACGGTGTCGAACAGGTGCCGGTGGCTGTCGTCGACGAGCGCATCGACGTAGCGCCGGGCGATGCCGAGGTCGGTCTTGGCAATCGTCATCTCGACATTCGACAAGAATGTCTGGAAGAACCGCCAGTCTGCGAACATCTCGGCCAAGTCCTCGGCGTGGCCGGCGCTGCGCACCGCTGCCAAGCCGGAGCCGACGCCGAACCAGCCCGGGATGATCTGCCGGCTCTGCGTCCAGCCAAAGACCCACGGAATGGCCCGCAGATCGTCGATGCTGGTGCCGGCCCCCGATCGCCTCGCCGGCCGGGACCCGATGTTCAGAGCGCCCAGCTCCTCCACCGGGGTCGAGGACTGGAAGTACACCGGGAGGGACCGATCCTCCACGAACGCCCGGTAGGTGGCGAACGCGGCCGCCGACATCATCTCCATCAAATCGGCCCACCGATCCAGTCGGGCCTGATCGTGGCGGGACCGGCGGTGGGCGACCGTCGCCTCCAAGACCGCCGAAAGAGCGAGGTCGAGGTTTCGGTGGGCGATCTCGGGCTGCCCGTACTTGTCGGCGATCACCTCGCCCTGCTCGGTGATCTTCAGCTCTCCGTCTATGACGCCGCTTGGCTGACTGAGAATCGCCTCGTTGGTGGGGCCGCCGCCCCGTCCGACCGAGCCGCCCCGACCGTGGAAGACCCTGATCCGGACGTGGTGCTGCTGGGCGACCGCTCGGATGGCCCGCAACGCCTTATGGATTTCCCACTGGCTCGTCGTGATCCCGCCGTCCTTGTTGGAGTCCGAGTACCCGACCATCACCTCCTGGACGCCGCCTCGCAGCTCGACGATTCGCCGGTAGGCCGGGATTGTCAGTAACTGATCGAGCGTCAGCCCGATGCTGCGCAGGTCGTCGATGGTTTCGAACAGGGGAACAAAGCCGAGGCGGGCCACCCCTGCCGACAGGTCGACGAGACCGACCTCCCGGGCCAGGAGGACTGGGGCGAGCACGTCGTCGACACCTTCGGTCATCGACACGATGTAGCTCTCGACCAGCTCGTCACCGTGGTCGTCCATCACCTCGCGCAGCGTGCGGAACAGCGAGAGCGCGTCGCGCTCCTCGAGCGGCGTGCCCGGCGGGGAGAGGGGGCGCCTCGAGTTCATTTCGGCGGTCAGGAGGGCGATTCGTCCGCTGCGCTCGCCGGGATAGGTGGTGCCGGTGGCGGCGAACAGGCGGGCCAGCGAGTCATGATGGGCGTGCGCGTGCTCGCGGATGTCGAGTACGGCCAGATGAAAGCCGATGGTGGCCACCAGGCGCCGGACGCGCGCCAACCGACCGTCAGCCAGAAGGGATCCACCGTTGTCGCGGAGGGAGTCATCGAGAACGGCCAGATCGCCGGCCAGCTCCGAGGCCCTCCGGTACCGGCGCTGTCCGACGGGAGCTCGGGCCGCCTCCTGCAGGCGCTGGATCATCACCGCCAGACGCATCCGGTACCACTCGCCGTCGTTGATCCGACCGATCCGGGCATGGATGTCGGGGAACGCCTCGCGGTCGGCCCGGACAGCGTCGACCAGCTCCTGGCTCACCGGCCGGATCAGCTCGGAGGGGGAGAGCTCGGCCCGGAGTCGCTCGAGCTCGTCGATCAGGATCCGCAAGGCGCGGCTTCGCTGGAGGCCGAGAACCTCCCGCGTCGTGTGCGGGGTGACGTTCGGGTTGCCGTCCCGGTCGCCACCGACCCAGGACCCGAACACCACCGGCGCAACCCAGGGTTCGAGCGTCTCTCCGACCTGTTCGAGCGCGACGTGGAGGTCCTCCCACAGGTGGGGCAAGCTCGTCCTGATGACCTGTTCCATGTAGTACAGGAGCGTCCTCGCCTCGTCGAGCGGTCGGGGCTTCTCCCGCCGGATCTCGTCGGTCTGCCAGAGGGCATCGATCAACTCGTCAACTCGCCGATCGATCCGACGGGCCTCCCACGGGGTGCACCGGTCGGTTGTCCGCTCCTCCACCAGCCGGGCGATCTCGGCGAGCTTGTCGAGGATCGACCTCCTGGACGCTTCGGTGGGATGGGCGGTGAACACCGGCTGCAACGACGCCCGGCGCAGGCCGCCGACGATCTCCGCTCCCGAGAAGCCCTCGTCGACAAGGCGCGGCACGGTGTCCGAGAGACGGCCGGCGTTTGCCCGTGTCAGATTCAGATCCTCGATGCGGTGGACCTGTTCGGCCACGTTGGCGAGATGGAAGTAGGTCGTGAACGCACGAACCAGCTTCATCGACTCGATCAGGTCGGCGTCGGCGAGGGCTTCGGTGAGCTCTTTGCCGGCGACCTCGTCGCCGTCGCGACGAATCGAGCGGGAGAGCTGGCGGACCCGTTCGACCAGCTCGAAGAACTGCCGACCCTCCTGCCTGGTGATCGACTGGCCCAGCTGGCGGCCGAGCCGGCGGATGTCATCCCGGAGGGCCTGGTCTGCGGTCTGATCGTTCACCTGGCCAAGGCTATGCCGCCGTGCTCCCCCTACGGTGGGAGAGGTGAACGACACCTACACCCACGGGCACCATGCCAGCGTCTTGCGGTCCCACCGCTGGCGCACCGCTGAGAACTCCGCCGCCTACCTGCTTCCCCACCTGGCCCCACACACCCGCCTCCTCGACATCGGGTGTGGGCCCGGGACCCTCACCTGCGATCTCGCCAGCCGGGTGAGCGAGGTGGTCGGAATCGAAACCAGCGATGAGATCCTCGCCATCACCGAGAAGACCCGCGTCGAACGCGCCGCCGACAATGTCCGGCTCGAGGTCGGGGACGTATATCACCTCCGGTTTGGTGACGAGGAGTTCAACGTCACCCACGCCCATCAGGTCCTCCAGCACCTGAAGGATCCGGTGGCGGCGATCGGCGAGATGGTACGCGTGACTCGATCCGGCGGTCTCGTGGCCATCCGTGACGCTGACTACCACGCCATGGCGTGGTATCCCGAGCTGGCCGGACTCGACCGCTGGATGCAGATCTATCAGTCGGTGGCCAGGCGCAACGGTGCCGAACCCGATGCCGCCCGTCACCTGCTGGCCTGGGCCGATGCGGCCGGGCTCGATGCGGTGGACGCTTCGGTCGGGACCTGGCTCTTCTGCACACCCGAGGACCGCAGGTGGTGGGGCGAGCTGTGGGCCGACCGCAGCCGTTCGTCCACCTTCGCCGAGCAGGCGATCGCGTACGGAATCGCCGAAGAGCAGGAACTCGACGAGGTCGCACGGGAGTGGCTCAGGTGGTCCGAGCACCCTCATGCCTGGTTCATCGTTCCCAGCGGTGAACTGATCTGCCACATCTGACCCGTTCTCGCCACGCTCGGGCGTTTTGGGCGTGCTCGGAGCGCTTCACTACCCTCGCTCGCATGTCGGATCCCAAGGCGGCGGGGACGTCGAGGGGGCTCGTGTACCAGCAGCGATGGTTGCTGGTACCCAGCATGCTCCTCGGCCCGCAGTCGTGGGCCGGCGTGGCCGGGGTCCTTGCCGATCTCCACCAGGAACCCTTCATCGCCGATCCCCGACCTGTCTCATCCGAGGTCGACGACTTCTTGACACCGTGGCTCGAAGATGTGCTCGACGCTCTCCCGGCTGAGGAGGATCCAGAGCGCCGGCCGGTTGTCGTCGTCGGCCACTCTGCCGCCTGTCCCCGGTTGCTGCTGGTGGCCGAAGCAGCGTTGCTGCGAGGCCATCGCGTCTCGACCGTGATCCTGGTCAACGGGCGGGTGCCGGCCGACGGGCTGTCGCTCACCGATCTCGACCCTCCGTTGGGTCGCCTGCTGGAC
>JBFGLT010000125.1:0-9043 GCA_041576015.1 Acidimicrobiales bacterium
AGAGGCTGATCGTGGATGGCCTGCCCTATTTCGTCAACGGCCTCGGCGGGCGCAGCACGCGCGAGTTCAGCAACACTCCCGAGCCGGGCAGCATGGCGCGCTATTCCGAAGATTTCGGCGCCATGCTGTTGACCGCCGACGACAGCTACGCCATCACGGGCCTCCGCCGCCGGCGGGTCGCAGGTCGGTGCGCCGAGTGCCACCGCGTCGATCGGGCCCTCCGAGACCGAATGGAACACGAAGGCGAGACGGCTGTCGCAGGCGTCGGCGACCAGCGCTCCGTGATCGAGGTCGTAGAAGAAGTGGCTATCCGGGTCGGGTGTCGACGACTGCGGATAGAGGCGGGCTCCACCGTTGCCCACGACGATGTACGGGATCGTTCCCTTTGTGAGCCGTTCGTAGTTGTGCTCATGGCCGGCGAGGACGGCGTCGGCCCCCCACGCCTCGAACGGCCACCGCATGACCTCGGACGAACCGTGCCGGGATCCCGACGAGTACGGCGGGTGGTGGAGGTACACGACCTGCCACGGGCTCTCCGAAGCGGCCAGCTGAGCTTCGAGCCACTCGGCCTGAGTCGAGGTGCTCGAGCGGCCATCGGGCTCCTCGCGGTTGCTGTTGAGCACGAAGAAGTGCACCGGGCCGCGGACGAAGTCGTAGTAGCGCTCGTTCCCCGACGTTCCGCTCGTGGGTATGCCGGCTCCGGGGAGCGTGAAGTAGTCGAAGTGAACCTCGGCACCGCCGTCTTCGTGGTAGTCGTGATTGCCGGCGGCCGGGAAGAAACGATTGACCGGGGATCCCGAGCCGTGCTCGCCTCGATAGTTCCCGATGTAGTCGGAGAAGTACTGGCCCACTGCGCCATCGACGTCGGCGCTGTACCGGTTGTCGCCGACCGTGATGATGAAGTCCGGGTCGACGTCCGCCACGAGAGCAGCGACGTCGGCCGCGGCGCAGCAACCGGTGCCGAAGTCGCCGATCGCTGCGAACCGGACGGCGCCCTCCTCGGTGGCGTCGGGGTCGATCACGGTGAGGGTCACCGTGTCGCTCGTCGAAGCGAGTCCGTCGTCGGCGGTCAGGCGCAGTTCGTACACGCCCGGAGTCGAGAAGGTGGCGGTCGTTTCGACCGACGAGCTGTCACCGAAGATCACCGTTCCGGGTCCGCTGACCGCTGACCAGCGCGTTGTGAGCTTGCCGGGCGGGTCGGGGAGCAGGTCGTCGGTGACGGTGCCGTTCATCATCGCCGAGTCGGGCCAGACAACCGGATCGGCGGTCGCCGACACCCACGGCGGGGAGTTCGCGGGCGCGCCGCGCCCCACGTACTCGAGGTGGAGCGTCGGGGCGTTGGCAGCGGCTCCGTCGAAGGAATCCGCCACTCGCATTCCGGTACCGGAGACGAGAAGCACGAGGCCGGACCCGGCCCTCCAGCCGGGCCGGTCGACGATCTCCTGGACGATTGCGGCGAGATCGGGCGAGCGCTGTGCCGCTCCGGCTGCGCTTGACTCTGGCCAGGGTGGTGGTTGCCACTCGACCGACGCAGCTGTCGGTGATCTCCGGGACAGATCGTTCGCCTGCTCGGAGAACGACGTCGCATCGTCAGAGGCCTGGCCACTGATCGTCAGCTCGGTTTCGATGTCGGTCGGCTTGTCCACGACGAACTGGACCGAGGCGGCGGTGATCTTCGAGCCCTGGGGAACCGGAACCTCGAAGCGCATGCCGACGAGCTGTTCGCCGTCCCTGGGGTCCTCCACGAGTTCGAGATCCGAGCTGTTGGCATCGACGTCGCCGGACGGGTCCTCCTCGGCGTCGTCGGTCGAGGAGACCACCTTGACCGCGAGGCTCGGGTCGTTGTCGACGATTGCGATCGTCGCCGACGCGGTCGGGCCGGCGGCGTAGCCCGGGCCGGTCCCGATCGAGACGATCACCTCCTCCAGCCCCTCCGAGATGGTGTCGTCGAGGGCCGTGACGGCGACGGAGACGGTCGTGGCGCCGGCGGGAAGGGTCACCGACGCCGGCAGCGATGGGTAGTCGAGATCCGCCTCGGCGGCGCCGGCGACGTCGAGGGTCACCGTCACCTCGTCCCCGGTCGGTCCCGAGCGGGTGAAGAGGAAGGTGGCGGCGTTGGGCGGGTCGGCTCCTTCGATGGCGACGCGGTCGGGTGCGGTGACGGTGACAAGCGGGGTCTCGTCGTCGAAGATCACCACCGTGGCCGAGGGCGACGTCGCTGCCCGGTAGCCGGGGCCGTCGACGACCGTGACTTGCACGGTCTCGGTTCCCTCGACCTCTCCATTGTCGAGGGGTCGGATCGTCAGATCGGCGGCGGCTGTACCGGCCGGGATCGTGATGCTCCCGGTGCGGGGTTCGTAGTCCCCACCGCCGGTGGCGGTTCCATCGATCCGGTACTCGACCGTCGTGTCGCTGTCGATCGGGCCCACGCGCGTGAAGCGCAGGCGGGCGGCAGCGGGCGGGTCGGACGCCTCCGAGGCGGCGGGTTCGATCACGTCGAGTGCGACCGTTGGCGCGTACTCGACGTGGAGCAGCGGCGCCCGTTCTGGGTTTCCATCGAAGGACTCGGCGACCCGTTGCCCAGTTCCTGATATGACGACCGCGACCGCGTTGCCCGCCTCCCAGCCCGGCCGGTCGACCACTTCCTGCAGAACCCGAGTCAGGTCCGGCGTGCGCTGCTCCTCGCCGTCGGCTCCGACGGCGTCCCAGGGCGGCGGAGCCCAAACGACCGATGCGCTCGTGGTCGGCCGCGATCCGATGTCGTTGGGGATGTCGCGAAACGGGGGAGCGTCATCGCTGGCGTGGGCAGCGATCCTCACCGAGGTCGGTTGGGCGCCCAGTTCGTCGGCATTGAACTGGAGGTGAGCGGAGGTGATCCGGGCACGCGATGGCACGTCCACAGAGCGGAACCGGATACCGACCGTCTGGTCGTTGCGATTGCCATCTCGCACGAGCTCGAGGTCGCTGCTGGTGAGGGACATGTCGCCGCCCGCCGATTCTTCGGCATCGTCGCTCGTGGCGACGACCCGGGTCTCGACGACGAGGCGCTCGGTGGCGGCGACGGATACCAGGGGTACTTGGGCGGACGCGACCATGACCGAGATCAGTGAAACCACGATCAGGATCCACCGCCTGGTGGCGTTGCGATGTGAGCCAGGTGGTCTCGACACCTGATGACCGGCCCGCTCCAGTTCGGCCATTGCCCGCAATCTCCTCGGTGCGCCCGCCCGCCTCCAACATAGGTGCGAACCGGCATGCTCTTCAAGGCACCGCGCACCCCCACCACTGGCCGCCCCGGCCTGCGGGGCACCGAAGACCACGGTCATGCCGTCGTCGCGCTGCGGTAGGTTCACAGGGTGACCGCCGGGGACGTTCGCATTCTGGAAATGGGCTCGCATCGACTCGACGTCACCGATCGGGCGCTGGTGATGGGGATCCTCAACAGGACCCCCGACTCGTTCTTCGACGCCGGGCAGTACTTTGCGTTCGACGACTTTTTGCACAAGGCGGAGGCCCTCGTCGCCCAAGGGGCCGATCTGCTCGACGTCGGGGGGGTCAAGGCGGCTCCCGGCGACCCTGTCTCGGTCCAGGAGGAGCTGGTTCGCGTGGTGCCAGCGGTCGAGGCCCTCGTCCGACGCTTCGATGTTCCGATCAGCGTCGACACGTGGAACGCCGATGTCCTCGACGCCTCGCTGGGCGCCGGTGCGGTGGTGGCCAACGACATCAGCGGGTTCGCCGACCCCCGGTATCTGGCTGTGGCAGCCACGCACCGCGCTGCCGTCATCGCCACCCACATCCGTCTCGGACCGAGGGTGCCCGATCCCGACCCCCTCTACGACGATCTCGTCGCCGACGTGCGGGCGTTCCTCGCCGATCGGATCGCGATGGCCCGGGCCGCCGGCGTCGGCGAGAGCCGGATCGTCATCGACGCCGGCCTGGATCTTGGCAAGACGCCGGCGATGAGCTGGGAGCTGTTGCACCGGTCCGACGAGTTGGCGTCGCTGGGGTTCCCACTCCTGCTGTCGGCGTCGAACAAGCGGTTCCTGTTCGAGCTGCTGCAAACCGACCGGTGGGACATCGCCGCTGGCACGATGGCCGCCCATGTCGTCGGAATCGCCAAGGGGTGCCGGATCCTGCGAGCCCACGATGTCAAGGGCTCGCGGCGGGTTGCCGACGCCATGGCCGAGCTGCTGGCGGAGCGGGGCGGGCTGGTGACCGCCGTCGATGGTCGGTCATGAGCGGGCAGGTCGACGTGATCTCCGGCGACGACGCCACCCTGGTGAGTCAGGCGCTCCGCAAGCTCGTCGATCAGCTCGTCGGCAATGGAGACCGCGCGCTGATGGTCGACGAGCTCACCGAGGCCGAGTACCTGACCGACGCCGGGCCGCTCTCGGTTGCCGCCCTTGTCACCGCCGCCCGAACGCCCCCGTTCCTCACGGCGCGCCGGGTCGTGATCGGTCGCCACCTCGGCCTGTTCACCCGGGGCGACGACGTCGCCGCGCTCGTCGACTACCTGCAGGATCCCACCGAGACGACCGACCTGGTGCTGGTGTGGGAGCGGGGTTCGTCGTCGACCCGCCTGCCGTCGATCCCCAAACCGCTCAAAGAAGCGCTGGTTGGGGCCGGTGCGCGACAACTCGACGCCGCCCCCCGAGGCAAGGGTCGCAAGGCGCTTCTCGAACAGCGGCTCGACGAGGCCGGAGTGCGTTTCGACGGCGGCGCCCGTTCGGTGATCGCCGACCGGTTGGGCGACGACGTCGGCCGCCTGGATGCCCTGCTCGACGTGCTCGTTTCCACCTTCGGCGAGGAAGCTGGGCTCACGGCCGCCGACGTCGAGCCGTTTCTCGGCCCGGCGTCGGATGTCCCCCCGTGGGAACTGACCGACGCCATCGACGGTGGGGACATCGGCACGGCGCTCGAGAAGCTCCACCGGATGATGGAGGGAGGCGACCGGCACGCGCTGCAGATCCTCGCCACCCTCCACGGGCACTACCAGCGGGCGCTGGCGCTCGACGGTGCCGGCGTGTCGAACGAGAGGGACGCAGCCGCCGTCCTGGGCCTGCGGGGCAGCACGTTTCCGGCCCGCAAGGCGTTGAAACTCAGCCAGCGGCTCGGCAACGCCAAACTGCGGGAGATCTTCTCGCTGCTGGCCCAAGCCGACCTCGGCATCCGGGGCGCCACCGCCATCGACTCGGCGACCCAGATGGATGTGCTGGTCGCCCGTCTGGCCGCCCTGACCCGCCGCCGCTGACCCAACTCTCGCCTCCCCGGCTCAGCGCCCCGCGCCCGGCTGCCGCCTCGTCGCCGGGTTACGAGTCACCCTCCGGTCGAGATCCTCACCGATCAACGAAACGCCGGCGTCGAAGGTCTCGTGGGAGTCGAGGTCCGACGGGTCGGCTGCCGCGACTACCACCGTGCGCACCGCCGGATCGGTGCCGAGCTCTGCGACGTCATCCTCGCCCGGCGGCGGCAGCGGGGTGGGGATTGGGTCAGTCGTCGAGCTTGAGGGCGCGGATGAAGGTGTCGGGTGGGATCTCGACCCGTCCGATCGACTTCATGCGTCGCTTGCCTTCCTTCTGCTTCTTCAGCAGCTTGTTCTTGCGGGTGACGTCGCCGCCGTACAGCTTGGCCGTCACGTCCTTCCGGAACGCCCGGACCGTCTCACGGGCGATGATCTTGCCGCCGATGGCCGCTTGTATCGGCACCTCGAACTGCTGGCGGGGAATGATCTCCTTGAGCTTCTCGGCGGTGCGCCGGCCATAGTCGTAGGCGGAGTCCTTGTGCACGATGGTGCTGAAGGCATCCACGCGTTCGCCGTTGAACAGGATGTCGACGCGCACCAGGCTGCCCTTCTCGTAACCGACCGGCTCGTAGTCGAGGCTGGCGTAGCCGGCCGTTCGGCTCTTGAGCTGGTCGAAGAAGTCGACCACCACCTCGGCCAGCGGCAGGCGGTAGACCAGCTCCACCCGTTCGGGTGACAGGTAGTTCATCGCGTCCAGTTGCCCGCGCCGGCTCTGGCACAGTTCCATGAGCGTGCCGGTGTAGGCGCTCGGGGCGATCATCGAGGCCTTCAGGTATGGCTCGTAGATGACGTTCCACTCGCCCTGGTCGGGCAGTGCCGAGGGGTTGTCGACCACTCGTTCGTCGCCGCTGGTCATCTCGATGCGGTACTCGACGCTGGGAATGGTGGCGATCAGATTGAGGTCGAACTCCCGTTCGAGGCGTTCGCGCACGATCTCCATGTGGAGCAGCCCCAGGAACCCGCACCGGAACCCGAACCCGAGGGCGGTGGAGGTCTCGGGTTCGAACGTGAAGCTGCCGTCGTCGAGGCGGAGCTTGTCGAGCGCGTCCCTGAACGGTTCGTAGTCGTCTCCGTCCACCGGATACAAGCCGCAGAACACCATCGGTTTCGGTTCCCGATAGCCCGACAGCGGCGCGGCCGCCGGACGGGAGAACTCGGTGACCGTTTCACCCGAACGCGCCTCCCGAACGTCCTTGATGCCGGCGATGAGATAGCCGACCTCGCCGGCCGACAGTGACGTCACCGGTCGATTGGCCGGGGTCCGGACGCCGATCTCGTCAGCGTCGTGGGTGGCGCCGGCCTGCATGAACCGGAGCCGATCACCGGTGCGAAGCACACCGTTCATCACTCGGATGCTCGACACGACACCGCGGTAGGCGTCGAAATGGGAGTCGAAGATCAATGCTTGGAGGGCGGCGTCGGGGTCGCCGGCGGGCGCCGGGATCCGCTCGACGATCGCGTCGAGCAGCTCGGGCACACCCTCACCGGTCTTGGCCGAGATCCGCAGGATGTCCTCGGCGGGAACCCCGAGGATGTTCTCGATCTCCATGGCGTAGCGGTCCGGGTCGGCCGCCGGGAGGTCGATCTTGTTGAGAACGGCGAGGATCTCCAGGTCGTTCTCCATCGCCAGGTAAGTGTTGGCCAGAGTCTGGGCTTCGATTCCCTGCGCCGCGTCGACGACCAGCACCACGCCCTCGCAGGCGGCCAGTGAGCGGGACACCTCATAGCCGAAGTCCACGTGACCGGGGGTGTCGATCAGGTTGACCACGTAGTCCTTCCAGTCGAGCCGGACGCTCTGGAGCTTGATGGTGATGCCCCGTTCCCGTTCGATGTCCATCGAGTCGAGATACTGGTCGCGCATCTCGCGAGCGGCGACTGCGTCGCACAGTTCGAGGATTCGGTCGGCCAGCGTCGACTTGCCGTGGTCGATGTGGGCGATGATGGAGAGGTTGCGGATGCGCGACTGGTCCACCATCTCCAAGGTACTGCTGTCGGGCAATCGTTCGGCGCACGGGGCACTGTGGCGAGCGCGGCCCGGGCCGCTATCCTCAACCGGTCCGGCACATCGAAGCTCACTCCAAGGTGGATCCGTGGCCAACATCAAGTCCCAGATGAAGCGCAACCGCCAGAACGAGAAGCGGCGCCTGCGCAATCGCGCCGTCCGCTCCGAGCTCAAGACCCGCGAGAAGGCCGCCGTGTCGGCGGCGGGGACCGACCGTCAGGACGAGGCGCTTCGCCTGGCGATCAAGCGGATCGACATGGCGGCTCAGAAGGGTGTGCTTCACCGCAACACCGCCGCCCGGCGCAAGTCGCGCCTCGTCGCCCGGCTCCGAGCGGTCGAAGCCGGCGAAGCCTGACCCTCCGTCGCAGCGCCTCAGGCGTGCCCGCCTCAGTCCCGGGTCAGTCCCGGGTCGCAGAAAGCCCCCTGAGCGCGCGACGATGCGAAGGTGGCTCGACCGGTCGTCTTCTGGTTTCGGCGCGACCTGCGCCTGCAGTCGAATCGTGCGCTGGCCGAGGCATCGTCCGCCGGTCCGATCGTCCCGGTCTTCGTGCTTGATTCGCATCTCCTCGGCCCGGCCGGCCCGAACCGGCGGTGGTTCCTGAACCGATCGCTCGAGGATCTGAACGACCAGACCGGCGGCCGGCTGATCGTGCGCTCCGGCGATCCCTCCGAGGTGCTTGGCCAACTCGCCGGCGAGGTCGGTGCCGAACATGTCTTTGCGACCGATGACTTCGGACCCTACGGCCGGCGACGGGACACGGCGGTGGGCGAGCATCTCGCCGGTCGGGGAATCTCGACCCACTACCGGGGATCGAATTACGCCGTCGCCCCGGGGACCCTGCGAACCAAGACGGGTGGGTCATACCAGGTCTTCACGCCCTACTTCCGGTCCTGGCGGCAGCATCTGGACGCCGCCGCCGAGGACCACATCGACCTCACCTGGGGACCCACGGTCGGTTCCGAAGTCCTGCCCGATCGTCCGGAGCCGACCGCTCCTGACCTCCCGACCGCCGGCCACGATGCCGCCTGGCGCCGGTTCGAACAGTTTCGCGCCGTCATCGCCGACTACCCGGAGGCCCGCGATCGGCCATCGCTCGACGGGACCTCGCGACTCTCGCCCTACCTGAAGTGGGGGACGCTCCACCCACTGCAACTGGTGGAACATCTCGGTCACAGCCCGGGCGAGGATGAGTTCGTTCGGCAACTCGGTTGGCGCGACTTCTACGCCGACGTTCTCTTTCACCGACCCGATTCGGCCAGACGTCCGTACGCCGCCCACAACGCCGTCCGATCCGACACCGACGCCCCTGCGCGCCGGCGGTTCCACCTCTGGCGGGATGGACACACCGGGTATCCGATCGTCGATGCCGGGATGCGCCAGCTTCTCGCCGAGGGATGGATGCACAATCGGGTCCGCATGATCACGGCGTCGTTCCTGGTCAAGGACCTCCACGTTCCATGGCAGTGGGGTGCCCGGCATTTCCTCCACCACCTCGTCGATGGCGATCTGGCCAGCAACAACCACGGTTGGCAGTGGGTGGCCGGCACGGGAACCGACGCCTCCCCGTACTACCGGGTGTTCAATCCCACCACCCAGAGCCAGAAGTTCGATCCCGACGGCGACTACATCCGGCGATGGGTGCCCGAGCTGGCGCGCGTCCCGGCCCGGTTCATCCATGACCCCACCCACGACCCACGCGGCGCTCCCGCTCCCTACCCGCCCCCGATCGTCGATCACG
>JBFGLT010000126.1:0-8994 GCA_041576015.1 Acidimicrobiales bacterium
GGTGCCTTCGCCGCAGTGACCCGGTGAACCACGACCTCGGTGGACGGATCGGTGAACGCCGGCGAGCCCTCGAGCATCGCGAACAGGCTGGCGCCAAGGGAGTAGATGTCACTGAGGTCGGTTGGACGCTCGCCCTCCAGCACTTCGGGGGCTCCGTACAGAGGAGTGGTGGACACCTTGACCGTGAACGATCCGCCGACGCCGGGAGCGGCGAACGATGCGATCCCGAAGTCGGCCAGAATGGGTTGCCGTTCGAACTCACCGCGAAAGATATTTGCCGGTTTGACGTCACGATGCACGAAGCCTCTTACATGTGCCGTGTGCAACGCTCCGCCGATCTTTATCCCGAAATCAAGCGCATCATGCCACGCTAATGGACCAGATTTATCCACCAGGTCGGCGTAGTTGCCCAAGGGATAATAGGGCATCACGATGTAGGGATGACGCTCGGTCGTCGTGCCGCTGCCGTACAGGTCGATGATGTTCGGATGGGTCGACAAGCGTCCCATGGCCGCCAGTTCCCGCTCCAGTACCAGCTCGGTCTCCGCATCGACCGTGCTGCGGTTGAGCACCTTGACGGCGACGGTGCGGCCGTGACGCACATCCTCGGCTCGATAGAGGATTCCCGAGCTGCCGACGGCGAACCTCCGCAAACCGGCCAATCCCGGGATACCGAGCTCGTTGTCCGGGCCCCCGTCTCGATCACCATCGCCGCTCATCACCGCTCAGAGTATTGGCGGATCGCCGCCGGACCACGTCGCCCAACCAGCCTCCTGGCCGGGAGCGCACGGGATCGATCCCCATTGTCGGTTTCCGCGACCCCGCTTAGTGTGACCGGCACAAACCAAAACGATTCGTAATCCCGAATTGATGAACGGGCTCGGCGAGGATCATCAATCCTCCGGGCGAACGGAAAAAGAAACCAGATCAGGAGAAACGACAATGGCGATTTTCGGTGCAGACATCGAACAACTACGTAGCCTTGGATCCAAGTTCGACACCAACTGGGCCGGAGAGCTGGAAGGACTCATCGGCACGATCGACTCCGAGGTCGCGGCGTCGGAAGCCATCTGGGTCGGCCCCGATGCCAACAACTTCCGGGGTACCACGTGGCCCCAGCACAAGAGCGCGATGCAGGCGGCCCGGGAAGCCTTGATCCAGGCCGGCACGCTCGCTCGGGCTCAGGCCGATCAGCAGGAGCAGACGAGCGCCGTCAGCTGATCGCTCCAATCGTGGCAGCGGCACCCGGTGTGTCGGGCGGGCGTCACGACGGGCGATGTCGAAGGGGAGTGGGCCGCCGGTCCGCTCCCCTTCGCAGTTCGCAGGCGCTACGCCGGCTCGGCCTGTTCGGCCACGTGGTCGTCGAGGGCCTCCAGGTCGGCTTCGGAGAGGATGCCCCGTTCAACGGCCACCTCGGCCAGGATCCGGCGCCGGTCGTTGTTGCGGCCGCCGACACCCTTGTCGAGGCCCCGCACACCGAGGTTGGTGAGCCGTTCACACAGATTGTCGAGTTTGCGGTTGAACTTTGTTTTGCTCCAACCCAGCCGGGTTTGGGCGTCGTCGTTGGTCGGGAGTTGTAGAGGCTGGTGCGGGTGGCGGAGAAGTGATTCGGCCAGCACGGTCATCAGGAGACGTTGTTCATGAGTCCACGGAATGAGATGCAGTCCGACGGTGTCGCTGGGTTCGGCGGGCTCGACCCGGCCGATCGGGGGCCCGTTGACCAGGAGCTCGTAGCGCGTCGAGCCGGCCACGAAGTGCACGAGCAGGTTCTCGCCGGGGAGCATCTGACCGGTACCCGACGTCAACCGGGCGCTGGCCTTGGTCTCCCGGTCGAACATCTCGAGTTCGATGCGGGACCCGGTGTTGACGAGCCACCACCGGCCGTCGCGATGCTCGAACCGACCGAGCTGGCGATGCAGGAACGCGTTCTCGTCGATATCGAGTTCGGCTCCCCGACCGAACGTGAGCGACTGGTCGACCTCGAGCAGGATGAACTCGCCGCAGTAGTCGACCAGCAGACAGCCCTCGCTGACCGCCTCGACGTAGCCATCGGCGCTGTTGTCGATGTCGTTCATGACCCTGTCCAAGATAGTGGCAACCAGCCGGTCGGTGTCGATGCTTGTCCGACATGCGGCGACACCCGAAGGGCGGTTCGATGAGGTTCTTGCTGACCGTCGACGGGATCGGTGACCGGTCCATCGAGGTGTCCGACGACGCCACGATCGGCGATCTGCTCGACACGCTGATCATGACCGAGCGAGCAGCCGGCCGGCTGCACACGCCAACCTCCGCCGGCGGGATGGTCGTGGAGCGCACCGGGCAGGTGGTGACTCCGCAGACGCCGACGGCCAAGGCCAACCTCCGTTCAGGCGACCTGGTTCGGATCGTCGGCGTCGACGAGGCGATACGCCTCGAACGCTCCTCGCTCGACCCGTCCGGCCCACTCCCGGACCGCCCGGCGGCCTGGGTCAAGCTCCTGACCGGCCCGATGGCCAACACGGTGTTCGAGGTCTCGTTCGGCGACAGCACGATCGGCCGGGGCCGGGACAGCGACGTCGTCGTGGCCGACGATGCGATGTCACTACATCACGCCGTGATCACCGTCGACGATCACTCGATCACCGTGACCGACCTCGCCTCCACCAACGGCGTGGTCACCGACCGGGCGTCGCGCAATGAGGCGATCACCCGCTCGACCACCCTGCTGCCGGGGCGGCGGGTGCTTCTCGGCACGACCTGGATCGAGATCGAGCATTGCCGGCGCACCAGGGGTCTGGCCGATGTCGACGGTCCGGCGGTGGAGTTCAACCGCCCTCCCCGGCTCGTTCCCCCGTTCGAGGCCCAATCGATCACCCTGCCCGAGCCACCCGATCAACCGGGCCGAGCTCGCCTTCCCATGATCACCGCGTTGGTGCCGCTGCTCATGGCCGGTGTCCTGGTCTACTCGCCGGTTCTGTTCGGGGGTGAACCGAACTATCGCTACGGCTTGTTCATGTTGTTCTCGCCGCTGATGATCGTCGGCTCGTTCTGGGAGCGAAAACGTAGTGGGCGAGCCGACTTCAAGCACGCCCTCAAGGTTTTCCGGGCCGATCTGGCGGCCGCCGAGGCCGACCTGCAGGCGGCCCAGATCCACGAACAGCGGGGGCGGTTGCGGGCGGCGCCGTCGATCACCGAACTCTCGGAGGCGCTCGACGCCCTCTCGCCTCGGCTGTGGGAACGGGCGGTCGGCGACACCGACACGTTCTCCCTGCGGGTCGGGCTGGCCGACCAGCCGTCGCTTGTCGAAATCGTCGACAGCGGACGGGGTCCGGCCGATCTCCGCCACGAGGTCGACGAGCTGCCGGCACGCTTCGCCGCCGTGCCCCGGGTTCCGGCGCTGGCCGACATGCGGCTCCACGGCGGCATCGGCGTTTCGGGAACCCGGGAGTTCGTCACCCCGTTGTGCTACTCGCTGGTGGCCCAGGCGGCAACGTTGCACAGTCCGGCCGAGGTGCTGCTTGCCGCCATGGTGCCGCCGGACGCTCGGTCGGACTGGGAGTGGATGAAGTGGCTGCCCCACTGCCCGGCCGAGGACTCACCGCTGGGAGGCCACCATCTGGCGGCCGGCGAGCTCGAGTGCCGCAACCTGCTCGGGCGGCTGCTGGATCTCGTCGAACAGCGCGCCGGACAGCGCCGTGGCGGCCTCGACCCGAACCGGCCGCTGGCCGTCCCCTGCGTCGTCGTGGTCATCGCCGAGGGTGTACCGGTGGTGCAGCACGAGCTGACCCGGCTCCTCGAGGACGGTCCGAGCGTCGGGGTGTTCCCCCTGTGGATCTCCGGAGCGTCGCGTCGTGTGCCCCGACCGATCGGCAACGTCATCGACATCGCCCCCGACGGTTCGGCCGCCACACTGGCCTTCGCCGGTGGTGACGGTGCCATGACCCCGATCACCGACATCGACATCGAAACGCTGGACGAGAACGACGTTGCGGATCTGGCCCGCCGAATTTCAGCGATCGAGGACGTGAGCGCCCGGTTCACGCAGACGTCGTCGATCCCCGACCTGGTCAGCCTGGTCGACCTACTCGGCGGACCGGACATCCTGGAATCGACCGAACCGCTCCTGCAGCGGTGGGAGGGGCGACCCAAACACCTGGAAGCGCCGGTTGGTCGCACGGCCGATGGGATCTTCACCCTCGACATCCGCCGCGACGGACCCCACGGTCTCGTCGGCGGCACCACCGGGGCCGGCAAGAGCGAGTTCCTGCAAAGCTGGATCATGGCCATGGCGGCATCCTTCAGCCCGGCTACGGTCAACTTCCTCCTCGTCGACTACAAGGGCGGCGCCGCTTTCAAGGACTGCAGCCGCCTCCCCCACTCCGTCGGCATGGTCACCGATCTCGACCCGGCCGGGATTCGGCGGGCTTTGGTGTCGCTGGGAGCCGAGGTCCGCCGGAGGGAGCTCATCCAGGACGAGCACAACTGCTCCAGCCTGCTCGACATGATCGACAAAGGCATCGCCGAGACTCCGCCCAGCCTCTTGATCATCGTCGACGAATTCGCCGCCCTGGTTCAGGAGGTACCGGAGTTCATCGAGGGCATGGTCGACATCGCCCAGCGTGGCCGAAGCCTCGGCGTACACCTGGTGCTGGCAACCCAGCGGCCGGCCGGCGTCATCACCGGGCAGATCAAGGCCAACACCGACCTGCGCATAGCGCTGCGAACTTCGGACAAGGAGGACTCGGTCGATGTGATCGAGACGCCAGATGCCGCGGACATCGACCGCAATACCCCGGGCCGGGCCATCTCCCGTATCGGCCGCCAGCGCACGCAGTTCCAGTCGGCCTACGTGGGCGGCGCCACCGACACCGAATCGGTGTCCGGCCCCGAGGTCGCCGTCGGCGTGTTCTCCTTCGACGGCATCATGCCGCTCGACGGACCCGGCTCCCACCACCGGGAGGAGGCGAACGGTGCGACCGATCTGGAACGCCTCGTCGACAACATCGACGCGGCCCACCGGCGTTCGGCCCGCCCTCTACCCCGTCGCCCGTGGCTCGATCCGCTGCGACCAAGCTACGATCTCGAGGAGCTGTTCGACACCGCAGTCGGCACTGGTATGGACCCGGCGGCCCTGACCGACGAGGGTGCCTCCTTGCCCATCGGGCTCCTCGATCTTCCCGACGACCAGGCTCAGGTGCCGTTCGCCTTCCGGCTCGACGCAGAGGGGAGCCTTGGCATCGTCGGTACCGGCGGCGCAGGGAAGACCGTGGCGTTGCGGACGATCGCCGTCGCCGCAGCCCTGTCGGTCGAGGATCCCCAAGACTGCCCGATCGTCTACGGTCTCGACTTCGCCGGCCGGGGTCTGCAGCTGCTGGAAGCACTTCCCCATGTCGCCGGAATCGTGGCCGACGACGAACCGGAGCGTATCCAGCGGGTTCTCTCGACGATGGAGTCCGGGCTGGTCGAACGCACCCACCTGTTCTCCGAAGCTCGGGCGTCATCGTTCTCCGAGTACCGGCGGCGCTCGCAGGACCACATCGTGCGGTGGCTGCTCCTGATCGACGGATACCCGTCGTTCCACGAGCTGTATGCCGGCGTCGAGCGTGACCGATGGATCAATCTCGTGCGCCGTCTCATCGTCGAGGGCCGCCAGTTCGGTCTGCACGTGGTGCTGACCGCCCCCCGTAGGGACACGATCTACTCGACGATCGCCCGGTCAGTCGGCCGGTGGCTGGTCCTCCGCCAGACGTCGAGCGACGACTACCGGAGTCTGGAGCTGCCCGTTGATCTGCTCGGAGAGGAGCCGCCGCCCGGTCGGGCGATCCACAATCGCCGCGTCGGTCAAGTGGCGGTGCTCGGTGGCCGGCCCGACACCGAGTCGCAGGTGCAGGCCGTCATGTCACTGGCCGGCGAGATGAGCCGACGGGGATTCCAGCCGGCTCCTCCGATCCGGCTGCTGCCGGCCGAAGTCGACCGTCGGACCTTCGAGCAACCTCGCGCCGTCGGTATTCTCGACCGGGACTTCAGCGAGTGGACCCTACCGGAGCGCTTCCGGGTGTTCCTCGTCACCGGCCCCCGATCGAGCGGCCGGACGACATCGCTGCTGACCATCGGAGCGGCGGCAAGCCGATGTGCGGCTGACCGACCGTTCGACGAACCAGACGTGGTCGTGCTGTCGGCCCGACCCCAGAGCCTCCCGATACCGCCTCGCTGGCGAACGGTTGTCGGCGACGTCGAGGCCCGCCCGGCGGTGGAGGAATTGGTCGCCGCCGCACAGCACATCGGGCAGACCACAGGGCAGACCACAGGGCACCACACCGGCCGCCGGACCATCGTGCTGGTCGACGACGCCACCGCGCTCGTCGACATGGGTGTTCCGCTGGGCAGTCTGGTCGACGCCGCCGACGGCGATTCCCTGCAGGTCGTTCTGGTGATGGACGACACCAAGGCCCGCTCCAACTTCGACTCCTTCTCCCGATCGGTGCGGGCGTCCCGGCTCGGTTTGTTGCTTCGGCCGAGCCCGCTGGAGGACAAGGAGATCTATGGTCTCCCCCTCCCCCGGGTGGCCAGCCACCTGTGGCCGGTCGGCCGAGGCTACGTCGTCGACGACCAGTCGGTGGAGATGATCCAGCTCGGCACCTGACCACCGCCATCGTGGGGCCGATGCGGCCCAAGCACTGCTACCGTTGCCGTCGAAGGATGAACATGGACGACCAGGAATACCCAACACCCGATCCACGGACCGACAGCCCGACCGAGGCCGCCATGAGGCGAGGCATCATCGCGCTGTCCCCGTTCTTCGTGGTGATAAGCCGATTCGTGGGCGGGCTGCTCACGGTGATTGCGCTGTTCCTGGTAGCGGCTGGGGTGGCCGGTGCGGTCGACGGCTCCGGCAGCGGCGTCGTCGTGGCCATCGTCGGGGCGGTGCTGGTCGCGGTCGGACTCGCCGTCTTCTTCGGCGGATCTCGCTACGCCCGGATGGTCCGCCGGTCTCACGGCGCCGATTCCTGAGCGTCTCGTCGACCTGAGCAGCTCACCGATCAGTGCAGTCGCCGAGCCCCTGGGGATCCATCCCGATGTTCGACCGGGGCCCGATTTCCTACGATCCGAACACACCCTTGTGAACGGATGGAAGGAACCGGTCGGTGGCGCAACTCCACGGTTTGGACATCGAGGAAATGACCCGGCTGGCCGACGAGGTCGATCGGGCGGCCGCCGGCGTCGATGCCGTGGCCGACGCCGCCTCCGCAGGGGCGAGCGAGTCGGTTCGCATCTGGGTCGGGGCCGACGCGACTGACTTCCGGCTGTCGTGGTCCGCCACGCACGATCCGGCGGTGCGCCGGGCGGGGGCCGAGCTGCGGGCGATGGCCGAGGTCATCCGACGCAATCGCGACGAGCAGATCGTGGCCAGCGACGCCGGCACGGTGTTTGGTGGCACGGTGTCCAACGGCTCGGCGCCGGACGGTACAGCGATCGGCTCGGACTCGACCGCATCGGGGTCGGGGGCTGACGTGCCATGGACCGGCGCGTTCGCTGTCGGCCGGCGGAGCGACGGCCGTCTCATCGGCGAGTACGAGACCGACTGGGCGCTGTCGGCCGCTGCAGCCGGAGCCGCCTCCTACCGAGAGGTTCCAGGAGGGTTCGAGTTCGACGCATGGGTCGAGGCCCGCTCCGGCTTCCAGGCCCAGGTGGGTGGTACACACACCGACACGCTTTTCGGCCACGAGGTCACCGCCCAGGGTGAGCTCGGTGTATTCATCGGCGGGCGGGGCGACGGGTCGGGGGCGCTGGCCTGGACCGACGACGGCTATCTGATCGACCTCGAAGCCGAGGCTTTCCTGGGCGCCGAGTCCTACGCCAACGGCAACCTCGACTACGGGGCACTCGGCGCGGCCGGCACCGGCTTCGCGCTGGCCGGAGCCATCGCCGGCGGGAACTACCTGAACGAGTTCGACGGCCGCAACATTCGTACCGATCTGGGCGCCGAGGCCTTCTTCGGGGCCAAAGCCGGCGTCGAGGGTGACGTGACGCTGTTCGGCGACGACGTGTCCGTCGGCGGCGGCATCGGTGTATCCACCGGACTCGGGGGCGGCATCGACGGCGGCTTCGCCTTCGGTCTCGACGAGATCGGCGTCGAGTTGGATCTCGGCCTGACCCTCGGTCTTGGTTTCGACGCTTCGATCGACGTGTCGTTCGACCCGGCCGGAGTCGGTGGCGGCCTGGTCGATGCGGGCGGCGCCGCCGTCGACGTCGGCAAGGACGCCACCGGCTGGATCAGCCCCTGGTGGTAGGCCCGAGGACCGTCACCAAACAGAGCCACGCAACGAAAGGACGATCGATGACCACGGAGACGACCAAGGACCTGGGCTTCCCCTCCGCCGACTTCCCCGGGCCGCCCCCGTTCCGCTTCGAGCTGCCCGATGGTTGGCGAGCCATTCCGTCGGTCGAGGCCGATGCCGTGGTCGTTGGACCCGAGCCCTCGGACGGCGTGTACCCGAACGTGGTGATCACGAACCACAAGGTCCACCTCACTGACGATCCGGCGGCCACCCTCCGCACGCTCGTCAGCCGGCAACTGGGCCGACCGGAGATCGTCGAGGGCGGCGATGTGACGTTCCGCGGTCCCGACGGCCGGGCCTGCTCGGTTCGGTTCATGCGGCTGGCGCAGACCGGCGGAGGCGGTGGCGACGATCCTGCGGCGTCTGCCGTCGGCCAGAGCCTCAACCTGTGCTACATCCCGGGCGACCATGTGGCCCATGTCCTTGCCGCGACCGGAACATACGCGGCGAGCGGCGGCGGGAGTCGTGTCACCGTCGAAGCGGTGATCCGATCCGTGAGGTACTAGGCCGGTGCAACGGTCGAACCCTGGAAGGCTACCGGCAGGCGTTCGGCCTCGACGCCGAGCGGGTGAACGGCTGGCGTGATCACCACGAGTCCGTGATGGCGGCCGGGGGCGGCGGCACCGTCGCCAGATCGACGACCCAACTCCGGTCGGCCAACCCCCAACGTCCCCCA
>JBFGLT010000127.1:0-8964 GCA_041576015.1 Acidimicrobiales bacterium
ATGCCCTTTTGTCCTTCGGCGAGGAATCGTTTGATGGCGAGCTTCTTGGCCCGGCGTACAACGTTCTCGATCATTGCTCCGGACGAGAAGTCACGGAAGAAGAGGATCTCTTTGTCCCCGTTCTGGTACGTGACCTCGAGGAACCGGGTGGCGTCGTCGGCGCGGTACATGTACTGGACCGCCGCATCGACCATCTTGGCGACGGCGTCGTCGCGATGGCCGACGCCGTCGGTCTCCGATGAGTGGATCGGAAGCTCACTGGTCAAATAGCGGGCGAAGATCGCCTTGGCGGCGTCTGGACCGGGCCGTTCGATCTTGATCTTCACGTCCAGCCGGCCGGGGCGGAGAATGGCGGGATCGATCAGGTCCTCGCGGTTCGACGCCCCGATGACGATCGTGTTCTTCAGGGCCTCGACACCATCGATCTCGGCGAGGAGCTGGGGCACGATCGTGCTCTCGATGTCCGAACTGATCCCGCTTCCCCGGGTGCGGAACAGCGATTCCATCTCGTCGAAGAAGATGATCACCGGGATGCCCTCCTCGGACTTCTCCCGTGCCCGCTGGAAGATCAACCGGATCTGCCGTTCGGTTTCGCCGACGTACTTGTTGAGCAGCTCAGGCCCCTTGATATTGAGGAAAAAGCTGCGCGTCTCGGTGTCACCGGTCTTCTCGGCGACCTTGCGGGCGAGGGAGGCGGCCACCGCCTTGGCGATGAGGGTCTTGCCACACCCGGGGGGGCCGTACAGCAGAATGCCCTTCGGCGCCGGTAGCTCGTGTTCGGTGAAGAGGTCGCTGTGGAGGAATGGCAGCTCGACGGCGTCGGTGATCAGCTCGATCTGCTCGTCCAGTCCGCCGATGTCGTCGTAGGACACATCGGGAACCTCTTCGAGGACGAGATCCTCGACCTCGGCCTTGGGGAGCTTCTCGATGAGCATCGAGGAACGGCCGTCGAGCAGGAGGGCATCACCGGCCCGGATGTGCTCGCCGACGAGATGGTCGGCCATCTCGCACACGCGTTCTTCGTCGGCGCGGCCAACGACGATGGCGCGACGCTTGTCGGCCATGAGCTCTTTGACGGTCACGATCTCGCCGCCGGTCTCGGGTCCGCGGACCTTCACGATATTGAGCGACTCGTTGAGCGCCACCTCGGCTCCGCGCACGAGTTCGCCGGCGTCGATGGCCGGATGCACCTCCACCTTCATCTTGCGTCCGCTCGTGTAGATGTCCACCGTCTCGTCATCGTTGACACCGATCAAGGTGCCATAGGCCGAGGGCGGCTGTGTGAGCTTGTCGACCTCGTCCCGCAGCGCGCTGATCTGTTCGCGCGATTCCCGCAGGGTGTAGGTCAGCTTCTCGTTCTGACTGACCGCCTGGGCCAGCTGGCCCTTCGTGTCCAGCAGCCGCTCCTCGAGCGTGCGGACCCGTTTGGGGGCGTCTTGGAGGCGACGGCGGAGCGAGATGTTCTCCTCCTCCATCGCCTTGACCTGGTCTTGGAGTTCAGCGAGGCGGCTTTCGTAGCTGGCCAATCGCTTCTCGTACTCTGACGTGTTGATGGCCGGACCTCCGTGCTGTTGCCGCTAGGGGAACACTGTCGACACTACACCTCCTGTCGGCAGGACAGGACCTCGGCAAAGGACTCCCAGCAGACCGACCACCGACCCGGCGGGGTCTCCCCTCGACACCCAAGCGGGCGGCCCGCACCGCCACTCTGCCCCATCCGGGGTCGACGCCCTCACTCGAGCGCATGCACCAGGAACGCCAGCACTTCGGCTTCGTCTCGCCAGGCGTCGTAGCGTCCCGTCGGCCCGAAGTGACCGGCGCCGAGTTCGGTCTTGAGCAGGATCGGTGTGTCGGTCAGGTTGTGCTCGCGAAGCCGGAGCACCCATTTGGCCGGCTCCCAGAATCTGACGCGCGGGTCGTTCATCCCGGCGGTGACCAGGACCGGCGGATAGTGCGCCTCGACGACGTTCTCATAGGGGCTGTAGCCCACCATCGCCCGATAGATCTCCTCTGATTCCAGCGGGTTTCCCCACTCGTCCCATTCGATCTGGGTCAGCTGCTGCGAGGTGTCGATCATCGTGTTCACGACGTCGACGAAGGGCACCTCGGCGACGACGGCGCCGAACGACTCGGGCTTGAGGTTGAGGGCGGCAGCGACCAGCAGTCCACCGGCGGAACCGCCGCGAATCCCTAGCTGGGCCGGAGTCGTAAGACCCCGGTCGACCAGCTCGTTTGCGCAGGCGACGAAGTCGGAAAAACTTCGCTTCTTGTGCTGGTACTTGCCGGCTTCATACCACCGCCGGCCCAGTTCCCCACCGCCACGGACCTGGGCGATGGCAAAGGTGAACCCTCGATCGAGCAGCGAGAGCCGGGCGATGGAGAACACCGGATCCATGGACGCCTCGTAGGCGCCGTAGCCGTAGAGCACGGCCGGATGGGGTCCGGGGCTCCGGTCCCGCCGCCACGCCAGGAGGATCGGTATCCGTGTCCTGTCCTCGGCGACCGCCCAGATGCGCTCTGTCTGATACTGGGCTGGCTCGAACCCCCCGAGAACCGGTGTCTGCTTCAGCACGGTCCTGGCGCGGGTGTCGAAATGGTAGGAACACACCATTGCCGGAGTCACCATGCTCGTGTAGGTGAAGCGGAACTCGACGGTCGCCGGCTCGGGATTGGCACCCGGAACGACGGTGGAGACCTCCTCGGGTTGTCCGATGATGTGTTCCTCGCCGTCGGACAGGCGGCGGACCCGGAGTCGGAGGAGGCCGCGATCGCGCTCGACGAGGACCATGTGATTGGCGAACACCTCGAACCCGGCCAGCATCACCGAGTCGCGATGGGGGACGACCTCGGTCCATGCGTCGGGAACCGGATCGCCGCGCATGACCCCATCGACCGGCGCCTCCAGAACGCGGAAGTTCACCGCCTCCCGGTTGGTGTGCATGAAGAACCGGTTCGCGGCCTCGGGGCGGCGATGGTGGGCCACCGAATACTCGACGCCGTACTGGCGGGGGCTCACCACGACCGGCGATCGGGTCAGGTCGTCGGCAGGGATCAGCCTCGTCTCGTCGGTGACGGCCGAGCTGAATGAGATGTGGACGAACGAATCGTCCCGCTCCTTTCCGAGGCCGACGAAGAACTGCCGGTCCGGTTCGGTGAGAATCCGCTCGTCGCCGGCCGGGTCGGTCCCGAGCACATGGCGCCAGACCTCGGCCGGTCGATTGGTTTCGTCGGGCCGGAGGTACAGGAACGACGAGCCGGAATTGTCCCAGGCCGAACCGGCCGAGACACCGGCGATGCCCAACGAGGTGTGCGTTCCTGCACCGATGTCGAGGAGATGCAGCTCGTACTTCTCGTCGCCGTCGACGTCCATGCCGTACAGGCAGAGGGCGTGATCGGTGGAGATGTCGAAGATCCCGAGGTCGAAGTACTCATGACCTTCGGCGAGCCGGTTCTCGTCGAGGACGACGACCTCAGGTCCGGGCTCACCGTCCCCGACCGATGCCAGGCGCCGGCAGTGCAAGCCGTACTGGAGCCCCTCGACGGTGCGTCCGTAGTACTCCCATTGGTCCTTGCGCACGGGCACGCTCAGGTCGGTCTCCTTCACCCGCCCCTTGATCTCCTCGAAGATGGCGGTTCGAAGGTCGGCCAACCGGTCGAAATACTGCCCTGTGCGCTGGTTCTCGGTGACCAGAAACTCCGTGACGGCCTCGCTGTCGGGGTGCTCCAGCCACGCATGGGGATCGACGACTTCGTCGTCCCACAATCGGCGGACTCGTGACGTCGATGAATCGTGCACGGCGCTCCAGTCTGGCCGATGGAGCGGTCGCCCGCGCCCGGACGTCCACTCAGTACGGTTGATGCGATGTCCGTCGACCGGTTCGCGCAATCGGAGTTCGATGCCCCGCCCGGCTCCACCAGATTCGTTCTCATCCGCCACGGCCAGTCGATCCCGGCTGCTCGGGGTCAGGCCTTCGAGCTGATCGACGGGCACGGCAATCCGCCGCTGTCGCCTCGCGGCCGCTGGCAGGCCGAACGGTTGGCCGACCGACTCGCCGACGAGCCGATCGATGCCATCTACGCCTCGATGCTGATTCGGACCCAGCAGACCGCCGCCCCGCTCGCCGAGCGGCTGGCCCTGGACATCGGGGTCGAGCGGGACCTGCGAGAGGTCTACCTGGGAATCGCCGAAGGCGGCCGCTACCGAGAGATGGTGCACGACAACCACCCTGCAGTGATCGCCGCCGTCAGCGAACGAGAGTGGGGCGCCATCCCTGATGCCGAGACCAATCTCGAGCTCACCGACCGAATCGTCGGCCTCCTCGATCGACTCCACCGCGCCCATCACGGCCAAGTCGTCGCCCTCTTCTGTCACGGCGGAGTCATCGGCGCCGCCGTCGGCCATGTGCTGGCGGTCAACCCGTTCCGGATGTCAGGCGCCCGGAACGGCTCGTTGACCGAGGTCGTGCGAACCCCCGACGAGTGGATCCTTAGGAGCTTCAACGACGCCGGACACATCGGGTCCCTGTTCCGAGACGGAGACCCACCCGCATGATTGCCCATACAACCACGCTCGGTGGTTGCGTCACCCTTGAGAGTTACGGCTGGGTGCGACATCTGATCCAGCTCCCCCCGGCACGAACGATCGGCGTGTCATAGTCGGGGAGAACGGAGACGGAGGGAGCGTGGCGGAGAGATTCTGGTCGAGGCGAAACGAGATGGCGGCGGCGGTGCTGTTCTCCGCGGCCGCCCTGCTGGCGCTCCTCGATCTGATCTTCCGGGCCCCCGACGGAAACGAGGCCCGCATCCTGGCCATCCTCGGCCTGGTGCTGCTCGGCGGTGCCCTCGCCTCGTTGTTCACCCCGGCGTTCAGCCGGCACGATCTGGCCCGGCTCCTCCCGCCGGTGGCGGTGGCGGCCTGCACCTCGGTCGCTGTCCAGTACGCCGGCGTCCTCGAGAGCAACGCCGGCGTCGTCGGCCTGATGCTGATCGCCGGATTCGTTCTCGTCTACGTCGGCTTCGTGTCCCCGCCCGGCGTGGCTCTGGCGGCATCCCCACTGGTCCTCGTGCTGCTCGTGCTCGGCCGCCAGACCGACCCTGACCGAGTGTCGCTCGCCCTCCCCGTCGTGGCCGTGCCCGGGCTGGCTCTGGTGGCCGAGCTGGTCTCCTACCTCAGCACGCGATCCGATGCCGTCGGCCGGAGAAACGACCGACGGCTCGAGGAGCTCGACCGGCTCAGCGCCGTGTTGAGCCAGTTCCGCCGGCCGTCCTCCCTCGCCGAGGCCGCCCACCAGATCGCCGATGCGGCGATCGAATCCTTCGGCGCTCAGCGCGCCACCGTCGTCCTCCGCGACGCCGGCGGTGACCTGTTGACCGTCACGCAGGGTCCCTCGATCGCCGCCGTTCCGGAGGCGGCCACCGCCAAGCTGATCGCCGATGCCGTCAGCCGCACCGATCCGGTGCTGGTCTCGACCGATCGCCACGGGCAAATCCTGTTGATCCCACTTCCGACCGACGAGGGGATGCCGGCGGGTGCAGTCCTCATGCACCCGGTCCGGTCCAGCGATCGCGAGTTCGTCGTCGACATGGCGTATCTGTTCCAGAACAGCGTCTCGATCGCCATCGGCCATCTGTACGTGATCGACCAACTCCATCGCCGTGCCCTGATCGATCCGCTCACCGATCTGGGGAACCGCCGGCACGCAGATCGACTTCTCCGCAGTCTCGCTCCGGGAGACGCCGTGGTCCTGCTGGACCTCGACGGGTTCAAACTGGTCAACGACACCCTGGGGCATGCCGCCGGCGACGAGATCCTGCGACTGCTCAGCAAGCATCTGAAGACAACCTTGCGTGACAGCGACACGAGCGCCCGGCTCGGCGGTGACGAGTTTCTCATCGTCGCTCGACAGGCGTTCGCCGACCCGCTCACCGTGGCCGAGCGCATCGTCACCGGTTGGGCCGAACTGAACGAGCAAACCACCCTCAGCGCCGGCGTGGCGCTGCACCTCCAGGACGCAACCAGCTCCGAGACCCTCGACCTGGCCGATCGGGCCCTCATCGAAGCCAAGGGGACCGGCAAGAACCGCGCGCTTCTGGCCAATCCCAACCGGGACGGGGAGCGAGCCGAGGAGCCGACCTGAACGCTGCTCCGGTCGGTCGACTCGGCCTCAGGCGTGGTCGGCCAGCGCTGCTGCGATCCGTTCGACGCTGCGGCGGGCGATATCGGCCATCCGTCCGGCAGCTTCCCGCTGCACCAGCAGGAGCACGGCCAGCCCGGGAACGAGCAGGCCGGCTCGATACCGGGCCATGGCCTCATCGAGCGAACGCCCCATCCGCGTGGCGTAGCGGCCCACCACGTCTTGCTCGACAGTGCGCCGAACCTCGGGCGTCGTGCTGGTGGCCAGCAGCCACGCAAGGTCGGCCTCGCCGATCTGGATAGCCATCTGCTGCCAGTCGAAGAGCACGACACCCCGCCGGGTGAACACGAGGTTGTCGGCCCGGGGGTCTCCATGACAACACACCGGCCCAGCAAAGGCCGAGAACTGCGACAGCGAGTGTGGCAGATCGGCCAGCACCCGCTCGAACACGGGCCGGAACGGGGCCCCGACGATGCTGGCGCCCCGCTCCAAGCGTTCCTGTGGGAACGAGTGCGGTGCGGCGACGCGCATTCCGAGCGCCTGCGCTCGAGCGAAGTCCACTCGCTGATGGCATGTGACCAGGGCATCGGTCACGGCGCCGACCTCGGCGCCGCTCAGCCCGACCACCTGGTCGGCCTGGCGTTCCGAGGACAGATCTTCGAGCACGAACGCCGGACCATCGGTGAGGCTCACGATTCCATGGCACGCCGGCGCCGGGATGCCAGGCCCGAGAAGCTCGCCGTATGCCAGCCGCTCCCGGTCATAGGCCCCTGACCGGCGGGCGGCTTCGCCGTTGGCGTCGGAGCGTGGCATCTTCACGACCACCGAACCCTCGTCGCCGTCCCGAACCCGCCACACCACCGAGAACACGCCCCGCTCCCGTCCCACCGGCCAGAGACGCAGCCCGCTGCCGTCCCAGCCCATCACCGTGGCGGCCACCTGCCGGGCCCGGGACTCCGATAGACACTCCGAATCGGGGTTCATCGCTCCTCAGTGTGACGATCCTGCGACCACCGGTGTTGGCGTGGTTGACCTCGCCGGTCCCGTGAGCGTATGCTCACAGTCTGGTAATTACAGCGACGTAGGGAGATCGTATGCCGGTCGAAGAGCACTTCAGCGGGAAGAAGGCGGCGGAGATCGTCGGGATCAGCTACCGCCAGCTCGACTACTGGGCCCGCACCGATCTGATCCGGCCATCGGTTGCCGAGGCTCACGGTTCGGGTAGCCGGCGGCGGTACAGCTATCGGGACCTCCTCGAGCTCAAGATCATCAAGACCCTGCTCGACGCCGGACTCAAACTGGAGATGGTCCGGGAAGTGTTCAGCTACCTGCGCGATCAACTCGGCACCGACGTGGCGTCCGCCAACCTGGTGATCAACGGGCATCGATCGGTCGTCGTCTCCGACGGCGGGGAGCTCATCGACATCCTGCGAAACGGGCAGGGTGTCCTCAACGTCCTCCCCCTGGCCGGTGTCAAGGACGAGGTCGATACCGCCATCGTCGAGCTCCACCCCGGCACCGAGGACGAGCATCCCGTCTCGCCTCGCAAAGACCCCCGTCGCCCGTTCCGCCCCGGACCCGCAGTGGCCGCGCAGTAGTGACAGGCTGGGCACCGGTCTCGGTATCGGAGCCCGCTACTGAAAGTCCTCGGGGTTGACCTCGTCGAGGAACTTGCGCATCTCTTCGACCATGTCGTCCTCGTCGTCGACCGGCTCGTCTTCGACCTCGACGAAACCAACCTCGTCGATGAGGTCGGGTTCGGCATAGATCGGGATGCCGACCCGAACGGCGAGCGCGATGGCATCGGAGGGACGGGCCGAGAACACCGTCTCGCCACCGGCCGCAGTGCGGATCACGAGGTCCGCATAAAAGGTGCCCTCGACCAGTTTGGTGACCACCACCCGCTCGAAGGCGGCTCCGAGACCGACCACGACGTCGACGAACAGATCGTGAGTCATCGGACGGGCCGTCTTGGTTTCGGACAGGGCGAGGTCGATGGCATGAGCCTCCGGCCCGCCGATGAAGATCGGAACCGATCGCCGGTCACCAGTCATTTCACGGAGAACGAGCACCGGAGTGGTCGCCGGCATCCGCACCTTCACGCCCACCAACTCCATCTCGACTGCCATGACTCAACGCTAGTGGCCTGCCGCAAATCCCATCAACCGGGTTCGAGGTCGGCGACCAGGTCCCTGACGATGATCGACCGAAGGCTGGCTGCCAGTTCAGCGAGATCCTGCAGCGTGTCGAACGAGCGGCGGCGGGTCTCGGGATTGTTGGCCTTGAGGGTCGGCCCGATGCTCTGGGTCAACAACGCCACCTCTCGTTCGGCGCCAAGCCGAAACGTGCGCAGATGACGGGGTTCCAGGCCGTACCGGCCGAACTGGACGGCCAGCCGGGCGATCGTGAGCGCCGTCGAGTCGAACAGAATCGCCGACCCGACCCGCCGAGGGCTGATCAGTCCATGCTTCTCCAACTCGGCGACCATGACAGGCGTACTCCCGCTCTGCTGGGCGAGCTCTTCGTGGGTCAGAGCGACCGACGAGCCCGGCAACGACGGACGTGGCGGCGGGGCGAGTGCCTCGCTCGGTGACTTGGTGACCGGCCGGGGTGGCTCGGTTCTCGTGCCGAGCAGACGGGGGGCGGCTTTGCGCAACGGCGGCGGTTCGGCCCCTGTGCCAGTTTGGTCGGCCTCCGTGCCGGTTTGGTCGGCCCCTGTGCCGGCTTGGTCGGCCCCTGTGCCGGTCTGGTCGGCCTCGGTGGCGTCGGCCCCTGTGCCGGCTTGGTCGGCCCCTGTGCCGGTCTGGTCGGCCTCCGTACCGTCGGCCCC
>JBFGLT010000128.1:0-8956 GCA_041576015.1 Acidimicrobiales bacterium
GATGTCGTGGCGGACCAGCTCGGCTTTGGTGCCGAAGTCATGGGTGTACACCGGGTAGCTGGGGGCGGGAATGGCGACCACGTCACCGGGATCGCCGAGGACGAAGGCCAGGACGTCCAGGGCGGCCGACGCGCCGGCGAGCAGTGCCAGATCGGTCGACGCGACCGGTGCCCCCACGAGGTGACGAGAGAGGAACTGACCGATCGCAGCGCGGACGTCAGGGCGGCCGGCCAGATCGGCGTAACCGGCGGTCCAGTCAGGAACCTCCCGGTCGGCGGTGATCCGGTGGATCTGCTCCTTGAGCTCGGCCCACGCCAGCTTGTTCTCGGCGATGTTCATCGTGAACACCCCGCCGGGGTTGTCGGTCGGGTGGTACTGATTGCGGTTGGCCTCTCGAGTGGCCTCGTGGTCGGGTCGAACCGTTGCATTCGCCATCGACTCACCGCGTCGAGACAGACCTGCCGAATCCATCACCACACGCTACTGTCGCGCCAGGGTCGCAGTGTCGGGGCTCCCGCATGCGGAGATTGTCGTGCCCAAATGTCGTGCCGCAGCACCATCCGACGGATTCCGGCGTCCCACGACCACATCGAATGTCGTTGGGTAACGATTTTTCGGCGGAGGTTCAGAGGATGAACAGGCCGAGGCGGACGGTGTAGCCGGCCATCACCGTCCAGAACAGGGCGGCGAAGGTGCGCTCGCCGGCGCGCTCGTTCAGCGTCGAGCCGATCCACGTGCCGGCCGCCATCAGGGGGACGGCGGCGACGGCGAGCACGATCGAGGATCGGCCGAGAAGCTGGGCGTCGGCGAACACGGCGGTCTTGGTGAGATCGCCGGCGAAGGATGCCAGCGAGGCTGCGCCGACGAAGTGCCGTCTGTCGAGGTCGAGATTCCTGATGGCGACCCCCTTCAGCGGGCCCGAGGTGCCCGAGAACCCACTGGCGGCGCCCGACGCGAGCGCCAGCAGCGGCGCGAATGGTCGCCGGATGGCGATCACGTCTCGCCGCTCGGCGACGACCGACACTGCGAACATCGCCACGACGGCCACCGTCACCAGCCACTCAGGAGCTCTGACCAGCAACGTCGATCCGAAGGCGGCACCGATGATGATGAGGGCCACGATTCCCACCGCCGCCCGATACGGGAGCGTTCGCCTGTAGGCGACGAGCTTGGCGATGTTGTTGCCCGCCAGCAGCAGGGCCGAGAGCGCCACCCCCTCCTTGGAACCGAGCACCAAGACCAGCGTCGGCACCATGAGCAGGCTGCCCCCGAGGCCCGCCGAGGCGGACACGGTGAACGACGCCGCCACCCCGACCAGGACCGCGACTGCGGTGACGACCTCCATGTCAGGCGCCGACGATTCCGATCCGCTCGCCGACACCGAGCTCCCGCAGCCGCACATTCACCGCTGCCACGCTCCCATCCACTACGGCGTCGAGTTCGGCCAGCTTTGCGTCGATCCGGTTCGACAGCTTCTCGAAGACGGCGTGAGATTGGGTCGTCGGCTTGGTGTCGGCACTCGCGACGATCGGCGGGAGCCCACTGAGGTTCTCGAAGAGGCGGGCCGGATGCTTCAGCGAGTCGCCCTCGGAGGTGAACTCGCGCTGGACGAGCGCTTCTTCCACCGTCTCCAGATCGATGATGACTTCGCCAACCCCCTCCAGCTCGGGCATCCGCTCCTGCCAGCTCGCTAGTTGCTGCTTTATCGAGCGGATGCGGTTGACGGCGTCGACGACGTCGGAGAGCTTGTTCCGGATGCGGCTCAGCAGGTCGAACTGCTCCTCGAGGTCGGACCGTTCGACGCTCACGCGGGGGTCGAGCACGAGCTCGAAGGATTGGGTCATCGACCAGGCCCCGATGTCGAGGCGGACCCGGTAGGTGCCGGGGAGCGCCAAGGGTCCATTCGGCCGCCCGTGGAAGTCCGATCCGCTCATCTTGGGACCGGCCGGGTACTCCATCGACCACTGGAAGGCGTTCATTCCAGCCGCTGCCGTGATGTAACGACCCTCCCGGTCATCCTCCTCGGCGGGGATGTCGGAGGTGAACGTCTCGATCTCGGTGCCGGCGGCGTCGAGGATCGTGAGTGTGGCACCGGCGCCGGCGTCCTCGGCCAGCCAGTAGCGGATGCACACCCCCCGGGTCATGTCCTCCCCGGCGTCGATCACCCGCTTGTGCTGGTGACCGGTCTCGTCCTCTTCCAGGTAGAACGTGGCGTTCTGGCCGATGGTCACGTGGTAGTTCTTTCCGCCCTTCGATCCCCAGAAGTCGGCAAACAGGTCCTTCGGGGCCCGCACGGTGGCCGGCGGCCGGAAGAGGTGGTTGGTGGACGCATCGAGTTCGTCGGCCAACTGGTGGAGCTGGCTACGGTCGTCGAGGATCCAGAACGACCGCCCGTGGGTGGCCACGATCAGATCGCCGTGCCGGGCCTTGAGATCGTAGATCGGCGTGACGGGCAGATTGCCACCCATCGCCTGCCAGCGGTCGCCGCCGTCGAACGACACGTGCAAGCCCAGTTCGGTTCCCAGGTACAACAGGCCGGGCCTGTCGGGATCCTCGCGTATCACCCGGCAGAACTCCCCGGCTGGCAGCCCGGAGACAATCCGTTCCCACGAACCGCCGAAGTCGCGAGTCCGATAGACGTGCGGTTCGTAGTCGCCCATCTTGTGACGGGCGATCGTCATGTACACCGTCCCCTCGACATGAGGGGATTCCTCCAGCATCGTGACCTGGCTGAAGTGGGGTACGTCATCGGGCGTGACGTCGGTCCACGTCTGGCCATCGTCGTGGCTCACGTGCACGAGGCCGTCGTCGGATCCGGCCATCATCGTCGCCGGCCGGTGGGCCGATGCGATGAACGAGAAGATCGTCGCGTACATCTCGGCGCCGGCCGTGTCCATCGTCAGCGGCCCGGATGGCCCCATGGTCGTCGGGTCGGCCAGGCTGAGGTCGGGGCTGATCGCCTCCCAGGAATGGCCCTCATCGGTGGTCCGGTACACCCGGTTGCCACAGGTGTAAAGCACGTTCGGATCGTGCGGGGAGAACACGATCGGATAGGTCCACTGAAAGCGGACCTCGGCGGACTTGGCGTCGGGGGCGTCCTCGGGCCAGACGCTCACCAACTGCACCTGGTCGGTCACGCGATTGTAGCGCTGGAGCGCGTCTCCGTTTCCCGGTGAGCTCCCGATCGCTCCGACATAGACGACGTCCGGGTTACCCGGCTTGACCGCCACATAGCCGCTCTCGGCGGTCCCTGGCGGGTAGCAGTCACCCCAGTTGATGGCGCCCTTGCCGGTCCGGCTGGGCACGGCGATGCTCGAGTTGTCTTGTTGGGATCCATAGACCAGGTAGGGGTACTGGTCGTCGACGTCCACGTGGTAGAACTGCGCCGTCATCTGGTTGTAGATGGATGACCACGAGCCGCCGCCGTTCATGGAAACCCAGGCCCCGCCGTCGTCACATCCGATCATCCGATCGGGGTTGCGGTGGTCGATCCAGAGCGCATGGTTGTCTCCGTGCGGCGTATGGAACTCAGCGAAATTGGCACCGCCATCGACGGACTTCCACGCCTTCATGTTCATGACGAAGACCGTGTCGGGGTCGGTCGGGTGGGCGGTGAGGTGCATGTAATACCAGGGGCGCCAGCAGAGCTCGGGCTTCTTCGAGACATGGGTCCATGCGTGGCCGTAGTCGTCGGATCGATACAGACCCCGGCGGCGACCCTCGGCCTCCACGATGGCCCAGACCCGACCGGTCTGGGCCGGAGAGACGGCCACGCCGATCTTGCCGAGGGGGCCGGTTGGCATACCCGAGCTGCGGGTGATGTCCTCCCAGGTGTTCCCCCCGTCCTCGGACCGCCACAGACCCGAGTCCGGTCCGCCGCTGTCGATCGACCAGAAGGTCCGGCGGGCCTGCCAGATCGTGGCAAACAGGACCCGGGGGTTCCCCGGATCGATCGCAACGTCGACGGCGCCGGCCCGCTGGCTCACATGGAGAACCAGCTCCCAGTTGTCACCCCCGTCGACCGATCGGTAGAGGCCTCGATCGGGGTTGTCCATGGACATGTGTCCGAGAGCGGCGACAAAGACGGTGTCGGGATCCCGAGGGTGGACGGCGATCTTGCCGATGTGGCGGCTGTGGGGCAGGCCGGCGTGGGTCCAGGTCCTCGCGGCGTCGGTCGACTTGTACACCCCGTCGCCGTGGGTGACGTCGATACGAATCGTGGACTCCCCGGTGCCGGCGTAGATGACGTTGCCGTCGGAGGGCGCGACGGCCAGGGCCCCGATCGATGCGGTGCCGAGGAAGCCGTCGCTCACGTTCTCCCAGTACAGGCCGGCGTCGTCGGAACGCCAGATTCCGCCGGCGGCACCTCCGAAGTAGAAGACGGCCGGGCGCTCGGGGTCGGCGGCGACGGCGACGACCCGCCCACCCCGGGTCGGTCCGATGCAGCGAAAGCGCAGATGGTTGAGCAACCCGGCGTCGAGCGTAGTCATGACATCCATTCTGTCGGAGATGAACCTGCGGAGATGGTGCCACCATCTCGCCCACCGGTCGATTCGTCGATCCTCGGCGTCCATCGACGTGGGCCGTTCCGCTGACCACGGGAGCGCTATGGTTGCTGCGTCAGCGATGGCGGCGCCGTCGGCGTTCAGGCACGAGCCGCCGCCTCGGCTCGGGCGGTACGCGCTGCGCACCGGGCGAGCCGGAGCGGTTCGGGGGTTCGAGCCGATCCGGTCACGGTCCTGACGACGTAGGTCGCCGTAGCCGGGTCGGTCTGCCAGCCGGCGTGGACGGCCACCGGGCGCACGCCGCGTTGGGCCCGGTACCAGCAGCCGACCAGCTCTCCGTCGAGCCAGAGGTCGCTGACCGCTCCGTCCTCGTCGACGGGCTCTGGACCACCGGCATGCAGCGGACGGTGGGTGACGCCGACACTGGGCACGCCGAGGGCGGCGCCGACATGCAACGCCAGGCCGGCGCGGCGTGGATGATCGCGACCGGTGGCATCGACGAGCATCACGTCCGGGACCCCGTGCGCCTCGAACAGCGCCAGCAGCGCCGAAACGATCATGGCGCCCTCCCGCTGGACTAGATAGCCCGGGCGGTACGCTCCGCCGGCCCGCCCGGGCACCACGACCTCACCCAGCGGGTTGGTCTCCCGGGTGAGGGCCGCCCCCACGAACCCCTCGTCGCCGGCGCGCCCGGGTCCCTCCTGACCCCGGGCGAAGGCGACAAACACGCCCGCAGCGGTCAGTCGCCCAACCGGCCGCCACGGACTCGGATCGAGCGAGCCAAGCCGTGCCTGCTCGACAGCGATCGCCTCGATCGACGAAAGGTCACCCAGCGCGGCCCGAGCCATGATCGCACCGGTTACTGCTGTTGCTGTTGCTGTTGCTGTTGCTGGGCCTGCTCGATGTCGACCGGCGGGGGCGACGCCAGCACCCGCTGGGGGCGTCTTCGCACCTGATGGCTGACCACCCGATCCATCGGCTCCATACGACGCATCTCTACCGAGGCCTCCACCTGAGGCACGGCGTCACCGACATAGACCCCTCGGACCGGAGCGACGTCGTCGTAGTCCCGACCGAAGCCGATGACCACGTGCCTCTCCTCGACGTATCGGTCGTTGGTGGGATCGACGGGGAGCCATCCGGCGCCGGGAATGGCCGCTTCGAGCCAGGCGTGGGTCTGCACGTTGACGACGTGCTCGTCGCCGTCGGGGCTGGTTTCGTCGGCGGCGAACAGATACCCCGAGACGTACCGGGCCGGCACACCACCGCCTCGGAGCCAGCCGATGGCGAGGTGGGCGAAGTCCTGGCACACGCCTGCCCCACCCGCCAGCAGGTCGGGTAGGGCGATCCCGATGTGGGTCGATCCGCTGCGGTAGTCCAAGCGACTGCGCACCTCGTCCACCACAGCCTGGACAGCAGCGTGCATCTCGTCGTGAGACCGGACGATGTCCCGACCGACCGAGACGATCTCGGGCGCGAGCTGAACGTGGGGCGACTCTGAGAGATACTCGACGTGTTCGAGGACGAACACATCGTCGTCGAGCCCATCGACCGGCCCGTCGCCAGGGGGAGGAACCGGTCGGGTCTCCACCGCACTCTCGGCGACGATCTCCAGGGAGGCGTGAGCGCTCAGCTGGCCGACGTGGTCGACGGTGGTGCCGAAGTAGTCGGTGAAAGACAGAACCCGGCCCACCGGCACGCAGGTGAGGCGGTGGGCCAGGAGGCGCTGGCTCGGCAGATCCCGGGGACGGACCCGGATCTCGTTGTGGGCCTCGCGCACGGGCATCTGATAGTCGAAGTGCATGCGGTAGCGGATGTCGAGCCTCATGCCGGGTGACTTCCGGGCCGCACGAACTGCGTGGTCAGCACCGAGGAGTGAGCTGGATCAAAGGCGTTGACCGCAACGGTCTCGGCCAGCCTGGCCAGCTGCACCTCGATGTGCAGGATCCGACCGGTTGGATCCTCGGGAAGAGTCTCCTCGACGGTTCCGAACTCCAGCTCGGACCGCAACCGCCCGGCGAGGCGGCGGGCCGGGCCCAAGCCGGGCGCAGCCGCCTCGAATGGAGCGAGCCGATGTTCGACGTGCCGCAGGCACGACAAGACCGACCGGGGCACATACTCGTCCGAGAGGAGGAACTGGGCGGCGGTCGTGCGGTCGTCCTCGTAGCCGTGCGTGCGGCGGTAGGCCTGGAGCGTCGAGGCCATCCGGAGCGCAACGGCCAGATCGGACTTGCCTTCGGGGTCGAGAACGGCCAGCCGAATCAACCGGCACACCATGGACGATCGTTCCAGCATCGCACCGATTCCCATGAACGCGTGCCCTTCGTCGCGCGGCATGCTCTCGGCCACCACCCCGGTGATCGCCGAGCACATGCGACGGACGCGGGAATAGAGCTCGGACGGTTCGGAGTCCAGCCGGTCGAGCCGGTCGCGGCTTCGGAGGAGGAGGAACAGCCGGTTCGTCTCCTCCCACAGTTCCACCGGCACACGGTCGCGAACCGCCCGGATGTTCTCCCGAAGCTGATTGGCCGTCTCCATGACCGAGCCGGGGTTGGACTCGTCGGCGAACACGAAGTGCACGACCTCGGACTCGGTCGGCACCAGGGCGCGTGCTTCGAACGCCGACGCCAGACCATGGAGGCGAAACAGGGGAATCCTCTCGTGGCCGGTGTGCTCTGGCGTGTGATGTATCGAGGTCCGGCCGGCGATGTCCAGGCCCCGCGTGGCATGCTCGGTGCGCTCGAGGTGACGACCCGCCCAGAACATCGCCTCGGCGTGCCGGGCAAGAATCACGTCGCCGGACCGCCGCTGTCGTCGGCCAGCACCCAGGTGTCCTTCGACCCGCCACCCTGGGAGCTGTTCACGATCAGCGAACCCTCCCGCATGGCCACCCTCGTCAGACCGCCGGGAAAAACTCGGGTGCGCTCGCCGGTCAGCACGAATGGCCGCAGGTCGAGGTGGCGGCCGGCCAGACGATCACCCGCGACCGACGGCAGACTGGACAGCTGGACGAGATCCTGCACGATCCAGCCACGCGGATCGGCCTCGATCTTGGACCGAACCTCCTCCAACTCGGCGGCGGTGGCATGAGGACCGATGACGATCCCGTAGCCGCCCGACTCCGCGACCGGCTTGACCACGAGTTCATCGAGCCGGTCGAGCACCTCGCGACGGTGATCCTGATCCCACATCATGTAGGTCGGCACATTGGACAGGACCGGCTCCTCGCTCAGGTAGTACTGGATCAGATCCGGCACGTAGGGATAGAAGGCTTTGTCGTCAGCCACCCCGTTGCCGATGGCGTTGCACAGGGTCACCGTTCCCGCTCGTGCGGCGCCGAGGAGACCCGGCACCCCCAGCATCGAGTCCGGTCGGAAGGAGACCGGGTCGAGGAAGGCGTCGTCGATCCGCCTGTAAATCACATCGACCGGGGAGAGCCCACCGACAGCGCGGGCATAGACCACCTGTTCGTCGACGACCAGATCCCGCCCCTCTACCAGCTCGACACCCATTGCCCTAGCGAGGAAGGCGTGCTCGAAGTAGGCGCTGTTGTAGACGCCGGGACTCAGGATGACGATGTTTGGCTCGTCGCCGGCGCCCGCCGGTGCCACCTCTTCGAGGGTGGTTCGGAGCAGTTCGCCGTACTCGTCGACGGGGCGCACCGTGTGATGCTTGAACAGCGTCGGGAAGGCCTTGGCCATAGCCGCTCGGTTCTCGACGACGTAGCTGATCCCGCTGGGGTTGCGGAGGTTGTCCTCGAGAACGGCGTAGCGACCGTCGTCGTCGCGCACGAGGTCGATCCCGGCGACCATGCACCGGGCACCGAACGGCACGTCGATACCGAATGCGTTGCGCTCGAAGCCTTTGGATGAAGCGACCAGCCACCGGGGCACGATGTCGTCGTGAAGCGCAGCCTGCTCACCGGAATAGAGGTCGTCGAGGAATCGGTTGAGGGCGATCACCCGCTGCGCGAGACCGCGCTCCAAGTGGGCCCACTCGGCCGCTGCGATGATCCGGGGGAACAGGTCCATCGGCCAGGTTCGCTCGGTGCCGGCCTCGTCGCCGTAGACAGTGAACGTGATGCCCTGCCGGCGGAACTCCTCCTCGACCAGGAGCTGGACCCGCTGAAGTTCCTCGGTGGTCATTCCCGAGAACCGGGCGACCACTCGCTCGTAACCCGGTCGCGGAGTGCCGGTGTCGTCGAGCGCTTCGTCATACCCCTTTGCCCGACGGTACTGGTCCAGCAGTCCCTGCACGATTGGAACGATACCTCGTTCCCACGCTCGGGCCAGCGGGTTCGTTCGTGAACGCTGCATTTCCGACGTCGAGCAGCCCGGACCTTCGCCTCTGCCGTTGCGGGTCGATGAATCCCACGATCGAGGGGTGGATGCGAGGGCCCCGCCTCCTCTCCGATCTCATCCCGCCGGGGCTCCTCTGGTCAGCGGCCGTCC
>JBFGLT010000129.1:0-8865 GCA_041576015.1 Acidimicrobiales bacterium
CGCCGGTCGTCGAGGCGGCGCTCTCGGCCCGGCGCGTGGCTCGCGAGGAGAAGGCGTGGGCGGTCTCCGATGCGGTGCGCGACGGCCTCGAGGCAGCCGGCATCGAGGTGCGGGACACACCTGAGGGAGTGGCCTGGCTGTTGCGGTGAACCCTGGTAACGGGAGCTGTGGGAATCCCCGGTCTCAGGTGCAGCGGTTGGCGAGCTCGTAGACCCGCCGTTTCGACTCCCCGGTCAGGGTGGTGACGAGGGAGACCGCATCGCGCGTGGTCGCGCCGTCTTCGAGCTCGGCCCGGAGGAGAGCGACGATTTCGTCGTCGGACCGGACGGCCGCCGGCGCCACGCCGGCACCCACCACGATCACGATCTCCCCCTTTGGCGGTGCGTCGAAGTAGTGCTGATGCAGGGAGCCGAGCGTGCCCCGCCGCACATCCTGGTGCAGCTTGGTGAGCTCCCTGGCGACGGCGGCGAGGCGGTCGCCGCCGCAGGCCTCGACCAGGTCGGCAAGCGTACGGACGAGCCGGTGAGGTGCCTCGTAGAGCACGATCGTGCGCCGCTCGGCGGCGATCTCGTTCAACCGTTGGACGCGCGAGGTTCCCTTGCGGGGAAGGAATCCTTCGAAGGCGAACCGATCGGTCGGGAGGCCGCTCAGGACGAGCCCGACGATCAGAGCGGTCGGACCCGGTGCTGCGTCGATCTCGACGCCCGCTTCGGCGGCGGCGGCGATGAGCCGAGACCCCGGATCGCTGATCGCCGGCATCCCGGCGTCGGTGGTCAGCACGACGTTCTTGCCGTCGGCCACCGCCGCCAGCATTCGATCGATGACGCCGTGCTCGGTGTGCTCGTTGGCCACGAGCATCCGAGGGGTCGAGACACCCAGTTTGGACAGCAGGCCACCGGTGCGTCGGGTGTCCTCACACAACACGAGGTCGGCCGCCGCCAAGGTCTCGCGGGCCCGATCGGTCAGGTCCCCGAGATTGCCCAACGGGGTGCCGACGAGGATGAGCTTCCCGGTCACCGGCACTCCTCGCTTATCTCGAGCGTGTCGCCCACCCGAATTCCCCATGCCTCGAACGTACCGGCCTCGGCCTCCAGCACCGAGGATGCGTGAAGGTGAAAGCCGCTCACCCGGTTCGGCGAGAGGGTGCGGATCTTGAGCACCGTGTTGTCGTGATCCAAGAAGGCGACGTCGAGCCCGAAACGCATCCCCAGGGTGTGGACCGACTTGGTCTGAGGGAAGAGCATGGCTCCTTCGAGCCTCGGGCGGCCGAGGAGACCCCGCGCCTTGGACCAGCGGGAATCGGCCACCTCGAGCGACGCCAGGACGTGCCCGTTCTTCACCAGCCAGTGCGACGATGTCACCGACAGCACACCGCCGGGCGCGCGAACGCCTGCAGGGGTGGGCGGTCACACATTGAACCGGATCTCCAGGACGTCGCCATCTTGGACAAGATAGTCCTTGCCCTCGGAGCGGACGTTCCCGGCGTCGCGTGCCTTGCTCCACGAGCCCGCCTCCAGGAGGGTGTCCCAGTGAACGACCTCGGCCCGGATGAAACCACGCTGCATGTCGGTGTGAATGCGGCCGGCGCATTGGGGGGCGGTGGAGCCGGCGCGGAACGTCCAGGCACGCGTTTCCTTCTCGCCGGTGGTGAAGAAGGTCCGTAGCCCGAGTTCTCCGTAGGCGGCGGCGACGAACCGGGGAAGGGCGCCTTCTCCCAACCCGAACCCATCCAACATTTCGGCCCGGTCGTCGGGGTCGAGCTGGGCGGCCTCGGCCTCGAGCTGGATACAGACCCCGAAGACGGCGTGCGAGGCCGAACCGAGCTCGTCGATCACCGGCTTGACGACGGCGTCGACATCATCGAGCTGATCCTCGTCGACGTTGACCAGCGCCAGCACCGGCTTGTCGGTGAGGAGGAAATAAGGAGCGAGGTCGGCGCGCACCTCAGGTGGAAGCCCGGCTCGGTAGAGCGGCGTCCCGGCCGAGAGTTCAGCGATCGCCTTCTCGGCGGCGGCGACCTCGGCGGCGAGCGACCGATCCTGCTTGGATGCCTTGCGCTTCTTGTCGAGTTGCTTTTCGATCGTCTCGAGGTCGGCGAGGGTCAACTCGATCTCGAGAACCCTGAGATGTTCCAGCGGGTCGGTGGGACCGGGGACATCGGGATCTCGAAAAGCTCGCAGCACGTAGACGATGGCGTCGACCTCACGGATTCCGCCGAGGAACTTGTTGCCGAGCCCTTCACCCTTGCTGGCCCCCTCGACAAGGCCACCGATGTCGGCGAACTGCACCGATGCATGCACGACGTTTCTCGATCCACTCATCTCGGCCAATCGGTCGAGACGCTCGTCGAACACCTTGGCCACCCCGATGTTCGGATCGGTCGTGGCGAACGCGTACGGGGCGGCGAGGGCACTCCCGCCAGTCAGTGCGTTGTAGAGGGACGACTTCCCCGCGTTGGGCAGGCCGACGAAGCCGAACTTCTCCATTCAGGGCAGCCTACTGGCGGAACGCCCCTCGATCGTGGCCCGGTCAGACGTCGGCGACGTGTTCGCGGCGGCGTCCCGGAGCGCCGCCCGTTGACCGACCGCCGGCGGCGATCAAGAGGTCGTCGGCCGGCACCGCCGGCGAGAAATAGAACCCCTGGGCTAGGTTGCAGCCGACCTGGATCAGCGCCTCCCGCTCGGTCTCCTTCTCGACCCCGACGCCGATGACGCGCACACCCGCCGCCTGGGCGGCGGAGACCAGTCCGGCGGTTCGTTCCCGCGCATCGGCGTCGGAAGCCAGACGGGACACCAGGTTGCGGTGGAGCTTGAGATAGGTCACCCCCAGATCGCCGTACCTGGCGAACGGGACCTCGACATCGGTCAGCCCGTCGATCCCGAAGCCGACACCGGGCGCCAGCTCCGAGGTCAACGAGGTGAGGAGCTCTGCGTGGTCGTTGGCCGGTGCGGCTGCGATTTCCACGGCGAAGTGGGTGCGGAGCTCACGGTGGATCGAGATCTCCCGAAGCAGCCCGACGAACTCGTCGTCGAGAAGTTGCGAGGGCGCCACGTTGATCATCACCTGGCGCTCGTCCGTCGAGCCGGTCAGCCACGATCCGAGCTGTTCCTCAGCTCCCTCCACCAGCAGCACGCCGAGCGCCCCCATCAGGCCGGACCGCTCGGCGGTCGCCACCACCTCGGTGGCGCTGAGACCGACATCGCCGCCGATTCGAAGGAGGGCCTCGGCCCCCATGATCCGACGGTCGCGGATGCGGACCATCGGCTGATAGGCGAACCGCACCTGGCGGTGTTCGATGGCCCGCCGAAGCTGTCGTTCGACCGACAGCAGCCGCTCGGCTCGGGATGGCAGCGCTTCGTCGGACAGCACGACGCGGTCCCGTCCACGTCCTTTGGCCAGATGGACTGCGGTCTCGGCGGCGGCCAGCAGCTCGTGGGCCGATTGACGGGCGTCGTTGACCGCCACCCCGACACTCGCGGTCAGCGCCATTCCTTCGGCCGGTTGGGGAAGTGCCGCCACGGCCGATCGTATGCGCTCACCGAGCTCGGCGGCAGCGGGCTGGCCGCCCAGCTCTACCGCCAGGACGACGAACTCGTCGCCGTGGAGTCGAAACAGCATGTCGGTCCCGCGAACGGCGGCCGAGATCTTGCGCGACGCCTGCTCGACGAGCCGGAGAGCTTGGACGTTGCCGACGGTCGCAACGATTCGTTCGAACCGGTCGAGGTCGATGTAGACGACAGCCACGGTCGACTTCGACGCCTCCACGAGCGCATCGTCGATGACCTCGAGGACCTCGGGGCGATCAACGACCGCTGGACCGCTCCCGATCCGTTCGGTCGCCAGCACGGTCACGTAGTGGGTGCCACGAGGGGTGCCGGCGCCGAGAAGAACCAGGTCGTAGAGCAGTTCATCGCCATGGACGTCGGCGAGAGTACGTGACCTGCGCCAGTTCTCCCCCGCCGGCGGCAGCGGCAACTCGGTGAATTCGTGGGACTCGGGAAGGTGCCGGTTGAGGGTGTCGACCAACCCGAAGCGATCGATCCACGCCTCGGACCGCCAGTGCACCCGTCCGGTAGCTCGTTCGGCCACGGCGACGGCGAGGTCGGCGGCGGCGATCGCCAGCCGGGGGCCGTCGGTGAGCATCTGCTCGACCTCGGCCGCAGGCGCACCGAGGGTGCGCGGCACGATGTGTTCGCTGCCCGATGCCTTCTGGGCGGCGCCCCGCATTCGAGAATCCCAGGATCGTGTCATGCCGTTTCTCCGTCGGCTCCATCGCCGCGAAACTAAGGGCGGCCCGAGACCTCGACCGACGGATTTCCCGAGCCCGGCCGTCGAGTGGAACGCCGAACCGAACGTGCCGGCGCTAGCCTCGAACCCCTATGTCGAAGCGTCGACGCAAGAAGCGCCTCCTGGCACGCCGTAAGAAGGCCAACCACGGCCGCAAACCGACGGTCGGGCGGAACTCCTGATCCGCAGAGCTCAAAGCCGCCTTCGGAGTTCGTCGGTGTAGCGCTGCAGGGTTCGCTCGGCGAGTTCGGGAGTGCCCACCGCCTCGAGGTAAAACTTGACCTTTGGCTCGGTGCCGCTCGGCCGCACGATGATGCGGGTCCGGTCGGCGTAGCGAATCACCACCCCATCGGTTGGCGGAAACCGGTCCCCGCGCTGGAGATCGATGACTTCGGTGATCTCCGATGCGCCGTCGGGCGGCCGCTCGAGCAGGTCGGCGAGGATGTCGCCGGCGCTCTGGCCACCGCTGCTCAGCCGGTGGGAGAACGAGCGTGTGCGGTAGGCGCCGTAGCGCTCGTCCAGCTCATGGAGTAAGTCCCATGCCGTCTTCTCTGCCGCCTTCAGGGAGGCGAGGAACTCCATCATCACGAGGGCGGCGCTGATGCCGTCCTTGTCGCGGACAGCCCCGCCCACGCAGTAGCCCAGCGCCTCCTCGTACCCGAGCAGATACCGGGCCCCTGGATCGTCGACGATTGGACGGGCTACCCATTTGAAACCGGTGAGGGTCGTGCGGCACTCGACCCCGGCCGCCTCGGCGATCGCCTCGAGTTGCCGGCTCGACACCAGTGACTTGGCGACGACCGCCGGGCCCCCACCGCCGGCCAGGTGATGTTCGATCAGATGCTGACCGAGCAGCACGCCGACCTGATCGCCGCTGAGCTGGGCCCATCCCTCACCGTCGGGCGCGGGAAGGGCAACCGCGAGCCGATCGGCATCGGGATCGTGAGCGATGACCGCATCGGCTTGTTCGGCACGGGCGAGGTCGAGCGCAAGGTCGAGCGCGCCGGGCTCCTCGGGATTGGGGAAGGCGACGGTCGGGAAGTCCGGGTCGGGGTCGAACTGGGCGGCGACCACCTTGGGTCGGGGGAAACCGGCCTCGAGTGCGGCGGTGATGAAGGGCGCCCCGCCGACCCCGTGCATGGCGGTGTAGACCACCCGGAGGTGGCGCTCGGGCCCGGGGATCAACGGCAGGATGGTCCGGCGGTGCGCATCGATCCAGCGTCGAGCGGCCAGCACCTGCGGGGATGCGGGCGTGTCGAAGACCGGCGGCGTGACGCCGGCGGCGATCTCGTCGATGGCGGCGGCGATCTCGACGTCGGCGGGCGGGATGATCTGAATCCCGTCGCCGAGGTAGAGCTTGTATCCGTTGTCGGCGGGCGGGTTGTGGCTCGCCGTGATCATGATCCCGGCGTCGGCCTCGTGCGTCTGGACGGCCAGGGCTAGCGCCGGCGTCGGCACGACGTCGTCACACAGGATCGCCTCCCCGCCAGCGTGGCCGACGGTGCTGGCCGCCTCGCGGGCGAAATCTCGCGACCCGTGGCGGGCGTCGAAGCCGACCACCACCCTGGGACGACCCATGCCAGTGCCCAGCATCCAGCGGAGGAGGCCCTGTGTGGTCTGCCGCACGACGAGTCGGTTCATTCGCTTGGGTCCGGGACCCACCGCTGCCCTCAATCCGGCGGTTCCGAACCCGAGGCGCCCCTCGAACAGGTCGGCGAGAGCGTCGAGATCCCCGGCTTCGATCAGTGAATGGACGGCCTGGCGATGTGACGGCTCCGGATCCTGTTCGATCCAGGCGGCCGCCTCCTCCGTGAGAGTCATGCGCCGACACTACCGCTCGGCAACAACCGGATCCGCCGTCGTCGGTGCCGCGTCCCGGTGGCTCTCATCGCCGGGCGGCGACCCCGCAGCCGATCCCTGCCCCGGCGGCGGAACCGGCCAGCACGACGGGGAACCCGGTGCCGGTGAAGACCGCCACGACGGCGCCGACGAGCGCACCGAGCACCGCCCCGACTCGGACACCGGCGACGCGATCGAGAGGCGTGGATCGAGAACCGGTCACCCGGCGAGCATGTGCAGTTCGGGAATCACCCGCCAGAGGCGAAGGTCGGCTCCTTGCCCGTTGGATCAGTAGAACACCGACCGAACCCGGGGACGGCGCACCGTCTTGTACCGAGCGCCGCTGCCGCGCTCCCAGAGCCAGGCATCGACGTGCATGGCCCACACGCCGGGACGGCCGATTCGGACAACCAGTTCATCGACCGCCACCACCGCCGCCGCCCGGAGCTCGACCTCCTCGGCCCCACCCGCCTCCAGGTGCTCGCCGGCGTCGATCCGCCGCTCGAGGAGGGAGTCGAGCACGAGCGCGCCATCGAGGCGAAGCACGTGCGGTACGAGGTTGTCGGCGAACGCGGTGAGCCGGTCGAGATCGGCGAAGGACCACAGACCCTGCCGGGCGAGATCGGCAGGGGTGATCTGGGCCCGCTTGAAGAAGGCGACATCGGCATCTCCGTACTTTGCGACATCGTCGTAGTACGGCATCGCTGCGAGCGCTTTTGCCAGGGTGACGGCGGAATCCCCACACGCAGTGAGGATCGCCCGAGCACTCCCTCCCCCGGCCTCGACGAAGCCGCCGAGGTCGTTCAGCGCAATGGCGAAGCGGGTCATCAGCTCCTCGAGCGCACCGCCGTCGAGCTCCTGTCCGAAGATCTGCGAACAGTCCGACGGCGTGATCGCCGCCAGGCGTCGGTGATCGAGCGACCCGGTCGCGTCGATATAGCGGTCCAGTCGCGCCTGCATCGTGCGCGCACCGGAGAGCCCGGGTTCCTTGCTGACGATGTCGTGGTAGCCCGATCCGAAGTTGATGGCGTCTCCGGCCAGCACCCGCATGGCTCGAGCCTCGTCGAACGACACCGGCGGCAGCCCGGTGTCGCCGACGGTCCCGCGGGCGACGAGCGCCAACCGGTTCAGCCCACCGGTATCGATGACGACGCTCGTGGCGGCCGCTATCACGGCGCGACACGACGATCGAACGAGATCGGTCAGCATCGTCGCTGCCCGCTACCGATTTCGGCCACCCAGACGGTCCAGGACGTTCCTAGTGACCCGCTGCACGGGCTGGTCGCCGGCCAGCCCGAATACCCAGTCGACCGAGCCGACGGTGACGACCTCGCCGCCGGCGGTGCCGAAGGGCCGGCAGACGAGCACGACGGCGTTGCCGAACCGGGCTCGGGCAAGGGCGTCGGGATCGGTTCCGCCGAACAACCGCGATGCCACGAACTCGAGATCCCCCTGATCGCTGAGGGCCGAAATCGAGGCCGGGTATTCGCCGAACGCCAGGTTGGATGCCGGCACGAACGCGACCACTTCGACGCCGTCGGGCATTCCCGGCCACGGCGCGGCAACCGGCAGCTGGAACTCGTCGAATTGCAGCCGGCAACCGAGGGTCTCGTATCCGACGGCCCCGTGGGTCGCTCCGAGCACGTCGCCGTACCGCAGCCCGGTTCCATCGAGGAGCCAGTGGTCGTCGCGATACACCGTGAAGCCGCCGGATCCGCGTGCGACGGCGGCGCCGAAGCGGTAGTACAAACCGAACGCCGACCCGCCGCCGAGGAGGGACCACTCCGGGCGCCCGACCAGCGGATCACACCACATTCCGGTCATCTGCTCGGGGTGTCCGGCCGTCACGATCGGGTCGGTTCGATGGGCCGAGTACTTGTGGCAGACCATCGTGTCGGGTTCGCCGTCGCCGTCTGCATCCTCGTGGCGGACCTGCCAGAACATGGTGTTCCCACCGAACGACGCAAAGTTGCCCCCACCGGCGACATGAGCTTCGAGCCGGTCCCGCTGGGCCGCCGACCAGTACTCGTCGTGACCGATGCTGAGCACGAGCGCATAGCCATCGAGGAGGCCCGGGACGTGATCGAGGTCGGAGGACACGGCGAAATCCAGGGCGACACCGGCGCCCTCGGCCCACTCGACGAAACGCCGCTCGAACGCGAACCACCCCGTCGATCCGATCGACGGCGGATACCCGAGCCGCTTGCGGTAGGCCTCGAAGATCTCGCCGTCGACGTCGGGCTCCTCACCCCAGCGGGCCGGCCGGGCCTTCCTGTCGTCCCGATCCACGGACGGCCGGCACAGCATCCCCCGGCCGAACGGTCGACGGAAGGACACCTGGGTTCCGCCGGTGTAAAGGCTCCTGCCGCCCCAGTTGTTGTAGGCGTTCCAGCTGTTGGTGGCCAGGACGATCAGCACGCTCGCCGACGGCTGCGGCGAACGAACCACGAACCCTGCATGTGCGATGTCACGACCGGTGCCCCGTCCCTGGGGGCCGTCGATGGCGGTGAGGGTGACAAGATAGAAGCCACTCGGCCAGTCCGTCCCGATCGGGATCTCGACGCCGACGGGCCACCCGCACCCCCGGGCGTCGGCGCCGGGGGGTACCGGTGTGTAGACGCCGACCAATCCGGTCGACCGCCACACCTCGACACGGCTGGTTCCCCACCGCTCCACCACAGCGTCGAATCGGGTCGCTCTCGTCGACACGTGGAGGGCGGCGGTCGCCCCGGCCGGGTA
>JBFGLT010000130.1:0-8804 GCA_041576015.1 Acidimicrobiales bacterium
CCCCAGCTGGTCGTATCGATCAGCCATCGAGCTCGCTCCAGTCCTCGGGGTTGTCCTCGACGATCCGCTCGATGACGTGGCCGTCGACGCCGTCCACGATGACCAGCGCCCGGGTGAGGGGCGGGTCCTCGGCCGTGTAACAGAGGATCCGCCACACCGGGCGGCTCAGCAAGCCGCGCCAGCTCAACTGAGCCGAGGCCGGCCCGATGGGCTGACCGACCTCGACGGCCGCCACGACGAGTGCGTCCCGTTCGTCGATGTTCAGGTTCCAGCCGCTCACGATGCTGTACACGCCGACGAGCACGGCGATCAGGGCGGCCCACAGGTAGCCCTCGTTGACGAGCACGCCGTCGTCGCCGTACACCATGAACAGCACGACGAGGCCGACGGCCGCCATCAGGTACAGGTACCCCGGGATGCGGCGCCGGTTGTTGTTGGGGAAGATGTAGTCCTCGAGGTCCTGGCGAGTGGCGGCCAGATCGTCGGGGAGTTCGTCGTCGTGCTGGTGGTCGGCCATCCCGATTGCATCCTAGGCCACCGGTTCGAGGCCCAGTACACCGGTACCGCGAGCGACAACCCTGCCGAGCGACGAGCGCCAGCGGAGGAGCGACCACGATCCTGCCGCTGCCGCCGCGCCAGCCAGGCAGCCCCCAAGGCCCGAGCCAATTGCCGAGTGGAACGAGCCGAGCGACGAGCGCCAGCGGAGGAGCGAGGACAATCAGCGCGGCCAGACCGCTTTGAGACGAAGCCACGATTCGCTCAGGGTCTGGGGCAGGATCCGCGTTTCGGCGATCGAGGTCATGAAGTTGGTGTCGGCCCGCCATCGGGGGACGACGTGCACGTGCAGGTGATCGGGCTGGGAGCCGCCCCCGGCCAATCCCTCGTTGAGCCCGATGTTGAGGCCGTTGGGATGGAAGGCGTCGGTCACGGCCCGGGCCGCCATCCGAACGGTGATCCAGAGTTCGTTGTGGACCTCGTCGGACAAGTCGAGCAGTGAGGGCATCCCGCGGTTGGGAATCACCATGACGTGCCCGCTCGTGTAGGGGTACACGTTCAACACGACGTAGACGGTCGGGCCGCGATACAACACATAGGTGCGTTCGTCGGGAAGGTCGCTCTGGTGGATCGTCTCGAAGAGGGTCTTGCCGTCCTCGGCCCGCACGTACGCGTGGGGGCGACCGTCAGCCGCCGTCCCGGGCGGATGGGCCAGCCGCCAGCCGCTGAACAGGCGAGGCATGCCCCCCTCGTTCCGTTCCCAACCGTCGGCCTCGGCGTCGCTCACCCGTCGGTGCCCTCGGCTTCCTTCGAGAGACGCCGTATGAACTCATCCAGGGGCACACCGCGTTCAACGGCCCCGCCGCGCGGATTGTCGCCGACCGTGCCGGCCTTCATGTCGTCGTCACCCACGACGAGGACATGCGGTGTCTTGGCCACCTTGGCGGTCCGGATTCGCTTTCCGAGCGGATCGGAACTGGCGAGCATCTCCGCCCTGAACCCGGCGCCAGTCAGTGACCCGACGACCTGTCCGGCATAGTCACGGTGGCTGTCGGCCACCGGGAGTACCTGCACCTGGACAGGCGCCAGCCAGGTGGGGAGGCTCCCGGCATAGTGCTCGAGCAGGACCCCGAAGAACCGCTCGATGCTCCCGAGCAGCGCCCGGTGCAACATGATCGGCCGACGGCGTTGCCCGTCGTGGTCGACATACGTGAGGTCGAAGCGCTCGGGCAAGGTGAAGTCGGCCTGAATGGTCGAGAGCTGCCAGCTCCGTCCGATGGCGTCGCGGACGTCGATGTCGATCTTGGGTCCGTAGAACGCGGCGTCGCCCTCCTTGACGTCGTACTCGAGTCCGTGGCTGTCGAGGGCCACCCTGAGCGCCTCGGTGGCGGTGACCCAGATGTCGTCGGACCCGACGTACTTGTCGGGGTTCTTGGTGGACAGGTTGAAGGTGAAGTCCTGGAACCCGAACGCCCGGAGGACGCTCAGGACGAAGTCGAGAAGTCCGGCTATCTCGGTGGGGAGTTGTTCCTCGGTGCAATAGATGTGACTGTCGTCCTGGGTGAAACCCCGGATGCGCATCAGGCCGTGCAGCGTGCCGGCTCGCTCGTAGCGGTACACCGTGCCCAGCTCGAAGAGCCGCAGGGGGAGGTCCCGGTAGCTGTGCTGGTCGGCGTTGTAGATCAGGCAGTGCATGGGGCAGTTCATCGGCTTCAGGTAGTAGACGCCGTTGTCCATCTCCATGGGCGGATACATGCCGTCGGCGTAGAAGTCAAGGTGCCCCGAGGTCTCGAAGAGTCGGCCGTTCGCCAGGTGCGGGGTGTACACGAATTCGTAGCCGCCGGCGGCGTGGCGGCGGCGGCTGTAGTCCTCGATCACGTTCCTCACGACGGCGCCCTTCGGATGCCACACGGCGAGGCCGCCGCCCAGTTCCGATGGGAACGACAGCAGGTCCAACTCGTTGGCCAGTTTCCGGTGATCGCGCTTGGCCGCCTCCTCCAGCCGGTGGAGATGGTCCCGGAGGGCCTGCTTGGTATGCCAGGCGGTGCCGTAGACCCGCTGGAGCATCGGCTGGTCCTCGCGACCGCGCCAGTAGGCGCCCGACACTCGCTGCAGCGCGAAGTGTCCCAGCCGGCCCGTGTGGGGAACGTGCGGGCCGACGCACATGTCGACGAACGTGTCGCTGTTGCGGTAGAAACTGATCACCTCACCGCTCACCTCGGTGCTGAGGTCCTCGCCCGGCGCGCCGGCATCGCCACCGGTGACCGTGCGGATGATCGCCTGCTTGTAGGGATGTCCGTCCATCAGCTCGAGCGCCTCCTCCGGCGACTTCTCGGTGCGAACGAAAGGCTGGCGTTCTGCGATGATGCTCCGCATCTCGGCGTCGATGGCGTCGAGATCGTCGTCGGAGAAGGTGTCCCCGTCGGGGAGCTCGAAATCGTAGTAGAAGCCGTTCTCGATGGCCGGTCCGATGGCGAAGGTCGCCCCGGGCCAGAGGCGCAGGACGGCCTGGGCCATGATGTGGGCGGTCGAATGGCGAATCGTGCGAAGGCCTCGCTCTGAGTCAGGGAGGACAATCTCAACCGAGGCGCCGTCGTGCAGAGGTGCGTCGAGATCGACCTCCGCGCCGTCGACGACGCCGATCAGCGCGTCCTTGGCCAGGCGGGGTCCGATGTCGGCGGCCAGATCGGCGACGGTCGCACCGTCGTGGAGCGGGCGGAGGGATCCGTCGGGGAGTCGAACCTGCATCCGCCCAGTGTGCACGCTCCTGCTGGGCAATCCGCCCAATATCGGGCAGCGCGAAGCGTGCTGGTCAGACCCCGACGAGCGGTTTCGGCTTCAGCACCTCGGCGCTGCTGCGCCGTTCGATCGTGGGGCCAGCAGCAGCGGCCGGCTCGACGGCGGGAACCGGCTCGGCGGGCGCTCCAGCGTAGGTGTCGACATACTCGAGCCCGCACAGCGCCTGGATCTCGTACATCAGTTCGTCGGTGAGCTGGCGGAACAGCGAGCGATCGGCGGAACGGGACCGGTACCTGGACACATCGATCGGGGTGCCGAACCTGATGGTCGCCGGCATGAACGGTCTCGGGTAGGGCTGATCGGGCGGCTGGATCTCCCTGGTACCGACGATCCCGATGGGAATCAGCGGGGCACCGGTCTCCACGGCCAGGCGGGCAGCTCCAGTGTGCCCCTTGTGCAACTTGCCCGACCGTGACCTCGTGCCCTCGGGATAAATGCCGAACAACCCGCCACTCTCGAGGACGCGTCGGGCGGCCTCCAGAGCGGTGGCGGCGTGTTCGCCGCCCCGCCGGTCGATCGGGATCATGCCGAGCGCCGGGAACAGCCGCCGGGTCTTCCAGTCGTCGAGGTACTCGGCCTTGCCGACATAGATCAGGGCTCGGTCCAGCACGGCGGGCACGAAGAACGAATCGATCACGGAGATGTGGTTGGGGCACAGCACCGCCGGGCCGCTGCGGGGGACGTTCTCGCGGCCCTGTACGTCGAGATCCCAGAGGAGGCGAACCAGCGGACGAAGGACGCGCTTGGCTGCCGGCTGGGCCCGTCCGAACTTGGCTGTCTCGATTGCGCTCGTCACATCGGTCCCTTCGATCGATGGTGGTGGCTCCAGTGTTACCACGCCGGCAGGCCCTGTCGAGAGGCGCCTCATCGGTTACGATGAGCCGTCCACGGAGAGGTCGATCCCGAGGAGCATGGCCGCGGCGGCGACGCTCGCGCCGGCCGCTGCCGCCCGATCGATGGCGGCCACAGCCGCCGGCGTGTCGAGGTCGTCGTCGAGCGCGGAGCGGACGTCGTCGAGGACCACCTCGCCGCCGGCCCTGTCGGCTGAGGCCATCCACCGGTCGAGGCGGTCGGACGCATCGTCCACCAGCCGGTCGTGCCACTCCCACTCGGTGCGGTAGTGATTGGCCACCACCCCCAGCCGGATGGCCCGTGGGTCGTAATCCTTGCGCAACTCGCTCACGAAGACGAGGTTGCCGAGGGACTTGCTCATCTTCTGGCCGTTCATGCGCACCATCGCCTGGTGCATCCAGTGGCGTACGAACAGCTGACCGGTGGCTGCCTCGGACTGGGCTCGTTCGCATTCGTGGTGGGGGTAGATGAGATCGGCACCACCCCCGTGGAGGTCGATCGTGGTGTCGAGTTCGCGCATGGCCAGGGCGGAGCACTCGATGTGCCAGCCCGGCCGGCCCGGACCCCACAGGGTCTCCCATTCCGGTTCGCCGGGCGCCGACGGTTGCCACAGCACGAAGTCGAGCGGGTCGCGTTTGTTCGGATCGTCGGGATTGCCGCCGCGCTCGGAGGCCAGCTTCAGCATCGTTTCCCGGTCATAGCCGGACAGTTCGCCGAAGCGATCGTAGCTCGACACGTCGAAATACACTGCGCCACCCGCCTGGTAGGCATGGCCAGAATGGAGCACCATCGAGATGAACCCGCGGATGTCGGCGATCGCCGACGTGGCCCGTGGCTCGCTCCACGACCGAAGCATCCCGAGCGCCTCCATGTCCGCGTCGAACCGGGCGGTTTCGGTCGCCGCCAGATCGAGGTAGTGAACGTCGAGCTGACGGCTCCTGCGGAGCAGGTCGTCGTCGACGTCGGTGATGTTCCTGACACAGCGCGTCTCGTGACCGAGGTCGCGGAGCCGGCGCTGGAGGACGTCGTAGGTCAAATACGTGGCGGCGTGACCCAGGTGGGTGGCGTCGTACGGTGTGATGCCGCAGGTGTAGATCGTGACGATCGGACCGGGTTCGAAGGGCACGATTCGCTTGCGGAAGGTGTCGTAGAGCCGCATGGGCCCGGCCGGGGCAGGCATCACAGAGCCAGAGCCTAACGGTGCGCGTAACCCACGCGGAGAACTGGCAGTCTGACCACTGTGTCCACCAACGATGTTCCGATGGCCGGCCTTCTCGACGGCAAGAACGTGCTCGTCACGGGCGTTCTGACCGACGACTCGCTCGCCTTCGGCGTGGCGCGCGAAGCACAACGGCAGGGCGCCCACGTGATCCTCACCGGCTTCGGACGTGGCAAACGTCTGACCGAACGAACCGCCCGCAAGCTCGAACCGGTTCCCGAGGTCCTCGAACTCGATGTCACCGACGACGCCCAGGTGGCGAGGCTGATCGGCGAGCTCGGGGACCGGTACGGCCGGCTCGACGCCATCCTCCATGCCGTCGGCTTCGCGCCCGAGGCGTGCCTCGGCGACGACTTCTTCGCCGCCTCCTGGGAGGATGTCGCCACCGCCCTCCACGTCTCGGCGTATTCCCTCCGCACGATGGCCGACATCGCCATCCCGCTGATGCCCCAGGGCGGAGCCATCGTGGGGTTGACGTTCGACGCAACGGTCGCCTGGCCGGCCTACAACTGGATGGGGGTGGCCAAAGCGGGACTGGAATCGCTCAACCGCTACCTCGCCAAGGAACTCGGACCGAGCGGTATCCGCTGCAACCTCGTCGCCGCCGGCCCGATGCGAACGATCGCCGCCAAGTCGATCCCCGGGTTCTCGGCCTTCGAGGCCGAATGGGTCAAGCGGGCTCCGCTCGGGTGGGACGTGACCGACTCGAGCGGTGTTGCCCGAACGACCATGGCGCTCATGACCGACCTGTTCAGCCACACGACCGGAACCATCGTTCACGTCGATGGCGGCTACCACGCCGTGGGAGCCTGACCGGCCGGGGTCGAGACAAAACCGACCGAATGCCCTTGCCCGAAGGATCCGCCTGCCGCAGGGTGTCGTCATGGACATTCGCACCGGCAACCGAGCTGTTCGCGGCCTGATCCTTCTCGCCGCCGCCGCGCTGCTGTGGTCGGGGGCGACGGCGGCGATGTTCCGAACCGTCGAGGTCACGAGTCCCGGCGGGGCGGTCACCCGCGCCTGTGGGTCGCCCTTCGATGCCATCTCGGGCCGCAGCGGGTGGGAGATCTGGTGGGCCCGGGACCTCGACGAGCCCGACGATGCGACCCGTGGCCGCCTCGTTCGAACATCGCTGTGCCCCGACGCCGTGAACGGTGCGATCGTTGCGTCGACCGCCCTCGGAGGACTCGGGATCCTGGCCGGTCTGGCCGGTTGGTTGACACTGAGGCGTCCGGCCATCGGTCCGCACCCCGTCCGCCGCCTGGTACGCCTCGGCTGGGTGACCGCGGTTCTCGGAGCGCTGCTCAGTCTGGGCGGCCTGGCCGCGACCGCAGTGCTGCTGGCCGATCCCGAGGCGCCGCTGTTTCTCTACACCTCCCGCTCGGTTGCCGCCGCCGTCGCCCTGATCGTGCTGACCCCTGCCCTGGCGCTGATCGTGGCCGGGGGCGCTCTCGTGATGGTGGCCAACATGGTCGCCGAGGGAAGGAGCCGTGATGACCCCGCATGACGAGCACCGGCCGGCGCAGCGCACAAGCGGACGGCTCGCAGTATGGGCGGCGGTGGTCATCGCTTGCGGATGTGTCGCCCAGGCGCCCGAGCCCGTCCTCGACCAGGCCGATCGCTTCACCGAGATCGTGCTTCTCCCGGAGCCGCTGGCCGGCGGACCGACACTGGAAGAGGCTCTCGGCCGCCGCCGGTCGATCCGCAGCTACCTGCCCGACCCACTGTCGGTCGAGATCATCGGACAGCTGCTGTGGTCTGGGCAGGGGGTGACCGACGGGCAAGGACACCGGACGGCACCCTCGGCCGGGGCGACCTATCCGCTCGAGTTGTACGCGCTCACGAACGACGCGTTCTGGCACTACCTGCCCGACGGCCACCGAGTGGAGAGCCGTCAGGTCGACGGAGTCCTCGAAGATCTCTCGTCGGCTGCGTTCGGACAGGAGTTCGTCGAGACCGCCCCCGCCGTGATCATCATCAGCGGCGTCGTCGCCCGGACCGAGGCCGACTACGGTCCGCTCGCCGCCCGTCTGGTCGACCGGGAGGCTGGACACGTTGCGCAGAACATCCTGTTGCAGACGGCCGCCCTCGGGTTGGCGGCGGTCCCCGTCGGCGGCTTCGATCCGAGCGAGGTGGGAGAACGGCTGGCGCTCCCAGCCGGCGAGGAAGTGCTCTACCTGATTCCTGTCGGCTACCCCGACGGCGACGGTCCGTGAGCGGTCGACCGTCGGTCAGGAGGCGCCATCGCACACGAAAGCGACCGATGGATACGGGTTGGTCGCCTTCGCGCCGTTCGGGTGAATCTCGAAGTGCAGGTGAGGAATCCCGGCAGCGTTCCCGCTGTCGCCGACGTACCCGATGATCGTGCCGGCCTGCACATAGCCGTCCTGGCCGTATGACGAGAGATGGGTACCGTAGTAGTAGTGGCCGTCGTCGCCGTCGAGATGAAAGGACAGACCGCCAACCTGGTTGCTCCGGTGCCGGACCGTGCCCGAGATCGGGGCCACCACCGGAACGCCAGGGTTGGCCATGATGTCGACGCCCTTGTGCCGGCGGCCGCCGGATCGGGAAAAGCCCCACGAGTCGATGAACGAGTGCGCGCCCCCCACCGGACAGGCGGCCAGCTCGGTGAACGTGTGACCTTGGGCCAGCGCCCGTTGGGCTCGCTGGCGAATCTCGTCGACCCGGGCCGCCTCGATGGCCTCGAGCTCTTCCAGGTCGGACATCAACGCGTCCCGCAGTGCGGCCAGCTCCCCGAGGGTCTTCTCCTGGCCGGCCCGGGCTTCGGTCAACCGGGCCTCGACCAGCTCCAAGTCGGCGAGGGCGGCGGCGTACTCGTTGATGGCGTCGTCGTCCATTCCGACCGCTGCGTCGCTGAGTCCCTCGGCCCGGACGCCCTCGGCGAGATCGTCGGCCTGCAGAACGACCGGGGTCTGAAAGGAGCGGGTGAATCCGACCACGGCGGTCTGGATCACCGACGCCCGGTGGAGCTCGACGCGAGCGATGGTTTCGTCGCGCCGGTGCTCGTTGGCAGCGATCTGCAGTTCGAGTTCACCGAGTTCCCTCTCCAGATCGTGGAAGCGACGGGTGAGCTCGGCGACATCGTTCCGAAGCTCCTCCAATCCGGGAGTGGGCGCAGCGCCCGCCGGGACCACCGAGGTGAGCACGATCAGCACGACGACGCGACGACTCCACTGCAGAACGCTCCCTCGCACCGCCCGGAATGTAGCGCCCACGGGCCCCGTTGACCACCTGATGTAGCCTTCGGCGAACCGGTGGCTCAGCCGGCTCCGTCCGCCGGACCGGCGACCGGCGCCGGAACGAGCGCCCGGACGACTTCTTCGATCGAGACGGCGCCGACCGGCCTTCCGTCGTCGAGGACGACCGCCAGCTGCTGTTTGGCGCTTCGCATGAGCCGGAGCACTTCGATGAGCGGTCG
>JBFGLT010000131.1:0-8790 GCA_041576015.1 Acidimicrobiales bacterium
GCCGCCGACCGCCGGCACATCGGTGTGCGCCAGATACTTCACCTCGGCCCCGGCGTCACCGGCCGTCGCGCCGGTGGCGATGGCGGCGGCAACGATGGCGGGCGCCGCCGCCGAGGCGACCGCCGACACGCCGCTGGAAACGGGCGACATCACCGTCGACAGATAGGGAAGCTGGGAGAGGAGGGACAGGGGACCGACCGACCACGGGAACCGGCCCAAGCCGATCCGGAGAAAGGCCCTGACCACCTCTGGATCGAACTGCGTGCCGGCGCACCGGGCGATCTCCTCACGAGCCTCGGCGGCCGTACCGGGCTTCTTGTACGAGCGGAGCGAGGTGATCACGTCGAAGGTGTCGGCCACCGCCACGATGCGTGCGCCGTAGTTGATCTCCTGACCGGCCAGGCCGAACGGATACCCGTTGCCGTCCCATCGTTCATGGTGTTCGGCGATGGTGTTGGCCCACGGGCCGAGGAAGCCCAGCAGGGGAGCGGCCAGGTCAGCACCGAGCAGGGGATGCTGTTTGACGATCTCGTACTCTGCTTCGGTGAGCCGCCCCGGCTTGTTCAGAATGTCGGACGGGATCTGCATCTTGCCTACGTCGTGCAAAAGAGCCGCCCACCGCAACTTCGAGCGATCCTCGGTGGTGAGACCGAGCTCGCCGGCGATGACGTCGGCATAGGCGCGCACGCGCTCGCTGTGCCCCCGGGTGTTTCGGTCGTGGCGACTCAGCGCGGCCACGAGCACCATCAGGGTCTCGGCGGCCGTGCCGGCGTCGTCGCCGAGCCCGTGCCGGCGGACGCGTTCGAGCGTCCGTCTGAGCTCGTCGGTGGAGCTCACCCGCATGGCGACGCGCACCCGGCTCGGCGCCCGGTCGGGGAACACCATCGTCATGCGCAACAACACCGTGATCGGCGCAATGAGCCGCACCACCCGTTCGGTTGCGGCCATCACGACGAAGGCGATCCCCACGAAGAGCAACCCCTCGGCGATCGCCATGGCCATCGACGTTGGCTGAGGCATCGCCCTCGAGAGGGAAAACGTCACGAAGAACGCCAGCCCGATGGGCAGGACGAGCGTGGCCAGCCGGAGCCCGCGCGCCAGCCACGGCCGCCCGGCCCAGCTGGAGTTGCCGGTGGAGTTCACGCCATCGGACATCACTGGGAAGATCGACGTGTCGGCGCGCCCCCTTTACGGGGAATCCTCCCTGCCCAGATCGGGGCCGGTCGTTGCGCCGAGGAGTTCCGCATCGACCCCGGCCGCGCCGAGGACCGAGCGACCGAGCTGGCCGGCAAGGACGTTGACGGCATCGGCCTCGGAGGCCCCGGGTCGGCGGCGTAGCGCCTCCCACCGGAGCTCGAGCGCCGACTGCACGAGCGGGAGCGCCGCGGCCGGCAGATCGGCGAGTTCGAGGCAGGCCCGGGCGAGCAGTCGTGGCCGGTCCGGTGAGGACGGCGCGCCGAGGGGATCGTCTTGTACGTATCGTTCCAGGGCGGCGGCGAAGAGCCCGGCCTTGTCTCGGTAGGTCCCATAGAGCGAGCTGCGCGAGCGTCCGCATGTGTCGACCAGCATCTGGACCGACGTGCCGGCATACCCGTGTCGGGCGAAGGCTTCGATGGCGGCGTCGAGCACCGGGTCGGCGGAACGATCGATCCGGTCCGGCATGGGTTCCCATCGGCGGCGTCGACCTGGTCGTGAGGGTGGCGGCGAATCCCGCCGCTCCGGCGAGGAGGCGGATTAGCCTGGTCAGCTCATGCCGCAACCGTTCTTCCAGGCGCCGCCGGGCACGCGCGACCTCCTGCCCCCGGTCACCGATCGGATGCGGCTCATGGTCGAGGAATTCGCCGACGAGGCGATCAAGGCCGGGTTCGGTCATGTCACGCCGCCGATGTTCGAGGATGTAGGCGTCTTCGTCCGTCTCGGGGAGCACACCGAGGTCGTCACCAAGGAGCTGTACACCTTCACCGACAAGGGAGGGCGGGCGATTGCCCTGCGGCCCGAGCAGACGGCCAGCCTGTGCCGGGTGTTCGCCCAGCGGCGGCCGCAGACCCCGTGGAAGGCGTGGTACGCCGGGGCCAACTTTCGCTACGAGTCGTCGCAGAAGGGTCGCTACCGGCAGTTCGACCAGGTGGGCGCGGAGGTCATCGGGTCGTCGGACCCAGACCTCGACACGGAGCTGATCGCCCTCGCCGTGCGCTTCTATCAGCGGATCGGGCTCACCAACACGACGCTGTTGGTGAACTCGCTGGGTGATCCGCCCGACCGGGACCGCTACACCGAAGCCCTGCGGGACTACTTCGTCACTCACGCCGGAGAGCTCACCGCACAGTCCCGGGACACCCTGGAACGCAATCCCCTCCGGGTGATGGATTCCAAACGGGAGGCCGACCAGCCGGTCATCGATCAGGCCCCCCAGCTCGTCGAGTACCTCGGCGAGGCAGCCGCCACCGCCTTCGATCGGGTCGAGTCCGGGTTGCGGGCACTGGGCATTCCCTACGAGATCCAGCCGCGCCTGGTCCGAGGGCTCGACTACTACAACCGAACCACATTTGAGTTCGCCGCTCCAGGGCTCGATGCCGCTCAGAACGCCGTGGGCGGTGGTGGGCGCTACGACGGCCTGGTCGCCGCCCTCGGCGGACCCGACGAACCGGGCATCGGGTTCGCACTCGGGGTCGACCGGACCCTTCTCGCCTGTGATGCCGAGGGGGTCTTTGCCTCCCCGAACACCGGTATGGAGGTGTGGGTGATCGCCACCACCGGCGGGCTCGAGGCGCTGACGCTCGTCGACCGCTTCCGGCGGGCCGGCATCCGGGTCGACAAGGCGGAGACCACCCGTTCGATGAAGGCGCAGATGAGGGCGGCCGATCGGTCCGGGGCCAGCGTTGCGGTCATCGTCGGCACCGACGAGGCCGACGCCGGAACTGTCAGCATCAAGCCCCTCCGGGGTCAGGGCGCCCAGCGCACGGTCCCGGTCGACGATTCTCTGCAAGCAGTCCAGGAGTACCTCCAGCCATGATCCGCACGCACACCTGTGGTGAACTCCGCCGCGCTCACATCGGACAGACCGTCACCGTGACTGGTTGGGTGAACACCCGTCGGGAACACAGCCAGCACCTCGCCTTCGTCGATCTCCGCGATTACAGCGGGATCGTGCAATGCGTCGTCGACAACGACGTCGACGTTCGCAGCGAATACGTGCTCAAGGTCACCGGCACGGTGGAACCCCGGCTCGAAGGAAGCGAGAATCCCGAGCTCGCCACCGGGGACGTCGAGATCAAGAACTGCACGGTGGAGATCCTCAACGAAGCGACGCCGCCGCCGTTTCCGCTCGACAAACGAGCTGACGACGTCGACGAACTCGTCCGTCTGCGCCACCGCTACGTCGATCTCAGGCGCGAACGCATGCAGCGGAACCTTCGTATCCGCTCGACGGTCAACGCCGCCATCCGGTCGTCGATGGTCGCCCAGGATTTCGTCGAGGTCGAAACGCCGATGTTGATGCCTTCGACGCCCGAAGGGGCGCGCGAATTTCTGGTGCCGAGCCGGCAACGACCGGGGTCGTTCTACGCGCTGCCACAGTCGCCACAGCTCTACAAACAGCTGTTGATGGTGGGCGGCCTCGACCGCTACTACCAGATCGCACGATGCCTGCGTGACGAGGATCTCCGCGCTGACCGGCAGTACGAGTTCATGCAGCTCGACATGGAGATGAGCTTCGTCGAGGTCGACGACGTCCTCAACGCCGTCGAGATCGGCGTGCTCGACGCCACCGAAGCGGTCACCGGGAAGCGCCCCGAGGTGGTCCCCCGGATCTCCTGGGCCTACGCCATGGAGACCTACGGCACCGACAAGCCGGACCTGCGGTTCGGCGTCGAGCTCCACGAGCTGACCCCGATCTTCGCCGGCACCGGGTTCAAGGCGTTCGCATCGGCTCCCTGCATCAAGGGCATCAACTACCGGGGAGGAGCGGCCGAGTACGGTCGAAACAAGCTCGATCAGCTGACGGACTTCGCCAAGTCCCACGGTGCCAAGGGCATGGTCTGGTTGAAGGTGACCGAGGAGGGTTCGCTCGACTCGCCGGTCGCCAAGTTCCTGTCCGACGAGGAGAAGGCGGCGCTCTCCGACGAGCTGGCGGCAGGACCGGGAGATCTTCTGCTCCTGATCGCCGACGAGTGGCTCACCACCTGTGAGGTACTCGGCGAGCTCCGCAATCGGCTGGCCCGTCCGCCGGTGTGGGAGGGGCCCTACAGGTACGTCTGGGTGGTCGACTTTCCGCTGTTCGTCGGCGTGGACGCCGCCACCGGACGACCCAAGCCGGGGCACCATCCGTTCTGCCACCCCCATCCGGCCGACATCCCGCGGCTGGACACCGATCCCATGGAGGTGCGGGCGTGGGCCTACGATCTGGTCCTCAACGGGTGGGAACTCGGGTCGGGAAGCATCCGTATCCATGATCCGGCGCTCCAGCAGCGGGTGTTCGACCTGTTGGGCATCGACGCCGAGCAGGCCGACCGCCGGTTCGGGTTCTTTCTCCGCCCGTTTTCCTACGGCGCTCCCCCACATGGGGGGTTCGCCTACGGGATCGACCGGCTGGCCGCCATTCTCGCCGGCGAGGAGAACATCCGAGAGGTCATCGCCTTCCCCAAGCCCCAGAGCGGCCTGGATCCGCTGACCGGCTCACCGACCGAGGTCGACGCTGGACACCTGGAGGAGCTCGGTCTGCGAGTGCTCCCGTCGGCGGAGTGACAGCGAGCCGGTGCCGCGGACCCGTCGCTAGGCTCGATGCGTGTCCATCGACGCGATCGATCTCCTCCGGTGGTCGCTGTATGTCATCACCGCCGTTCTCGGCGTCGCCCTGGTCTTCTGGTTTCGGAGGGATCGGGCGCTTCGCCGGCTCGAGCTCCAACGGGATACGTCTGGCCGGGTCGTCCAGTTGCGCCGCACCGTCACCGCCATCGATCCCAAGACCCCGCCACCGACGATGGTCCAAGCGCTGGCCGGTATCCGGTTGCCCGTCCACTGGTCACCTTGCCCGGCGCCGGAGGTGGCGAGCCCCGTCGTTCTCACGACTGACCGGGATGCTCCCGAGCACGTCGCCCAGGTGCTCTCCGACGAGTTGGTGCGTCTCGGCTATCGCGTGCGTCCGATCGCCGACAATGCCGCCCGGGCCTGGCGAGGGGTCGACCACCTGAGAGTTCAGGTCGACAGTGCGCAGTCTGCGGTCTCGGCGACGATCACCCTGACCGGTCAGTTCGTTGGCTGATCTCTTCTCCGCCTCCGCCGAGGAGTACCTCCGGCGGCGTTCACCGCTGGCCGCTCGGTTGCGGCCGAATCGGCTCGACGACGTCGTGGGCCAGCCCCACCTCCTCGGTCCCAGCGGTCCGCTGCGCCGCCTGATCGAAGCCGACCGGCTCACCAGCATGTTGCTGTGGGGTCCGGCGGGCACCGGGAAGACGACGATCGCGGAGTTGGTGGCGACCGAGACGACCTCCTCCTTCGTCAAGCTCAGCGCGGTGAGCGCCACGGTGAAGGACGTGCGGGCGACGATCGAGGGGGCCCGGGAACGGCTGGGCGGTGAGGGGCGCCGCACCATACTGTTCCTCGACGAGGTCCACCGCTTCAACAAGGCGCAGCAGGACGCCCTCCTTCCGGCGGTCGAGTCGGGCCTGCTCACGCTCATCGGGGCGACGACCGAGAACCCCTTCTTCGAGGTCAACGGCCCGCTACGGAGCCGCAGCACGCTGTTTCGCCTCGAACCGCTGGACGGGCCGGCGTTGACCGAGTTGTGCCGGCGGGGCCTCGAACGGGAGGGAGCCGAAGCAGCCTCCGAGGCCGTCGACCATCTCGCCAACCACGCCGCCGGCGACGGGCGCCAGGTCCTGATGGCGCTCGAGGTGGCCATCGCCCTAGCCGCCACCGACGATCCCCCCGGCCCGGTGCGCTTGGGTCATGCCGAGGCCGCCACCACCATGAAGGCGCTCCGCTACGGGCGCGACGAGCACTATGACGTGATCAGCGCCTTCATCAAGAGCATCCGCGGCTCTGACCCCGATGCCGGCCTGTACTGGCTGGCCCGCATGCTCGCAGCCGGTGAAGACCCGCGTTTCATCGCCCGGCGCTTGATCATTCTCGCCTCCGAGGACGTCGGCATGGCCGACCCGCTGAGCCTTCTGGTGGCCGATGCCACCGCTCGCGCCGTCGACTACGTCGGCCTGCCGGAGGCGAGGATCTCGCTGGCTCATGCGGTCGTTCATCTGGCGACCGCGCCGAAGTCCAACTCGGCGTACACAGCGCTCGGACGGGCCATGGTCGACGTCGCCGAACGGCCCGCCGGCGAGGTTCCGCTGCATCTGCGCGATGCCCACTACCAGGGTGCGTCGGTCCTCGGACACGGCAAGGGCTACCGCTCCCCCCACGACGAACCCTCCGGTCGCCTCGAACAGGAGTACCGGCCCGAGCCGGTCAGCGAACGCCGGTACTACCGACCGACCGACCGCGATGTCCATCGGGACGGCGCCTGAGGCGGGCCGGGCACCTGCGGGGTCGATGCCGAGCCACTATCCTCCGCGTTGTGACCGTGACCCAATTTGCTGCGGTGCTCGTGGCCATCGCCGTCATCGTGACCGCGGTGGTACTGGTCGTGGCGGTGAACAACCTGAACAACACCCTGGCCCGCCTGTCCGACACCGCCCAGGCGCTAAGGGCCGAGGGGCTGGCTGCGTTCACCGAGCTCCGCGCCCTCATCGCCGACGCCGACGCCGAACTGGACAAGGTGGATCTCGTGCTCGATCGCGCCGATCAGGCAACGTCGGCCATCTCCGAGACGACCCGTCGGACTCACGAGGCGGTTCAAGATCCGGTGATTCGCACCCTGGCCCTGGCGTCGGGTTCGTCCAAGGTCGGACGGGCGTGGTTGTGGAGCCGGCGGAAGAAGAATCGGGCCAGGGCCGAGGAATCGCTGGCGGCGGTCGGCGAGCCGATCGCAGTCCGAAGCCGGCCGGTGGCACGATGATCTCCTTCGTCGGCCGCAGGATCCGGTGGATGGTCATCGGTGCGGTGGGCCGGGAGCTCGGCCGGCGGCTCGGCGAGCGACACGTCGATCGGGCCCGCCAGGACCTCGCCGACCGCCTCCCCGACCGGGCCGTCCATGTGATCGACGCGCTGCCGGGTGACGTCCTTCGCACCGCAGGGACCGCTCGCGTCGCCAGTCGCACCGCCATCCAGTCGGCGCGGTGGTCCAGAAGTGTGGTGCGAGCGCCGTCCAACGCCCGCCGGCACCTGTCGCAGCTCGGTGATGAATGGAACGCGGCCGTTGCCGTCGAGGACCGGTCGTTCCGGGCCCGGCTCATCGACTACACGCGAGGTCGCACCGCCGCCGACGACGTCCGGCTCGGTGGTCGCACGTCGTGGGAGGACCAGCCGGTACCGCCGGTGGCGCCGCCGGTCGTCCGGGGCCGCCGCCGGTCCGCCGGTCCAGCCGGCCGTCTGGTAGCACGCGTTCAGCGAACCTACCGTCCGTCCCGCCACCCCTGGCAGTAGCGGTCAGCCCGAGCGGACCTCGAGGGGGAGGCGGAGGATCCGTTCGCGGCCGGTGCCCGTGCTCCTCACGGTCAGCACGCCGCGCCCCGGAGCCCCCAGGTTGACGACCACTTCGCCACCGGCTTCTCGCCGCAACACGTGGAGCGGAGCGACGAGCAACCCGGCCGGTTCGGCGTCGACGCGGATCTCCCAGGGGCCGGACCCGGGCGCTGGATACCCCAACCGGAGAGGCATGTGGGCGACGCCTCGGACCGTCGGGGCGGCACCGAGTGAGAGCGTGCGCGCCATTCCGTGCAACCGCACCACCCGGGCCGAGCGGGCCCGCCGGTCGACGAGCACGAGCCGGTGGTTGCCCGTGTCGGCGACCAGGAGCCGCCCCGACTCGAGCGCCGCGACCGCTTCCGGTTTGTCGAGACCCGACGCCCCGACGGTCACCAGATCGGTTCCCTCGAGCAGACGTAGCCGGTCGTTCTGACGATCCGCTACGACCAGGGTGCCATCGGGTAGCGCTGTGATGTCGACCGGCTGGTGGAGCAACGCCCGGTGAACCGGCCCGTCGATCAGACCGGCGTCGGTCGGGCTGTTGTGGGTGACGCTGACGACCCGTCCGCCGTCGGTCAGAATACGGAGATTGTTGCTGGCGGCATCGGTGAAGACGATGCCCCGACGGGCCCGACAGAGGCCATTCGGTTGGGACAGGCTGGCCCGGCCGGCCGGCCCGTCGGTCTGCCCGCAGAACCCCGAGCCGGCGATCACCGTGGGTTCGGCCGGCGATCGTCCAGCGAGCGCCGACCGGGGGAGCCGGTACAACCGGTCGGCGGCAGCGTCGGAGACGACCAGCGACCCATCCCTGTCCAGACACAGGCCGGTCGGACGCCGCAGCGACGTGAGCACCGGCGCGACCGACAGCTCGGCAGGATCGATGACGACGACGGTCCCGTTTTCGGGCTGGGCGACGGCGAAGGTTCCGTCCCCGAGGGCGGCGAGCCGTCCGGGAGCCGGAAGTCCCTCGACGATCCCGGTCACGGTCACCAGCGCCGTCGCTTCGTCGATGACTCCGAGGATCACTCGATCGTGACCGCAGTCGGAGATCGCCAGCCTCCCGCCGTCGCCGAGGGTGGCAACTCCCGAGGGCCACGACAGCTCGGTCACCGGACGGGGGGCCCGGTAGCCGACAGCGAGCCGCGGGCGGCTGGTACCCGGTGCGGCACCCAGATACCGCGCCACGTCGTCGAACAGGTCGTCGTCGCTGCC
>JBFGLT010000132.1:0-8740 GCA_041576015.1 Acidimicrobiales bacterium
CGATCGCTTGGCCGGCGGGCGGTCCCGGGCGGGACCCCTCGGCGGCGATGCCTACGCCGGCGCCGGCGTCTCGCTGGCCGCCGCGTCGGCCACGACCAGACGGATCGCCGCGTCGGTCACCAGCACCCACGACGACCGGGTCATCGCAGGGCTCGGTAGCTTCGGCGGTGTCATCGACGTCTCGGCCCTGACGGCGATGGAGGCCCCACTGCTCGTCGCCAGCACCGACGGGGTCGGCACCAAGACCAAGCTGGCCGAGCTGCTCACCGAGCTCGGGCTCGACGCCGCCGCCGCCTGGTCGGGTCTCGGCGCCGACATCGTTCACCACGGGATCAACGACGTCCTCGTTCAGGGGGCCCGGCCCCTGTTCTTTTTGGACACCGTGGCCGCCGCCCAGCTCGACCCCGAGATCGTCGGCTCGATCGTGGACGGCATGGCCGCCGCTTGCCGGGAATCAGGTTGTGTCCTCCTCGGCGGAGAAACCGCCGAGATGCCCGACGTGCTGGTCGACGGCTCCGTCGACATCAACGGCACGGTCGTTGGTGTCGTCGAGCGCCACGACCTGCTCCCCAAGGCAGGGATCGGAGCCGGCCACCAACTGATCGGACTGAAGTCCTCGGGACTCCACACCAACGGCTACAGCCTGGCCCGGCGGATCATCGCCGACCGGGATCCGACCTCACTCCTGCCCGGTGGGGCCGGCGAATCGATCATCGAGGCGCTTCTGGCGACCCACCGGAGCTATCTCGCTCAGCTCGAACCGGTCCTCGCCCAGGGCCGGGCCGCCGCCCTGGCCCACATCACCGGCGGCGGCCTGATCGACAACCTGCCCCGCGTTCTGCCCCTCGACTGCGGAGCCCACCTGGATCGTTCGTCGTGGCCGGTGCCTCCGATCTTCGACTACCTGATCAAGCAGGCCGATCTCGGACCCGAGGAAGCCCATCGAATCCTCAACTGCGGGATCGGAATGGTCGTCGTGGCTGCACCCGACGACCTGGACACCGTCCAAGAGCTGATCGCCGAGGAGAGCTACGTGATCGGTGAGATCACCTCCACCCCGGGAATCGTACTGTCGTGACCGAGGCCGGCGTGACTCCCAGGGCTGTCATCATGGCCTCGGGAAACGGCTCCAACGCCCAAGTCCTCATCGATGCGGCGGCCGCCGGATCGCTGGGGTGCGAGGTCGTGGCGGTGGTCTCGGATCGCTCGGACGCCCACGTGCTGCAGCGAGCCACCGCCGCCGGGATCCCCACCGAGATCGTCGAACGAGGACCCGGTGAGCGGCGCCGTGCCTACGATGGTCGCCTGGCCCCGATCGTCGCCGCCTTCGGCCCCGATCTGGTCGTGCTCGCCGGCTGGATGCGCATCCTCACCGGCTGGTTCTGCGCCCGCTTCCCGATCATCAACCTCCACCCGGCACTTCCCGGGGAGTTCCCCGGCGCTCACGCCGTCGCCGACGCCTATGCCGCCTGGCAAGCCGGCGACATCGAGCAGACGGGTGTGATGGTGCACTGGGTTCCCGACGCAGCCGTCGACGCCGGACCGGTGATCCTCAGCGAGGTCGTGCCGATCGAGACCGGTGACACACTCGACAGTCTGACCGCACGAGTCCATGCTGTAGAGCATCGGCTGCTGCCCCGGGCGGTCGCCCTGGCACTTGCCACCGGCCCGCCCGCTTCCCTTTCCGAGGTTTCGCCATGACCGCTCGCGATCGTAACGCTCGGCTGCTCGAGGCTTTCGAGGCTCTCACCTTCGACGACGTTCTCGTCATCCCCGGATGGAGCGAGATGCTCCCGCACGAGGTCGACATCGCAACGTCCATCGCCGGCATTGGTCTCGAGACCCCGCTCATGTCGGCGGCAATGGACACCGTGACCGAGGCGCCGCTGGCGATCGCCCTCGCCCGGGAGGGCGGGATCGGCGTGCTTCACCGGAACCTATCCATCGAAGAGCAGGTCGTGCACGTCGATCGCGTCAAGCGAGCCCAAAGCGGCATGATCACCTCACCGATCTCGTTGCCCCCGACCAGCACTCTGGCCGACGCCGAGATGCTCATGAATCATCACAAGATCAGCGGCGTGCCGATCTGCACCGGCGATGGCGTCCTCGTCGGCATCCTGACCAACCGGGACATTCGCTTCTGCGGACTCGACGAGTTCGACCGGCCGGTGACCGAGTTCATGACGAGCGACGAGCTGATCACCGCCCCGGCGGGCACCAGTCTCGACGATGCGGTCACCATCCTGCACCGCCACCGCATCGAGAAACTGCCTCTCGTCGACGACTCGGGCCGGCTGACCGGCCTGATCACAGTCAAGGACATCACCAAGCGGATCGAGAAGCCGAATGCCTCCCTTGACCCCAGCGCCCGGTTGCGGGTGGCGGCCGCCGTCGGTGTCACCGACACCGCCGAGCGGACAGAAGCCCTGGCCGAAGCCGGTGTGGACCTCGTCGTGATCGACACCGCCCACGGCCACACGCGCGGCGTCGTGCAGGCGATCCAGACGATCAAGAAGGGCTGGCCCGACCTCCCGGTCGTCGGCGGCAACGTCGTGACCGCCGAGGGCGTCGAAGCGCTTGTGAACGCGGGCGCCGACGCCGTGAAGGTCGGTGTCGGCGCCGGATCGATCTGCACCACCCGCATCGTCGCCGGTGCGGGCATGCCCCAGGTCTCGGCCATCTTCGAATGCGCCGAGACGGCCAGGCTTCTCGGGGTCCCGGTGATCGCCGACGGCGGAGTGGTGAACAGCGGTGACATCGTCAAAGCCTTCGTCGCCGGCGCCGACGTGGTGATGCTCGGCAATGCCCTCGCAGGGTGCGACGAAGCCCCCGGCGACCTCGAGTTGATCGACGGGGCGATGTGGAAGACCTACCGGGGGATGGGATCGGCGGGCGCCATGCGGGGCCGGGCCACCGATCGCTATGGTTCGGGCACCCCGGCCGTCGGCGGCGCCCTTCCGCACAAACACGTTCCCGAAGGTGTCGAAGGTCGGGTGCGCTACGCCGGTGCCCTGAGCGAGCTGGTGACCCAGCTGGTGGGGGGTCTCCGGAGCGGCATGGGATACGCCGGCGCCACCACGCTCCAGGACCTTCAATTCAACACCCGACTGACCAGGATCACCGGAGCGGGCCTGCGGGAGAGCCACCCGCACGACATCTCGATGTACTCCGAGTAACCTGCGCCAAGCTGTCCGATTTCCGCTAGGCGAGCCTGCGGGCGTCGGGCAGACTGCAGGAGTGGACGCCGTCAGACGGGAACCCCTCGAAGCATGGATGCGGGCGGTCGAGAGTCGCGATGGGCGCTTCGACGGCTGGGTGATCGTCGGCGTGACCTCGACGGGAATCTACTGCCGGCCATCGTGTCCGACCCCCGTCCGGCCCAAGCGGGCGAACATGCGGTTCTTCGCGACGCCGGCGGCCGCCCAGCGGGCCGGGTTCCGGTCGTGCAAGCGGTGTGCACCCGATGCCGCCCCCGGCTCCCCGGAGTGGAATCGCCGCGATGATCTCGTCGCCCGGGCGGTCCGGGCGATCGACGACGGGTTGGCCGACCGGGTAGGTGTCGGCGGACTGGCTGGCCAGCTCGGTGTCAGCGCCCGGCACCTCCAACGGATCCTGACCGAGGAGGTCGGCAGCGGTCCCTCAACGCTCGCTCGCGCCCGTCGTGCCCGCTCGGCCCGTTCGCTGATCGAGGGAACCGATCTCCCGTTTGCCGACATTGCCGCCGCCAGTGGATTCGGCAGCGTTCGACAGTTCAACGACACCATCTCGGCGGTCTTTGCCTCCACCCCGACAGAGCTCCGGCGACACCGATCGGCGGGCCCGCCGTACGACGGCGACTGGATCGAGGTCGTCCTCGCCTTCCGCCCGCCGCTGGCCGCAAGGGAGCTGGTGCGCTGGCTGGCGCTGCACGCCGTCGCCGGCGTCGAGGAGGTCGACGGCAACCTCTATCGCCGATCGCTGCGGTTCGGGGAGCGGGCCGGAGTCGTCGAGGTCGATCTGACCCCGACCGGCGGCGGCGTCGTGCCGGCGCGCTTTCGACTGCCGTCGATGGCCGACCTGCCGCTGGCGGTGAATCGGGTCCGCCGGCAGCTGGATCTCGACGCCGACCCCCGCGTGATCGCCGCCGACCTCGGAACCGATCGGGCCCTCGCCGGTCTGGTGGCAGCCAGGCCCGGGCTGCGTGCTCCCGGCGATGTCTCCGGTACCGACGCGGCCGTGCGAGCTGTGCTCCACCAGCAGGTGTCGCTGGCCAGCGCACGGGCGGTCGCCGCCCGGCTGGTGCGAACCCACGGCATCGTCCTCGCCGAACCGGTCGGTTCGGTCACCCACGCCTTCCCGTCGGCAACCACCTGGTCCAGGCTCGACCCGGACGGTCTCGGGTTGCCGGCCCCACGGGCGAGAACCCTCGTCGACTTGACCGTCGCCATCGCCAACGGGTGGCTGGACGTGTCGCCCTGGGCCGGCCGCGCCGATGCGCTGGAACGGATGCAACAGCTGAAGGGCATCGGCCCCTGGACTGCGGGCATCGTGGCAGCGAGAGCCTTCGCCGACCCCGATGCGTTCGGAGCCAACGACCTGGCCCTGTTGCGCCAGGCGGAGCGCCTCTCGATTGCAGCCTCACCCGCCGCCCTCGGCGCCCGCGCCGAGCGGTGGCGACCCTGGCGCTCCTACGCCATGCATCATCTCTGGAACGCCTACCTCGACGAACAGGAGTCCCCATGACCGACACCATCTACCGCACGACGGTGGCGTCGCCCTTCGGCGACCTCCGTGTACTCACCAGCGAACGCGGCGTGGTCGCCGTCGTCTGGCCCGGCGACAGGCGAGTGAACTCACCCGCCGATGCGACCTCCAACAGCATCGGCCAGGAGGCGGCACAGCAGCTCAGCGAGTACTTCGCCGGTGAGCGCACCGGCTTCGACCTGCCGCTCGACCTGCGCGGAACCGAGTTCCAGAAGCAGGTCTGGGAATCGCTGGCCACCATCCCGTTCGGACAGACCGTCAGCTACGCAGAACAGGCCGAGCGGGTCGGACGACCCTCGGCGGTGCGCGCTGTCGCCGCCGCAAATGGCAAGAACCCCGTGAGCATCGTCTTGCCCTGCCATCGCGTGATCGGCTCCGACGGCAGCCTCACGGGCTACGCCGCCGGGCTCGACGCCAAGCGGTGGCTGCTCGCGCACGAGGGCAGCCAGGCCGTGGCGCCGACCCTTCCGATCTGAGGCCGGCCCGTCGCCCGGGTGCCGATTCACGGCCGGGCGGCTACTCGGCCTTGTAGATGCTCCGGCGGGGACCGTGGCCCAGAATCTCCTCTACCGCCGGCCGTAAGTCCTCCAGGGTCATCGACGGGTATGAGGGATCGAAGGCCGCTTGGTCGTAGTTCAGGCAGAACTCGGCACACCGGTCGTAGTGCTCGTGGCCGGCGAACTGGTCCCGGAGGTCGCGATCGAGGCCGACATGATGGAAGAAGTAGTACCCCTGAAAGATGCCGTGCTTCTCCACCATCCATGCATTGGCTTCGCTCACGAAGGGCTCGAGCATCTTGGCGGCGAAGTCGGCATGGTTGTAGGGGGCCAGGGTGTCGCCGATGTCGTGCAGGAGGGCGCAGACCACGTACTCGGTGTCCTTCCCGTCCCGGTGGGCTCGCGTCGCAGTCTGCAGGCTGTGCTCGAGGCGATCGACGGCGAACCCGCTGCTGTCTCCGGCGAGGAGGCCGAGGTGGTCGAGCACCCGCTCGACGAACCCCTGGTTGTACCGGTCGATGCACGCCGTGATGTGGTCCCAGTCGCCTTTCGTGCCATCGACCATGGCGTGGAAGCTGTCCGGGTTCGGCGCGGTGAAATCGACGGTGTCGGTCATCGCGCGACTGTACAACGCCGGCTCGATAGTGTCTCCCACGTGGAGTCCACGACCGTCACGACCATCGATCGGCCAGCCACCGAGGTGTTCGAGCTCGTCGCCGACATGGCCCGCAACCCCGAATGGCAGCGCGGCATGGAGTCGTGCCGTTGGACGAGTCCGCCTCCCATCGGCGTCGGCTCCACCTATGACCAGGTGGCGAAGTTCCTGGGGCGTTCGATCATCACCAGCTTCGAGGTGGTGGAGTTCGAGCCCGGCCACCGGATTCGGATCTTGTCCACGAAGAGCTCATTCCCCCTCGACATCACCCGCACGGTGGATCCCGTCGGCGAGCGATCCTGCCGAGTCACCGCCCGTGTCGTCGGGGAACCGAGCGGGGTATTCGGACTCGCCGAGCCGATCATACGACCGCTGGTCGGGTGGATGATCCGGCGGGACTACCGGCAGCTCAAAGCCCGGCTGGAGGGCTGAGCCGACACGCCCGAGCGCGGCCTACCCTGCACAGGCATGAGCCTCATCGATCCTTCTGCTCGCACGATCGGTCCCTTTGAGGTGGGCCCGATCGGATTCGGCTGCTGGCGGTTCACCAACGTCAAGCTCCGGGAGGCCAGGGCCATCCTGGAGACCGCCCTCGACCTCGGCATGAACCTCGTCGACACGGCCGACGTGTACGGCTTCGACTGGGGCGGGACAGGATTCGGCGCCAATGAGGAGATCCTCGGCAAGCTCATCGCCGAGACACCGTCCTTGCGTGGCCAGATGGTGCTGGCCACCAAAGGGGGCATCCGCCCGCCGGTACCCTACAACTCCGGTCGGGACTACCTGACCGGCGCTGTCCACGACAGCCTGTCGCGACTGGCCGTCGAATTCGTCGACCTCTACATGATCCACCGGCCCGACCTGTACACGCACCCCGAGGAACTGGCGGCAACCCTGACCTCGCTCCGCGAGAACGGCAAGGTCAGGGAGTTCGGCGTCTCCAACTTCACCGCCTCACAAACCGACGCCCTCCAGCGGTTTCTCGATTTCCCACTCGTCGTCGATCAGATGGAGTTCTCGATCACCCACCTCGCACCCATGCGGGACGGCGTGCTCGATCGCTGCATGCGGGAGCACGTCACTCCGTTGCCATGGAGCCCGCTGGCGGGTGGCGCACTCGCAACCGGCGATGGTGTCGCCCCCGAGCTGCTGGCCAAGATCGACGAACTGGCCCAACGGGAGGGGGTGAGCCGGGCCACTCTGGCGGTCGCCTTCGTGCTGGCGCACCCATCGAAGCCCGTTCCGTTGCTCGGCTCCCAGAGCCCCCAGCGGCTTGAAGACCAGGCCGGGGCACTCCAGGTCCGGCTGGAGCGGGAGGACGTGTATGCCCTGGTCCAGCTCTCGGACGGCCGGCCACTGCCCTGACGTGCCGGATCGTCCCCACTGGCGTGAGGAGGTCGAGGACCTCGTCATTGCGCTCGAAAGCGTTCTCGGCGACCTGCCCTACGACCCGACCCCCGATCATCTCTACACGGCCGACGAGCTGTACTCGGTTGGATCGGCCACCCCGTTCACTGGCTCGCGGGATCAACGCATCTATCAGCGGGCGCGCCATGCCAACATGCGCACCGTCCCGCCGGCGGAAGCCTTAGCTCAGCGGCTCCATGACCACGGCATGACCGTGGCCCTCGACGCTTATCGTCACGGTCGCACGGTCGTAGGAGTGATGGGAGGTCACCATCTCCGGCGGGGATCGATCGGCTTTCTCCAGGCCGTGGAGCTGGGTGCGGCGCTGGCGTCGGCCGGCGTGTGCGTCGCCACCGGCGGGGGACCCGGCGCCATGGAGGCTGCCAACCTCGGGGCGGCGGCATGCCAGGTGTCGAGCGAGGAGCGGAGGGATCTGGTACGGGAGCTGTCGACCGCCCCGGCCTTCGATGAGGATCCGGACGCCTTCGTGGCCGCCGGGCTAGGGGTCTCTGCCCGTATCGCCGATCCGGCGCCCACGCTCGCCATCCCCACATGGTTCTACGGGCACGAACCGAGCAATGCGTTCGCCGGTGCCATCGCCAAGTACTTCGGCAACAGCGAACGGGAGGACGGTTTGCTCGCCATCTGCACCGGCGGCATCGTCTTCGTGCCGGGCGGTCCCGGCACGATCCAGGAGGTCTTTCAGGACGCTGCCCAGAACGCCTACCGGACCTACGGCCCGCCCAGTCCGATGGTGTTTCTCGCCCCTTCGCACGAGCCTGATCACTGGCGACGAAACGGTGTCATGGGCACCCTCGAGTGGACCTTCAGCGACCACCGCGGTGGGCGACGGCCCGGATGGGACCTGCTTCAGACGGTGCACACGATCGAGGAGGCGGTGGCCCTCGTCACCACCTGAGGCTCACCGGCGCCCACAATCAGCCGCCGTCAGCCGGCCCCAGATCATGACGGGTCGAGGGTCTGGTCGAACCAGTCGACGATGTCGGCGGCCAGAACGGCAGACGCTGTGAGGTCGGCGAACAGGTGACCGCCGGTCGGGTACCGGATGAACTTCTTCGGTTGCGCGGCGGCGGCGTGCAGTCTCTCGCCCTCGCCGACCGGGACGACGTCGTCGTCGTCGCAGTGGACCGTGAGATAGGGGCGGCCCAGCGAGGCAGCCGCTTCGCAGAGGTCATGGATGGCCAGGTCGTGCACGAACCCGGCGTCCAGGTCGAAGCGCCGGCCGGCGATCACGACCTCGGCTCGACCTTCGGCCAGCAGCCGCGGTTCAGCGTCGGCGAAGAGATGGCGCACATGATCCGCGTCGCTGGGCGTTCCGACCGTCACCAACGACCGCACGGTGTGGAGGCGACCGGCGGCGAGCAGCACCGCCGCCCCTCCGAGGGAATGGCCTACCAGTCCGCAGGGGCCCGATCCC
>JBFGLT010000133.1:0-8738 GCA_041576015.1 Acidimicrobiales bacterium
ACTAGGGCCAGGGGACCGTGCGGGGTCGGCGCCAGGGCCTTGTCGGTACCGAACCGCCTCGAGGAACCGCCGGCCAGGATGGCGCCGGCCACGGGCGGGACCCTGCTCAGGCCAGCTCGGACGGGGGCCATGCGGGATCGAGTTGACGCAGGAAGATCGCCGTTCGCTCGGCTTCGTCGTCCTCGTTGATCTCGGTGGCGGTTCGATGCAGTCCGTGGAGGGCGAGCAGGAAACCCCGGTTGGACGGGTGGTCCCAGCGGACGTAGCCCGAACCCCTCCAGCCGTTCTGCCGGAGCGTGTCGAGGCCGCGGTGGTAGCCGACACGGAACGCGGCGTACCGCTCTATCGGGTCTCGCCCGAGCTCGCCGAGCCGCGCCCATCCTTCGAGATAGCGGGGGTGATCGGCCACGATCGCCGCGACAGCGTTGCGTCGCCGATCGACGTCGTCGACCTTCAGCGCGTCCTCGAGTCGGGCCGCGATGTCGGCCCGAACCTCGGGAAGGATGGTCTCGGGGGGCCCGGAAGTGCCGAGGTCGAGACTGGTCACCGGGTCAGCCTAGCCGGTGGCGGTGTCCCCGAATCGAGCGGCTGCGGGTCAGAGATCCGACACCGGTCCCACCGACGGGTCCGGACCCTGACCGGTGTCGAGAAACGTCCGGGATGCTTCGTAGGCGGCGGCCATGAGCTCGCGTCCCTGGCTGAGATCGTCGAAGCGGACCCGCGGCGAGCCGCCGGCCGGGAGGCGAATCACCTCACACTCGTCGGAGATCTCGTCGATGTCCTCCTCCACTCGCTGGACGCGCGCGGTCCAGTAGGCGTGAAGTAACGAGTCGAAGGGTTTCTCCGGTTCCAGCGGTCGTGGATCGAGGTGGCCGACCTGCAGGATGTACAGGGTCGTCGCACCCTTGGCAAGGGCCCATTGGAGCGGGAGCTCGTTGACCACGCCGCCGTCGTAGAGCAACCGGCCGTCGATCTCCACCGGCGGATAGACCGCCGGCAACGCAGCCGAGGCCATCAGTGCGGGAATCAGCGGACCCGACTCGAACCAGTAGGCCGACGCCTGGTGGGCGTCGGTGGCCACACATGCGAAGGGGACCTCGAGCTCGGAGAACGTGCGGGCCGGGAGTTCTTCGAGGAGCAGCGCCTCGAGCTTGGCCGGATCGTGGATGCTGGCCCGGCGGTATGCCAGTTGAGCGATGAGTGGCATGCGGCTACGGGGCATCAGGTCGGGCTTGCCATCGGCCAGGTTGCTCCACAGCCTGATGAGTCGATCGACGCCGGCCGGCGTCGGGTCAGCGGCGAGACCGGCCCCGTTGATCGCTCCGACCGAGCACCCGGTGATCAGGTCGGGATAGATCTCGTGTTCGACGAGGGCGCGGAGCATCCCCACCTGGACAGGCCCGAGCACGCCGCCGCCGCTGAGGACGAAGGCGGTTCTGGGTTCACCCTTGAACCGGGCACGGGCCTCGGCCAGACGTTCCCGAAGCAGCCCCCGTCGCCCGAACCCGGAGCGGCGGCGGCGAGAGGTCGGCGGAGCCACGAGCGCATCCTACAAGTCTCTCTTCAGAGGCAACGCTGCGAAGTCGCCAGCCGAAACAGCACGAGCGACGAGGCGCCATCGACCGAGCGAAGCGAGACCGAGCGGGTCGCCCTCGCCACGCGAGGGCGCAGAGCGAGGCAGTGTTACGGGCAGCGCACCATGCGGAGGGTGTCGGTGGCGCCGATCGTGGCGCTAGAGCCGCCGAGCACAGCCACGATGTCGCCGGAGCGGACGTGCCCCTCCTCTTTGGCGATGGCCAGCACGTTGCGCACCGATTCGTCGTTGCTCTTGATCTGATCGATCTTGATCGGTGTCGCTCCCCAGCTCATCGACAATTGCCGGACGGTTCGCCATTCGGGGCTGAATCCGAGAATCGGGGCCTTGGGACGGAACCGGGCGATGGCCCGCACGGTGAATCCGCTCCGGGAGATGCAGAGGATCGCCTTGACGCCCATCTCGCTGGCCGCCCGCCAGGTCGCCATGGTCATGACGTCGGTGACGGCGGCGTCGACCGACTGCGGTTCCATGAGCCGGTCCCGTTTGATGTGGTGAGCCCACCCCTCGTAGTCGAACTCCTGGTCGGCACGCTGGGCGATGGCGGCCATGGTGCGCACGACGTTGGCGGGATCGCGTCCGACGGCGGTCTCGGCGGAGAGCATCACCGCCGAGGTTCCATCGAAGACTGCGTTGGCGACGTCGGATGCCTCGGCGCGGGTCGGGGCCGGGGCGGTGATCATGGACTCGAGCATCTGAGTTGCGGTGATGGCTGGCCGTCCCAGGGCGATGCAGCGGGCGATGATGTCCTTCTGGTGGTGTGGGAGATCCTGGATCGAACATTCGGCGCCGAGGTCGCCGCGGGCGACCATCACTGCGCCGGAGGCCATGATGATCCCATCGAGGTTGTCGACGGCCGCCTTGGTCTCGATCTTGGCGACGATCAGAGGTCCACGCGGTGCTGGTTCGGTGCCGACCCGGCGGACGTCATGCGCCGACCGGACAAAGCTGAGCGCGATCATGTCGATGCCGGCGGTGACGAATGCGTCGAGGAGGCGAAGGTCCTCAGTGGTCGGGGTTGTGACCTTGAGGCGGTCGGACGGGATATGCAATCCCGGCTTGCCCTGGATCTTGCCGCCGTACGCGACGTTGACCACGAGGGCGTCGCGGGCGATGTCGGTGACTTCGAAGACGACCGAGCCGTCGCCCACGATGAGGCGGTCGCCCGGATGCATGTCGTGCAAGAGAGTGTCGTAGTCGACGGTGAAGGTGTCCTCGCCACTGGGGCCGCGCCCGGGGGTGAGCCGAAACGTCGAACCGGTCTCGAGCACTCGCGGTTCCTCGAAGAGCCCGAGGCGGACCTTCGGACCCGGCAGGTCGGCGAGGATCCCGACGTTGGCCCCCATGAACTCGGCGACGGATCGAATTCGCTTGTATCGGTCGAGAGCCTCTTCGAGGGTGCCGTGAGACAGGTTGATGCGGGCGACGTTCATGCCCGCTTCGATCATGTCCTTGAGCGTGGCTTCGTTGTCCGATGCCGGGCCGATGCTGGCGATGATCTTCGTGCGGCGGTTCACGCCCTCTACGGTACTGGGGAATCGGTGTCAAATCTGTGACGCGCGGCGAGACGGTGATCGTGCGTGGTCCGAAGGCACCCTCAGGATGCGTCGCTGGGTCCCTGCTCGGGGACAAGGGTGAGCGAATACGTCACGCTGGCGATGGCCACGGGTCGGGACATGTCCGGTTCGGCGTCGGCCTTGCCGCCGACGATCGTGATCCGGGCGATCGCCAGCGAGCGCCCCAGTTTGACCAGTTCAGCGTCGACGTACAGCTGTGGCCCGTCGGCGCGACGGAGGAAGTCGATGGACAGGCTGGTGGTGACGGCCAAGGCAGCTTCGCCGAGGTGAGCCAGGATCAGTGCATAGGTGGCGACGTCGGCCAGCTGCATCAGCGTCGGGCCGCTCACCGTCCCTCCGGGACGGAGATCCTCGGCGACGACGGTGTGCCGGTACCGGCAGAACCCTGGTCGCAGAACCGCAAAGCGGCTCGGGTGGTAGGCGTCTTGTCGAGCCGGCCAGATCCGGCCTATGTAGTGATGGACGCCGGCGGCGTCGGCGACCAGCGGGCGCACTGGAGGGCGTGGGTCAGTCAACGCAGGTGCACTCCACCGTCTGTTCCATCGCTTTCCACTTGAACGGGGTCACCTCCGATTGCGTTCCGCACCCCAGGCACTCGAGTGCGTATCCGCCGTTCCCGGACACCATCCTGAGAGGGGCCTCGCCGGTGGAGAGTCGCCGTTCTTTCTTGCGCTTCCGCGGTTGGAGGATCTCGGGCAGGTTGGTGAGATCGAGCTCTCGGTAGGGTCGGCGTTCGTCACTCAGCGACGCGAAGGACTCCGGTGCCGGCACCAGGGACTCGAGACCCGCAGGCAGCGGGTCGCTCCACGGTACGAAATGGGCCAGGCTGTACCGCTCGGCCGGATCGGCCAGCTCGAGGGCTTCGAGAACGTCCTCGTCCATGGTGAGGGGTCCGATGCGCTCGGGCTGGCTCACCTTCTCGGGTCCGTCGTAGTCGAGAAACGTGGTGATGAGTCCGTAGCGATCGGGCCCGAAGACCTGGGCCTCCTCGGCGATGTCCTGGATCTCGCTGATGAAGCCGTCGGCATCGACCCCGGCGGTCGGATCCTCCATCGTGTCGCTGGCGAAGATGATCACGAACCGAGCACCGCTGCCGGCCTTCTTGCGCCGCAGGATCCGGCCCATGCGCTGGATCATCTGCCGCCGCGTCCGGCTGGCGCTGACGACGATGCCCAGATTGGCGTCGGGGACGTCGACCCCCTCGTCGAGAACCTTGGGTGCGGCAACCGCCCGCAGACGGTGGTCTCGGAACTCCCCGAGGATCGATTCCCGTTCCCGTCGGGGTGTCTCGCCGGTGATGATCTCGATCGAGGTGTGGGGATCGAGACGGTTGATGGCGTGATTGGCGGCGCGCACGGTCTCGGTGAACAGGAGCGTCCCGTCGGACTCGTTGATCGCCCCGGCGAAGAGTCCAAGCGCCTCGTACTTGGCCTGACTGTTGGCGACGATCTCCCGGCGGCTGCTGAAGGCTTCGAGGTACTCGACGGCGGCTCGGCCGCCGGGACCGCCATCGTTGGCGGCGAGGAACTGGACGGCGGTGAGGAACGCCCCGAACGGCCGTTGGGGCATGTCGGGGATCTGGCGGAGGACACGACGGGCGTCGACGAGGGTCTGCTCGACGGCAATGTAGTCCGCCCGCTCGGAATCGGTGAGCGGCACCGCCACGAAGGCGACCCGCGGTTGGGCGCAGACGCCGTCGGCGATGGCCTCGGCGAATCCGTATCGATAGCAGATACCACCGAAGTACGGGAGCAGGAGCGTGTCGACCGCGTCGTCGGATCGCTGGAGCGTCGCGGTGAGCCCCAGCCGTTCGCTGTACTTGGTCATGAGGCTCTTGCGCAGTACCCGGCCGCCGAACCCGTGGCACTCGTCGGCGATCAGGAGACCATCGACGCCGTCGGGTGGGACCGGTTTGTGGCTCGCCGCCGAATGGCGGGTGGTCACGAGGATGTCGCAGTCGGGGGGTCGGTCGGTTCCGCTGTCGCCCAGCCGGCCGATCACGTACTGAGGCATGGCCTCGGTCAGGCGCTCGCTCCACTGTTCCATCAACACCCGGCTGGGAACCACGACCAGCACGAACAGACCCCGGCGTTTGGCGTCGGCGGCGGCCGCCAGCGCCACGTTGGTCTTGCCGGACCCGGTGACGGCTTCGATCACCCCTTGGCGACCGCACCGGAGCCAGCTGGACAGAGCGTCGACCTGCCATCGATACAAAAAGGGTCTGACCGATTCGTCGAGTGACGCCGGGGCGGCAGAGACGGCGGCCAATGCAGATCCGAGAGCGGGGTTGTCCGGGGATGGGCTCACAGCGAACCGAGAAGGATATCGGAGTCGACGCCACTTCGTCGCCGGGCCCGACCCTTCGACCACCACCGGCCGATACGGTCGGGGCGGTGAGCGTGCGGTCGTGTTGAAGGAGTACAAGTACCGCGTAATGGTCGTCTACATCGCCGGGCTGTCGATGACCATCATCGATGGAACGGCCGTCAACGTGGCCCTACCGACCCTCGCCGCCCAGTTCGAGGTGCCGACCACCGACATCGAGTGGGTGGCGCTCGCCTACTTGCTGGCGCTGGCAGCGGTCATTCCGGCAGCGGGCTGGCTCGGTGACCGATTCGGTTCCAAGCGGATGTTTCTGGTGGCGCTGTCGCTCTTCGTCGCCGGTTCGATCCTCAGTGGCCTGTCACAGTCGCTCCTGCAATTGGTCCTCTTCCGGGTGGTCCAGGGATTCGGTGCCGGCCTGATCACCCCCATCGGCAGTGCGATGCTGTTTCGCGCCTTCCCCCTCGCCGAGCGGGCGACGGCCACCGTCGGTGTCCTCAGCGTGGCCGTCATTGCCCCCGCCGTCGGACCGATCCTCGGTGGTGTTCTGGTCGACAACGCCTCGTGGCGGTGGATCTTCCTGATCAACTTCCCGATCGGCGTGGCCGGTCTCGTCCTCGCCCGGCTCTGGCTGCGGGAGGAGACTCAGGCGGCGCCGGGCGCCCTCGATCTCGGTGGGCTGGTCCTCTCGATCGCCGGGGTGTCGTTATTGATCTTCGCCCTGTCGACGGGTCCGGATTTCGGGTGGGTTTCGGTGCCGACCATCTCGGCTGCCGCCGTCGGGACCGTCGCCATCGCCACGCTGATCTGGCTCGAGCTCCACCTGGACCAACCGATGCTGGCGCTGCGCCTGTTCGGCGACCGATTGTTCCGCACGATCAACATCGCGGGGGCGATGATCTATGCCGGGTTCTTCGGATGGATCTTCGTGATGCCCCTTTATCTGCAGGACCTCCGGGGCTTCAGTGCCACCCAGTCCGGTCTGACCCAGGCGCCGCAGGCCGTGGCCATCTTCATCGTCTCGAACCTACTCGGCAAGCGGGTCTACAAGGCGGTCGGCCCTCGCCGGCTACTGGTCTTCGGATCGGCGATCACCGCTGCGGTCACCGGTGGCTTCGCCGGCTTCGACCTGGAGACCCCGCTGTGGGTGGTCGGCTCGGGGTCGTTCGCCCGAGGGCTGGCGATGGGCATGGTGTTCGTGTCGATTCAGACCGCCGTGTACGCCTCGATCTCCAACGCCGACACGGGCCGAGCCGCCTCGGTGTTCAACACCCAACGCCAGTTCTCCTTCGCCAGCGGGGTGGCCCTGGCTGCGACGGTGATCGCCACGAGGGTCAACGCCGTCGGAGGGGAATCCGCTCCCGCCGCCGCCCAACTGGGCGCCTACCGGTGGGCCTTCCTGGCCATGGGTCTCGTGATGCTTCCCGCCGCGTTCGTGAGCTGGTTCGTCGCCGACGAGGACGCCGCCGCCACCAGGGGACTCACGCCGGCGGCAACAGATCGCTCCCGGCGTCGCACAACACCGTCGAGTGTCTGAGGTCCGTGCCCGGAAATGGCGGTCAGCAGCCGCCACCGCTGGGACGATCGGGAATGGACGGGTCGACGACCTCGATGTGGATGTGAGGGTTCGAGGGATCGGCGGTAAATGCGTCGATCTGGGAGGCGAAGGGCAGGATGCGGGCATTGGAACCCACGACGGTTGCTCCGGCCACCACCCGGTCCCCCTTGGCGACCGACAGCCCCTCGAAGTGCAGGAGCTTCACTTCGTATCCAGGCCGGCTGTCGGGCTCGATGACGAGGTAGTGATCGTCGTAGCGGCAGTACAGGACATAGGACCCGGCGCGTAGGACCGTGCCGGTCACTGGCGAGCGGATCTCGACGTCAGGATCCACTGCGATGTCGGCTGCCCCCCGAGACAGGGTGTCGCGCCCGCGGCTGGGCATCGTCATGGTCAGGACGCTGCCGTCGACCGGCTCGTGTTGACGGGCGCCGTCGTGCCCGGATTCGTGATAGCCGATCCGCTCGACGCGGGCCGCTGGCAGATGGAGGGTCACGGGACCGATCGTGGCGTACGGGGCGTATTCCTGGTCGCTGTACTGGCGGGGAATCAGCGTGTTGATCCCAGCGAACCTTCCGTCGTGGGCCACCGCCTCGACCTGGATGGCCATCGTCGGGCCGGTCACGCTGGCCACACACGAACGGCGATGGAGGGGCGGCTCGGCCGGGAACGGTCCTGGAACGATGGTTTCCGAGCACTGGAGACCTGGCTCGATTCGGGCTCGGCCGACGGTGCCGATGGCGCCGGCTATCCGGCCGGCCTCACGGGAGACGGTTCGCCGGTCGCCGGCTGCCAGCCGGTGCGATCCGTACACCTCGCGCCCGGTCGCGGCGGTGCGCACGGCGTCGACCGCCCAGTCGTCGATCCCGGTGCCCGCGACACCCTCGATACCCACCACCATCCCGGCGTCCACGGTGACGCTCAGCATGCGCCCGAGTCCGGCCTCGCTCACCTCGACGTCGCAGCGGGAGCCGCCGGCGACGCCAACACATTTGTCCACGGGGCGGACCGAGCTGTGGGGGCCGAACCGGCTGCGCAGTTCGGAGATGGCCGATTCGAGCGCTTCGCTGCGCTGGCCGGGCAGATGGGCGGTTGGCCGGCCGGCGACGATCGACTCGATCACGTCGACGGCCGCGCCGGTGTGGCGATCGGCGTCGACCGCCCGTTGAACGGATTCGGCCCGGTAGGGGTGACGGCCGATGAACTCGGTGCTGGCGGAGATCCAGCGGACGACGTTGATTCGCGTGGCGGACGTGCCGTCGAGCAGTCCGGTCCAGTACCGGAAGCCGTCCGGATCGGGTGATCGCCCGAGGACATTCCGGTAGACGATTGCGACGAACTCGTCGTTGCCGGTCATCCCGTAGCGGAACTGGAACTCGTCGGAGACGGCGAACGAGAAGGCGATCTGATCGATGGTCGCTCCGCTGTCGAACCGCTCCATCCAGTACTGCGCTCCAGCCGGATCCGGGTCCCGGTTGAAGAAGGCCCAGTAGAGGCGGAGCACGTCGGCGTGACCAACGGTCAACTGCCCCGACGGCGCCTCGATCCGCGCCGCCGGTGCCTCGCCGGCGCCGTGGCCCTCGCCAGGCGACGAGGAGGCGGGGCCGGTGACCGCCGCAAGCACCGTGGCGACCAGCACCGCCAGCAGCGAGACGGCCAGGGACCGGCGGACCACTCGTCGCAGGCG
>JBFGLT010000134.1:0-8717 GCA_041576015.1 Acidimicrobiales bacterium
CACGCGTCCTGTGTTCGCGACGGCGGATGCGCTGTCGCCGGCTACGGGGTCGTGATTCTCGCTCCGCCGCAGGAGTGACGCCTACCCCCGCACGCTTCGAGCACTGGTGATCGCCAGGTGGACGAAGTCCAGTTTCTCCACGACGGTCGAGGACAGGACGAACGGGTAGAGGTCGCCCTGGCCGATCGACCGGGACATGCCGTTCAGGGCGATGGTCAAGCTCAGCCAGTCCTGCACGACGGGCCCGATCGGGAGCGCCGCGGTGGGTGAACCGGCCTCCCGACCGGCCGAATGTGCCGGCTCACTCACCGCCAGCCCGAAAGCTGCGGCGGTCTCGAGGCCAGATTGGATGTGGAGATAGTGGGCGAAGGTCTCGGCCCAGTCCTCCCACGGGTGCATCGTGGCGTACTGGCTGACGTGGGTGTCGGTCCAGTCGGCGGATGCGCCACCCCCGTAATGGTTTGCCATCGCGTCCTCATAGGAGATGCGCTCGTCACCGAACAGCTCCCGGAAGCTTTCGGTCGTGCCTGCATGCTCGACGAGGATCGGCCAGTAGTAGTGGCCGATCTCGTGGCGTAGGTGCCCGAGAACCGTGCGGTAGGGCTCGCCGAGTTGCTGTTTGACGAACTCCCGGTGGGCGTCGTCGGACTCGGACAGATCCAGGGTGATGACACCTGCCTCGTGACCCGTGGTCACGTCGCGACCGCGCGATGACAAGAGCTCGAACGTCAGCCCCTGATCCGGATCCGTCGAACGGTCGACGATCGGTAGGCGGAGTACTCGGAGCTGGTACAGCAGGCGGCGCTTGGCGCTCTCGGCGTCGGCGAAGGCGGCGATGGCGTCGAGCTCGGAGTCGCTGGGTCGGACCGAGGTCAGCCGACAGCTGGCGCAAAGCTGGTTGGGGTCGTCGCCGTCGAGGAGCCAGTTGCACCGGGCCACGTGCTGATTGGCGCAGTGCCGGTACTGTCCCGGGCGGCCGTCGCATCGCTCGAGGCCGCCAGATGACCACGTCACGGCCATGAGTTCTCCGGCGTCGGGGACGAATCCGAGGTCGGACCCGCACCGTAGGCAGGTCGAGTTGTCGAAGAACAGGAGCTGATTGCACACCGAGCACACGAAGGGTCGCATGCGGGGAACGCTACTGCAGCACCCCGGCATCCTCCGATCGAGGGCCCACGTCGACGGCGACGGTGAGGGCGCTCTCCTCGGCGTCGGTGTAGATCACTCCTTTCAGTGGCGGGACGTCGGCGTAGTCACGGCCGCGGGCCGCAGTGATGTAGCTGGCGCCGGCGAGTTGATCGTTGGTGGGATCGATGCCGATCCAGTTGTCGCGGCCGAGGTACACCCCGACCCACGCGTGGGTTCGGTCGACGCCGGCGAGGCGCGGCCGCCCGGGTGGGGGGACGGTCTCGAGGTACCCGCTCACGTAGCAGGCGGCCAGGCCCATCGAGCGGAGCGCCCCGATGCAAACGTGGGCGAAGTCCTGGCACACGCCGCGCCGCAGGTCGAACACGGCTTCGAGGGGGGTGTCGACCTCGGTGGCGTCCGTGTCGAATGTGAAGTCGGTGTGGATTCGGTGGGTGAGCTCGTCGACCGCCTCGGCGATGGCTCGGTCGGGGCCGAAGGACGGTTGGGCGTAGGCAGCCAGCTGGCCCGAGGACGCCACGAGGGGTGAGTCCAGGACGAACTCGAGCGCATCCAGATCGCTGCGGGCCTCGTCGGAAACGGCTTCCCAGCGACGCTCACCGGCGTCGCCGAACGCTATGGGCCGCCCGGCGGTGTCGATCACGCTGGTGCTGGTGACGGTCAAGACCGTGTGTGGCTCGTGAATTGCGACGATTGCCGCCAGGTTGCCGAAGTAGTCGTGCCGCTCGCGGTAGTGCTCCGGTTGGGGATCGACGGTCACCGAGCGGCGAAGACAGGTCTGGCCGTCGACGCTCTGGGGTAGCTGGTGCACCTCGGCATAGCTGGCCGTCACCACTGCGTCGTACTCATACCGCGTGCGGTGCGACACCTCGAAGATCATTGCGACCGATGGTCGGGCCGCTCGACCGGTGTCAGCACGCTGCGCTGGGGAAGCGGCTTGGTGAAGAAGTCGGCGGTGACGGAGTCCGATGCCGCCATCAGGGCCGAGACGGCGGTTCCCGCAAAGGAGACGAGCTCCTGGCGCCGGCCCCAGTCGTCCGGGGCGGCCAGCTGCTCCGAGCTGATCTCCCCGATCATCGACCGGAGGTCGCCGGCGATCGCCGAGGCAGTGGTGGCTGTTCCCTCGTGGGTGGTGCCGAGGACGGTGAGGTCCTCGGACAGTCGATCGACGGTGTAGTGCAGTGACCGAGGATTGCCGGCGTCGCCAACGAGCAGGTCGAGCACAGCGGCAAGGCGGGCCCGGGAGCGGTAGCGGCGCCGGTAGGTGATGATGCTCTCCTCGGTCTTCAGCACCGACTCGATCAGCAGGCTCTCGACAGCCGCACCCCGCTCGACCCCGAGAGCGGCCGACACGAGGGAGCTCAGATTGATCCCGCGCTCCACTCGCCGGCCGGCGTCGAGGAAGTGCCAGCCGCTGTCGCGCACCATCGATTCGGTGGCGATCCCGGCCATGGACAGCAGTCCATGGAGCAGGTCGTTGAGGATGTTCGTGGCGGCTTCGTCCCGCTCCCCGGGCTCGTGATCGAGCCGGTCCAGTTCACGCTGGAGGGATCCGACGACGAGCCAGGTGTCGACCGAGAGCTGGTCGCGGAGGTCGTCGATGGCATCGAGCATGGCCGCTATGGCATGGGCGACCGAACCGGGCCGTCCGGCGTCCACGATCAGTGAGAACAGCTCGTCGGTCGGGTGTGAGCGCAGTTCGGTGGCACCGTTTCCGGTGAAGCCTGGATAGGTCCCGGTGATCCGCGTGACTGCTTCGAGGAGCACCGCCAGCGCCGCCGGACCGGGACCGGCCTCGGCGTTCTCGAACTCGTCCCGCCGGCCGTTGACGACCCGCAGAAGGCGCACGGTAGCCTCGGCCCGTTCGGCGTATCGCCCCAGCCAGAAGAAGTTCTCGGCCGCCCTTGCCGCCAGGACTTCAGAAGAGGCACGCACGGGTTGGTCGAACGAGGCGAGCCAGTAGCCGCTCTGGCTCTCTGGTGCCGCCGACAGGACCCAGGTGTCCTTGGACATCGCACCCGCCCGGTTGGCGATCGGTCGACCCGGATCGTCGGTGGCGGCCCGCGCCAGGCCGCCGGTCATCACCGTGTAGGCGTCCTCCTGGGCTACTGCGAAGCTGCGGAGGACCACCGGTCGGGGTGCGAGGTCGGTGTCGCTCAACACAGGCGCCGAAGCCGGGTGCACCCGTTCCTGGCCGACCCAGTGGTGAGGTTTCGCCTCGATCCGCCGGCGGAGATCGTCGAGTTCGGCTGTGCTTGCCACCGACGTGTCGATCGAGTGCTCGAGAGCTGCTCTCGTCAGCGGACGCACGACGAGCCGCCCGAGGTTGGCGAGCACGTGCGATCGACCCACTGGATCCCCGCACCACCACGACCGCACCGGAGGCAGCAACAGATCGGTGTCGAGGAAATGGGCGGCAAGGGTGGGCAGGACCGTCGCCAGTCCGGCGTTCTCGAGGACGCCGGAGCCGAGAGTGTTCACGACGCTCACCGTCCCGGTGCGGCACGCGTCGACCAACCCGGCGACGCCGAGCGTCGAGTCGGCCCGCAACTCGAGGGGGTCGCAAAACCAGGCGTCCACCCGGCGCAGGATCACGTGCACCGGCATCTTGTCGGTGACGGTCCGGAGCCACACCCGCCCGTCTCGGACCTCCAGATCGGACCCCTCGACCAGCGGATACCCGAGCAGTGCGGCGATCGATGCGTGTTCGAAGGCGGTCTCGGAGAGCGCACCGGGCGAGAGGACGACCACATTGGGCTCCTCCACCCCGCGCGGTGCGACGTCCTGCAGTGCCGATCGCAGCGACCTCGTGAAGGGGGCGAGACGGTGGACAGCGGCTGTGCGGAACAGCTGCGGAAAGACACGCGACACAACGCGCCGGTTCTCGAGCGCATACGCAGCGCCTGACGGTGCCTGGGTGCGGTGCCCGAGCGCAACCCAGTCGCCGTCGTCGGTCCGCGCGAGGTCGGTGGCGAGGACGATGAGCTGTCTCGCCCCGGGAAGGGAGATCCCGTCGCAGGCGCGCAGGAAGCTCGGGTCGCCGAGGATCATCTCGGCGGGGACGAGGCCGGATCGGAGCAGCTCCCGGTCGCCGTACAGGTCCCTCAGCACGAGATCCAACAGCTCGGCCCGCTGGGCGATCCCCCGTTCGAGAGCGGACCACTCGTCGCTCGGCAGGACCAGCGGGATCGGATCGAGCATCCAGGGGCGACGTAGCTGGGCTTCGTCGCCGGTCACGTTGTAGGTGACCCCGTCCTGCTCCAGCAGCAGCCGGATCTCCTCGCGACGACGCGCCAGCTCGTCGAGGCCGAGGTGCTGGTACCCCTCCGACAGCGCCGACCAATGCGGTCGCACGTCGCCGTTGGCGTCGATCATCTCGTCGAAGCCGCCGGCCGGCGGGAGGTAGCCGTCGAGGGGGCCGTGGGTGGAGACCAAGCTCACCGGGAGCCAGCCTGCCGGGGGTGTCGTCGAAGGTCGAGGGTGCGTCGGTACTCGCGTTCGGTCGCCGCTGCGATGGAGTCGAGAGCGGCGATGTCGACTGTGCCGGGTGTGTGTCCGTGCCGGAAGAACCGGCTGGCGCGACGAGCCTCCGCTTCGGAGGCATTGACGGGGAACGTGTCGTACGCCCGTCCTCCCGGGTGCGACACGTGATAGGTGCAGCCGCCCACCGATCGGCCGCTCCACCGGTCGATCAGGTCGAACACCAGAGGGCCGTGGACGTCGATGGTCGGATGCAGCGCCGACCAGGGAGCCCATGCCTTGAAACGGATGCCGGCCACCCCGGTCCCGGCCGTCTCCGTCGGTTGGAGCGGAACGGGAATACCGTTGCAGGTCACGATGTGGCGGGCCTCGTTGAATCCCTCGACCAGCACCTGGAGACGCTCGACGGAGGAGTCCACGTAGCGGGCGGTCCCGGAGCCGGCCACCTCTTCGCCGAGCACGTGCCACGGCTCGATGGCGCTGCGCAGCTCCAGGCGGACGTCCCGCACCTCGATCTCGCCGATCAGAGGGAAGCGGAACTCGAGGAACGGCTCGAGCCAGGCGACCTCGAAGTCCAGGTCGTGGGCCAGGAGATCCTCGACCACGTCGTGAATGTCGGCCCGGACATACCAGGGGAGCAAGTACCGGTCATAGAGGTCGGTGCCCCAGCGGACCAACCGGCCCCGATAGGGCGACTCCCAGAGCCGGGTGACGAGGGCACGGACCATCAGCGCCTGGACGAGGGCCATCTGCGGGTGCGGCGGCATCTCGAAGGCTCGTAATTCCACCAACCCCAGGCGGCCACGCTCGGTGTCGGGGCTGAACAGCTTGTCGATGCAGAACTCGGCCCGGTGGGTGTTGCCGGTGAGGTCCACCAGCAGGTGGCGAAGCAGCCGGTCGACCGCCCAGAGCGGAGGCCGCGGTCCCTGCCTCTCCAGTTCGGCGAAGGCGATCTCGAGCTCGTAGACGGTGTCGACTCGACTCTCGTCCACCCGAGGCGCTTGACTGGTGGGGCCGATGAAGCGGCCCGAGAACAGGTACGACAGCGACGGATGATGCTGCCAGTAGGTGATCATGCTGCGCAGGAGGTCGGGCCGGCGCAGGATGGGACTGTCGGCCGGCGAGGCGCCACCGATGGTGACGTGGTTCCCGCCACCGGTGCCCGTGTGGGTGCCGTCCAGTGAGAATTTCTCGGTTCCGAGCCGGGTCGATCTCGCCTCGGCGTACAGCGCTTCGACGACGTCCCGGAGTTCCCGCCACGACGAGCTCGGCTGGACATTGACCTCGATCACACCCGGATCGGGCGTGATGACGAGCGTGGGAAGCCGCCGATCACGCGGGAGGGAGTATCCCTCGAGAACGACGGGGCGGTGAAGCTCCCGGGCCACCGACTCGACGACCGCCACCAACTCGGTGGCGTGCTCGGCATGCTCGAGCGGCGGGAGGAAGACGTGGACGTTGCCGTTGCGCTCCTCGAAGGCGACCGCCGTCGGCGGGGCCTCGTGCACCTCCACCGTGCGGGCCGGTTCGCTGGGTAGCCGGCCGGGATCGGGCAGGTGGTCGCCTTCTTCGAAGCGGGATCGTTCGAGATCGGTAGGAAGGGGCGACCAGCTCAGGGCGTCGAGGGGGAGGCGGAGGCCGATGGGGGAGTCGCCGGGGACGAGGAAGAGGCGCCCCCGGCGCAGCTGCCACCTCGGGGTCCGCCAGTGGCTGCCGTCGGGCGCAGGGTGGATGGGGAGCACGAACCCGGCCGGTTCTGGATCGAGGCCCTCGAGCTGCTGACGAAAGCGGATGCGTGCATCGGGGTGGTCGACCGAGGCGAGATCGTCCGCATCGGCGTCGGTCGCCGGGGGTTCGCCGCCGGGGAGTCGGGCCTCGCGCCAGACGGCGTCGATGGGATCCTCGTAGGCGGCGAGCACCCTTTCGGCGCCGAGGCCGAACCGGCTGGCGAAGGCCGAGGCGAATCGCTCGACGTCGTCGACTGTGGCCGAGCCCGGCTTCCGGGGGTCGGCGAGCAGGTCGGTGCGCTCCCACAGCGGCGACCCGTCGGCTCGCCAGACCACGCCGATCTGCCACCGGGGCAGCGGCTCCGCCGGGTACCACTTGCCCTGTCCGTGCTGGATGAGTCCACCCGGCGCGAATCGCTCCTGGAGACGACCGGCCAGCCGGTGGGCGAGCTCACGCTTGGCGGCCCCGTCCGCCGCGATGTTCCATTCGTCTCCCTCCATGTCGTCGATCGACACGAACGTGGGCTCGCCCCCCATCGTCAACCGGACGTCGCCCGCATCGAGGCGGGCGTCGACCGCCTGGCCGAGTCGATCGATGCGATCCCACTGTTCGGGTGTGTAGGGCAGCGTGACCCGCGGGTCCTCCCGGACCCGATGCACGGCGTTGGAGAACTCGAAGTGCACCGTGGTCGGCTCGGTGGCGCCGGTGACGGCGGCGGCTGTCGAGGGGTGCGGCGTGCAGGCGAGTGGAATGTGGCCCTCGCCGGCGAACAGGCCTGACGTCGGGTCCAGGCCCACCCATCCGGCACCGGGGATGAACACCTCGGCCCAGGCGTGGAGGTCGGTGAAATCTGCTACGGGGCCGTCGGGGCCGTCCAGACCTGGTTGATCGGCCTGGAGCTGGACGAGGTATCCCGAGACGAACCGAGCGGCCAGGCCGAGGCGTCGAAGCACTTCGACCAGCAACCACCCGCTGTCGCGGCAGGATCCGATACCCCGTTTCAGGGTGGTCTCGGGCGACTGCACACCGGCTTCCATCCGGATCGAGTACTCGACGTCGTCGTAGAGCCGCCGGTTGAGCTCGACGAGGAAGTCCACGATCGCCACGCCGTCCTCGGGCACCTCGACCCCCGACAGCCAGCGGTCGACCAGCGGACCCGCCTCCCCGGTGGGTCGCAGGTAGGGTTCGAGGTCGGCGGCCAGGCGCTCTTCGTAGGCGAACGGGTAGGCGGCGGCCGACTCCTCGACGAAGAAGTCGAAGGGGTTGACCACGGTGAGATCGGCGACGAGGTCGACGGTGAGGTCGAGATGATCGGTGGGCTCGGGAAAGACCAGTCGGGCAAGGTAGTTGCCGAAGGGATCCTGCTGCCAGTTGACGAAGTGGTCGCTCGGCGACACCCGGAGGCTGTAGGCGAGAATCGGAGTCCGGGAGTGCGGAGCGGGCCGCAGCCGGACCGCGTGGGGATGGACCTTCACGGCGCGCTCGAACCGGTAGGTGGTGCGATGTTCGATTCCGACGTGGATGCCCATGCGCTGATCCGGTGGTTGAGGCCGCAGCGAATGCTACTTCGGTGGGCTGCCGTAAACTTCGTCCATGACCGATGCCCAGGACCGGAGACCGGATCTCACGCAGACGGCGTTCCGAACGCTCAACCGGTTTGTGCGACCGCTGGTGAAGGCCGGGGTCGGATCGCCGTTGCCGATCGGGCTGGGCGCCGTCGTGCTGGAGAGCACGGGCCGGGTGAGCGGGAAGACGCGAGACGTGCCGGTGCTGGGACTCCGGCTCGGCGATCGGGTGGTCGTTTCGACGGTGCGGGGTGACTCGCAGTGGCTCCGGAATCTCGAGGCCGACGACGCTGCCGGCGTCTGGTACTGCGGCCAGCGGCGCGATGCGGTGGCGGCGGTGCGGCGAGGCCCCCTCAACGTGGTGACCCTTACGCCGGCAACCGGGCGTGACAGCGAGCCCGAGAGCAAGTGACGTGATCGACGTCTTCGAGGTCGTCCTGCTCGTGGCCACCCTGCTGGTCACCCTGGTGGCCGGATTCGTGTTCGGCTTCGCGGTCGTGGCCATGCCGGGCATCGGGACACTCGATGACCGCGAGTTCCTCCGCTCCTTCCAAGTGATGGATCGGGTCATCCAGAACAACCAGCCGCTGTTCATCCTGGTGTGGGTCGGCTCGGTCGTGGCCGTCATTGCCGCTGCCCTACTCGGTATCTGGCAGGCGGACGGAGCCGAGCGAGCGCTGGTGATCCTGGCGGCGGTCGTGTACGTGGTCGGTGTTCAACTGCCGACCGTGGCGATCAACATCCCGTTGAACAACCGACTGCAGACCCTCGACGTCGAGGCGGCCGGTGGCGCCGATC
>JBFGLT010000135.1:0-8639 GCA_041576015.1 Acidimicrobiales bacterium
GCGTTCGTCGCCCCCGACACGCTCGGTCCCCTGACCGTCGAGCTGTCGATTCACGCCGAGCACGACGGTCGGATGATCGCTTCGGAGCGCCGCTACCTCGTCCTCGTGGTCCCGTCCGACACCGGTCCCTCCTGAGATGTGGGGACCGGCGGATCGAGCCGGGAAATCCCCGACACGGATCGCCCACGCCCATCCCCGCCCGCTATCGTTGCCGCTGTACTGATTGCAACCCGCGATTGGTCGCGGTTTGCAGCCACAGCCGCCGTGTGTCTGTGCTGCCATCCGAAGTCGACCCGTCCGGGCATCGGTTCCAGCGACAACACCGATCGCTGCCATCTACATCCTGCGGAGGTCGCCCCCCATGGCTGCGCCAGCTGCCGCCAGAGATTCCCAACCAGCTCGCAGTGCCGATCGGCCGATCCGGGCCAAGGGCCGACAGGCACCGTTCCCACTCAGCCTCTACCAGACGGCGGTTGGCAAGAAGTGGGTGATGGCGGTCACCGGCATCATGCTGCTCGGGTTCGTGCTGTTCCACATGTTCGGCAACATCAAGCTCTACCTGGGGGTGATCGAGCACAACGGCGAGCCGATCTACGACATCGACCTCTACGCCGAGGGACTGCGCGAGCTGCTGACTCCGATCTTCCCCCGCACGTGGCTGCTGTGGCTCCTGCGAGGGGGCCTGATCGCCGCCTTCGTGCTCCACATCCACTCGGCCTACAGCCTGACCAGGATGAACGCCGTCGCCAACGTGGCCTATCAGTCGAAGCGTGACTGGCTGGCCGCCAACTTCGCCTCCCGGTCGATGCGCTACACCGGCATCATCGTGCTCGCCTATCTCATCTTCCATCTGGCGGATCTGACCTGGGGCTGGATTCCCAGCACGGACTGGGAGCGGGGTGAGGTCCAGGCCAATGTCGTGAACTCGCTGTCGAACCCGATCGTGGCGATCATCTACATCGTGGCCAACGTCATGTTGGCGGTGCACATCTACCACGGCGTGTATTCGATGTTCCAGAGCCTCGGGATCAACAACCCGAACTACAACAACGTACGGCGGGGGCTGGCGACGGCTCTGGCCATCATCATCCTGATCGGCAACGTGAGCTTCCCGATCGCGGTTCTGACCGGAATCATCGACTACGACCCAAGCCTTCTGAGCGGCTAGGAGACGACCATGCTTCCCGATTCCCACGTCCCCAACGGCCCGATGGCCGACAAGTGGGACAACCACAAGTTCGACATCAAGCTCGTCAACCCGGCCAACAAGCGGAAGTTCAAGATCATCGTGGTCGGCACCGGTTTGGCCGGCGCGTCGGCTGCGGCAACCTTCGGTGAACTCGGCTACAACGTCCACGCCTTCACCTTCCACGACTCGCCGCGGCGGGCCCATTCGATCGCCGCCCAGGGCGGGATCAACGCGGCGAAGAACTACCAGAACGACGGCGACAGCATCTACCGCCTTTTCTACGACACGGTCAAGGGCGGCGATTATCGCTCCCGGGAGGCGAACGTCTACCGGCTGGCCCAGGTGTCGGTGAACATCATCGATCAGATGACGGCCCAGGGCGTGCCGTTCGCCCGGGAATACGGCGGTCTGCTCGACAACCGCTCCTTCGGCGGTGCCCAGGTGTCCCGTACGTTCTACGCCAGGGGTCAGACCGGGCAGCAGCTGCTGCTCGGCGCCTACCAGCAGATGATGCGCCAGGTCCACGAGGGCAAGGTCACCCTGCACACCCAGACCGAGATGGTCGACCTGGTGGTGAAAGAGGGAAGGGCCGTCGGCATCGTGTGCCGCGACCTGATCACCGGTGAGATCACCTCGCACTCGGCCCACGCGGTTGTGCTGGCCACCGGCGGCTACGGCAATGTGTTCTATCTGAGCACCAACGCCATGGCCTGCAACGTCACCGCCGCGTGGCGGGCCCACCGCAAGGGCGCCTACTTCGCCAATCCCTGCTACACCCAGATCCACCCGACCTGCATCCCGGCCTCGGACGAATTCCAGTCGAAGCTGACGCTGATGTCGGAGTCGCTGCGAAACGACGGCCGAATCTGGGTTCCCCGCAACCCCGACGAGACCCGGCGGGCCCGCGACATCCCGGAGGCCGAGCGCTACTACTACCTCGAGGAGAAGTACCCCTCGTTCGGCAACCTCGTGCCTCGTGACGTGGCCTCCCGCAACGCCAAGACGGTGGTCGATCAGGGCCTCGGCGTCGGTCCGCTCAAGAACGGGGTCTATCTCGATTTCGCCGACGCCATCGCCCGCGACGGGCGTGACAAGATCGAGGAGCGCTACGGCAACCTGTTCCAGATGTACGACCGCATCACCGGCGAGGATCCCTACAGCGTGCCGATGCGGATCTACCCCGCCACGCACTACACGATGGGCGGGCTATGGGTCGACTACAACCTGATGACCACCATCCCCGGCTGTTTTTCCGCCGGCGAGGCCAACTTCTCCGACCACGGCGCCAACCGCCTCGGTGCCTCCGCGCTGATGCAGGGGCTGGCCGACGGCTACTTCGTGCTGCCCTACACGATCGGCGACTACCTCGCTCCGCTGCTCGGCACCGACCCGGTGTCGATCGACGACCCGGCGTTCATCCAGGTCGAGGCCGACGTTCAGGGTCAGATCCAGCGATTCCTCAGCCTGGGCGGAACCCGTTCACCGGAGTACTTCCACCGGGAGCTGGGCAAGATCATCTGGGAGCACATCGGCATGGCCCGCGACCGCAACGGCCTGGAGAAGGCGATCAGTGAAATCCGGGCTCTCCGGGACGAGTTCTGGAGCGACGTGCGGGTACTCGGCACCAACGAGTCGCTCAACAGTTCGCTGGAGAAAGCGGGCCGGGTCGCCGACTTCTTCGAGCTCGGCGAGCTGATGGCCCGAGACGCCCTCGACCGTGAGGAGTCGTGCGGCGGACACTTCCGGGTGGAGAGCCAGACCCCGGAGGGCGAGGCGCTGCGCGACGACGAGAACTTCGCCCACGTCTCGGCCTGGGAGTGGAACGGACCCGACACGCCCCAGACCAAGCATGCGGAGGAGCTGACCTTCGAAGAGGTCGCCCTGACCCAGAGGAGCTACAAGTAGATGAGTCGCAAACTGAACCTCACCCTCAGCATCTGGCGTCAGGACGGTCCGGCCGCCAACGGTCGCTTCGAGACCTACCAGGCGAAGGGCATCCCCGACGACGCGTCGTTTCTGGAGATGCTCGACATCGTCAACGAGGGTCTGATCGAAGACGGTCAGCTTCCCATCGAGTTCCCGCACGACTGCCGGGAGGGGATCTGCGGCACCTGTGGTGTCATGATCAACGGTCGTGCCCATGGCCAGGAGAAGGGCACGGCCACCTGCCAGCTCCACATGCGGAAGTTCAACGACGGCGACACAATCGTGATCGAACCATGGCGGGCCGCCGCCTTCCCGGTGATTCGTGATCTGGTCGTCGACCGGTCGCCGCTCGACAGGATCGTGGAGTCCGGTGGCTACATCACCGCTCCGACCGGCTCGGCTCCCGACGCCAACGAGATCCCGGTTCCGAAAGATGTGGCGGACTCGGCGATGGACGCCGCGGCCTGCATCGGCTGCGGGGCCTGCGTAGCCGCTTGTCCCAACTCCGCGGCCCAACTGTTCACCTCCGCCAAGCTGTGGCATCTCAACGCCCTGCCCCAGGGACAGGCGGAGCGGTTCCGACGCACCGAGGCCATGGTCGAGACCATGGAGCAGTTCTTCGGGTCGTGCACCAATCACGGCGAGTGCACCGAAGCCTGCCCCAAGGAGATCAGCCAGGACTTCATCGCTTACATGAACCGCGACTACATCAAGTCGAAGGTGGCCAACCGAAGAATGGCCGGTCGTAGCTAGGGTCCCGGGCGGGTGCGTCGACCACCGTTCAGTAGTCGTGGAGGAGGACCACGTGGCCAATTGGATTGAAGCATGCGACGCCGACGACGTCGATGAGGAGGATGTGATCCCGGTCGAGATCGATGGCCACCAGTACGCCGTGTACCGGTCACCCGACGACAGGTACTACGCCACGGACGGCTTCTGCACCCACGAGCAGTTCATGCTGGCCGACGGTCTGGTGATGGGCAACATCATCGAGTGCCCCAAACACAACGGCCGTTTCGACTACACGACCGGCGAGGGCAAGGGCGCGCCGATCTGCGAGAACCTCGCGACCTACCCGGTCAAAGTCGAGGACGGTACCGTCTTCGTCGAGCTCGGCGGATGATGGTCGTTGCCCGCCCCTCCCGTGACAGCTCCTGACCGCATCGTCATCGTCGGTGCCGGGGAGTGCGGTGCAGCCGCCGCTGCCGCGTTGAGAGACAACGGATTCGCCGGATCGCTCACCCTTGTCGGGGCCGAGTCGCTGCCACCTTACGAACGGCCGCCACTGTCGAAAGCATCGCTCGTCAGCGCTGACGAACCGACCCCTGTGCTGGCCGCCACCGCCGAGCGATTGGCCGACCTCGATGTCACGTTCATCAGCGGCATCGCGGTCGAGGTCATCCAACGCGATGACCGGGTCGTTCGGCTGGCCGACGCTCGGGAGCTCCCATATGACCGGCTGCTGCTTGCCACCGGGGCTCGGGCGCGCTCCCTGCCAATCGAGGGCGGCGGGCACGCCCTCACCCTACGGACCCACGACGACGCGGTGGCCCTGCGATCCGATCTCGTGCCCGACCGGCACCTGGTCGTACTGGGTGCAGGGTTCATCGGGTTGGAGGTCGCGGCCTCGGCCCGACAACTCGGATGCCGGGTCACCGTCCTGGAGATGGCACCGAGCGCCCTCAGCCGAGCCGTCCCGCCGGCCATCGCCGATGTCATCGTCGAGCGACATCTCGACGAAGGGGTCGACATTCGCTTCAACGCCCGGACCACAGCCATTCGCCTCACCGACAACGGGTTCGCGCTCGACGTGACGGGCAACGCCGAACCGCTGCCGGCCGATCTGGTGTTGGCCGGCATCGGGGCCACGCCGAACACCGAACTGGCGGCCGACGCCGGGCTGGAGTGCGACAACGGCATTGCAGTGAACTCGGCGCTTCAAACATCCGATCCGGCGATCTACGCCGCCGGCGACTGCGCTGCCGCCATCTCCGAACTGTACGACGGGCGACGCATCCGCCTCGAGAGCTGGCGCAACGCGTATGACCATGCGACCACGGCGGCCGCCAACCTTCTCGGCGGCTCCGACGCCCACCAGGCGGTGCCATGGTTCTGGTCGGACCAGTATGACCTCGGCCTTCAGATCGCCGGGCTGTTCGACGCCGCCTCCGACAACGTGGGCAGGAAGCGGCACGATGACACCACCATCGTTTTCGGACTCGATGGCGACGGTCGCCTCGTGGCGGCCGGCGCCGTCGGCGCAGGGACCTCGATCGCCAGGGACATCCGGGTGGCCGAGCGGATGATCGCCGCCCGGCTCAAGCCGGCCGTCGGTGACCTGACGAATCCCGATCAGCCGCTCAAGAAGCTCCTGCAAGCCTGATCCAGAGATCCAAATCCCCGCGCCCCGGTGGACGTCACGGAGGGTGAGCGACCCTGCCAGTCGCCATCGCCGTGTCGCCGATCTATGTATCGGACCCGGTGCAACCGACGGTCCAGGGACCGTTCATCGTCGGAAGAACAACCGACCCTGGCCGTGACCGCTGCCGGTGTTCGAGTTGACCGGCGTCGGTGTGAGCCGGAGGTGCGCCGAGCCAGTGGGCGCGGCGGGCGCGGCCGGCGATCGGCTGCTCCCCGTTGCCGGTGAGGACGAGCCCTTCGATCGTGCCGGTCTGGGTGAAGGAACCGGGATCGCCGGCGGCGGCCGTCTCCGGCGCAGCATCGGCCACGAAGTCGAGTTCCCAGCCGAGCGGTACCCGGTGACCAAGTCCCCGCCGGGTCAGCTCATCCGGCTCGTCGATGGCCAGGGCGAAAGCCTCCAGCCCGTAGCTCCAGTGGTCGAACGGGCGCTCCCGAACCTGTTCGGCCCACAGGCCGGAGGTCCGCAGCTCCCACGCCTGCCCGAGGGGGATCTCGATCGCGCTGATGACAACCGGGTAGGACGCCGTTGATGCCTGGTCGACCAACCCGAACACAGCGGTCTGAAAGCCGGCGACACCGTTGCGCTGCTCGAACTGCACGGCGAGGGCGAGCCCCGAGCCGATGGCCACGAGGCGGTGGGCTTCACTCTCACCGTCGAGGGGTCGGGCGGGGTCCGTAGCCGGAGCAGGGCTGTCGATCATGGAATCATGTCAGCACCACGGCGACTCCCGGATGCGTGGCGCGGATCCCCGGCTTCGCCGTAGATAGAGCAGGCCGGCGGCCGTCCGGGCGACTGAACCGCCGCCGACCTGCGAACAGGACCGACTACTTACTGAATCCCTCAGTCGATCAAATCTCCAAGACTTTGGTGATGGTCGGTTCGTTCCCCGGGGAATCGCTGGTCCGGCCATCACCTTCCAGCATAGTGCACGACCACTCGCCGCGGTTCGCCACCAAGCTGGACTGCTGCAAGTCATGTTATCCCAGTTTCAACTACTTGCCAGGTCCGCAACGAACTAGACACGGAATCGCAGCCATACGATGTTCACCGCTCAAAGACGCTGCGCCACGACTCGAACGAAACTTTCGTCGACGACTTCATCCGGTGTCTTGCGACCTAACCTGTGAGTCTGATGTCAGCGAACCCTCTCGACACCATTGCCGCGCTCGAGGGGCTCGGCCAATCACTGCGGGCGACCGGCTTAGAGCTCGATATGGGATCGGCGAAGCCGGCACGCCACGTCCGCGACGAGCTGGCCCATCAGATCGATGACTACCTCATCCCCCGCCTTCGGCGTCTCGACGCACCCCTACTCGTCGTCGTGGGCGGCTCGACCGGATCGGGAAAGTCGACGATCACCAACACGATCGTCGGCTGGGAGGTCTCACCGGCCGGGGTGCTCCGACCCACCACCCGGGCCCCGGTCCTGATCTGCCATCCCGACGACCAGGACTGGTTCGCCGGCGGCGACGTGCTTCCCGACCTGCCCCGGGTCACCGGCCGGACCGGCGATGGCCCGGCGCCGACGGTCACCGGCACCGTGCTCCGCCTGATCACCAGCGAGACGCTGGAGCCGGGTCTCGCCCTCATCGACGCGCCCGACATCGACTCGGTCGAGGAGGCCAACCGCGAGCTCGCCACCCAACTGCTTTCGGCCGCCGATCTCTGGCTGTTCGCCACGACCGCCGTTCGCTACGCCGACGCCGTGCCCTGGGATTTCCTCCGCCAGGCTCGGAGCCGAGGTACGTCGCTGGCCTGCATCGTCAACCGAATCCCGCCGGGGGCCACCAACGAGATCGTGTCGCATTTCGTCTCGATGCTGAACGACGCGGGCCTCACCGACGTGGCCGTCTTCCCCGTCGAGCAGGCTGAGGGCGAAGTCGCCACCCTGCCGGACGAAGCCGTCGCCGACATCAAGGCGCTCCTGACCGGCTTGGCCTCCGACGCCGAGCGTCGCTCCGAGGTGGTTCGCACCACACTCGATGGGGCCATGGACAGCATCAGTCCGAGAACACGCACGGTCATCGAGGCCGGGGTCGAACAGCGAGGAGCCGTCGAGGATCTTCGAACGTCGATGGAGCAAACGTACGCCGACACCCGAAGCCGACTGGCCGGCGACATCCGTTCGGGCACGCTGCTCCGAGGCGAGGTTCTGGAACGATGGCAGGAGCTGATCGGCACCGCGGAACTGATGCGCGCCGTCCAATCGAGGATCTCGCTGATCCGCGACCGCCTGGGCGCCTTCCTCACCGGTCGCACCGGGCAGACCGTCGAGGTGCAGGGCGAGATCACCTCGACTCTCGAACAGCTGCTCATCGACCACGCCGACCGTGCCGCGTCGACCACGGTCTCCACCTGGAAGAGCCTGCCGGGTGGACGCCAGACGCTGGGCGACGACCGGTCGCTCGAACAGGCTTCCGGGGTGTTTCGGTCCCGGGTTCGGGGCGAGGTGCAGGCGTGGCAGGAAGACATCCTCGAGCTGGTTCGGGAGCAGGGGGCGAGCAAGCGCACCACCGCCCGGGTCCTGGCCGTCGGCGTCAACAGCGTCGGTATAGCCCTGATGCTGGTGATCTTCGCTCAGACCGCAGGGCTGACCGGGGCCGAGGTGGCGATCGGAGCCGGGACGGCCGGTATCTCGCAGACGCTGCTGAGCGCGCTGTTCGGCGAGCAGGCGGTTCGGGAGCTGGCGGCACAGGCCCAGCGTCTGCTGCTCGAACGGATCGGCAAGATGCTCGACGCCGACGCCGACCGGTTCCGGAACCTGCTCTCGACGCTTGCCGAGGACGGCGGCGTCGACGGGCTGGTGGACGCTCTCGACCGTTTCGAGCGCAGCCGATGAAGCTGGGGCGCTTCGGTCGCGACTCAGTCGATCTACCCGGTCAGCTGGAAGCACTCGACGAGGCGGTCGAACTGTCAGCCGACCGGCTCCCCGACGTCGACGTCGAGCGGGCCGGACAGGTCATCGCCAAGTCGGGCGAGCGACTCCGTCACGGAACCGACCACACCCTCGTGGCGCTGCTCGGAGCGACCGGCAGCGGCAAATCGTCGATTGCCAACGCCTTGGTCGGATCCGACGTTGCCACCACCGGTATCCGCCGTCCA
>JBFGLT010000136.1:0-8545 GCA_041576015.1 Acidimicrobiales bacterium
GCCGAGACCACGGGGGACGTACTCGGCACGTCCAACCCCGTCAATTTGACGGTCGTCCGGCCCGACGACCCGATCGGCGACCGGCTTCGGATCGCCATCGACGCCCGCATCCGGACTGGCACCGGGGTCGCGTACGCAACCGTCGCCGACGGCCAGGTGACCCTCCACCCGGCGACCGTCGATCGCGTCGAGGCACCCGCCGGCGAACTCGTCTCCTACACCGTCGCCCGGACCCTGGCCGATGGATCGACGGCTTCGGTCGACCTGGCACCGGGAACCCCGATCGTGAACATCGACGGGGATGTGGTCGGCATGGCCGACGTGGACGGCTCGATCATCGCGGCGGCCCGGCTGTCCGAACCGGTCGCCGAGCTCCGGACCGCCCCACTGTTCCCCGCCCCCCGCTGTTCCTGAAATCCGAAGGTTCCGAACCAAGCCGGGAGGACCCAGCTCGTGAGGCCGGCGCTAGGCTGCGCGGATGCTGCGGATCCAGCGACCGCTACCAGAGCGGTACGCACTCGCCACCGACGCCGAGCTGGTGGAACGCATCGCTCGAGCGAAAACGATGCTCGGTGACTCGCTGTTCATCCTCGGCCACCACTACCAGCGCGACGAGGTCATCGCCTTCGCCGACGCTCGCGGCGACAGTTTCAAACTGTCGGTCCTCGCCCAACAACGACCACAGGCCACCTACATCGTGTTCTGCGGCGTGCACTTCATGGCCGAAAGCGCTGACATCCTCACCAGCGATGACCAGATCGTGATCCTCCCCGACCTCAACGCCGGGTGCTCGATGGCCGACATGGCCAGGATCGACCAGGTCGAGGAGGCGTGGGAGGTCATGAGCGAGACCATCGACATCTCCACGGTCATCCCCGTCACCTACATGAACTCCTCGGCCGCCATCAAGAGCTTCGTCGGACGGCACGGCGGAGCGGTGTGCACCTCGAGCAACGCTCGGGCTGTCCTGGAGTGGGTCTTCCAGGACCGGAAGGCGGAGAAGGTCCTCTTCTTCCCGGACCAGCATCTGGGACGCAACACCGGTTTGGCGATGGGATACGGCCTCGACCAGATGCGGCTGTGGGATCCCAGACGGGACCGGGGCGGGCTGTCGGAAGCCGATTGCAAAGAGGCGTCGCTGCTGCTGTGGAAGGGGCACTGCACGATCCACCAGCGCTTTCAACCCGAACAGGTGGAGGCGTTCCGGGCTCAGCACCCCGACGGCATCGTGATCATCCACCCGGAGGCACCATACGAGACCTGTGAACTAGCCGATCACCTCGGCTCGACCGGTTACATCCTGAACAAGGTCAAGGAGTTCCCGGCCGGGTCCACGATCGCCATCGGCACCGAGGTGCATCTGGTCCATCGCATCGCCCAGGAAAACCCGGACAAGACCATCGTCAATCTCGACCCCCTGATCTGTCCGTGCTCGACGATGTTCCGAATCGACCTACCCCACCTCGCCTGGGTGCTCGACAACCTGCTCGACGGCAAAGTGGTCAATCAAGTGTCGGTCGACCCCGAGACCACCGAGTGGTCCAAGGTGGCGCTCGACCGGATGCTGGCGATCACCTGAAGCAGAGCGGCGGGAGTGACCGCAGCCATCATCGCGGTCACCGGCCGGTACGGCCGACCACCGTCCGCAGGGTCCGGACGAGAATCTGGATGTCGAGCCGGGGGCTCTGCCGCCGCAGGTAGTACAGGTCGTACTGGAGCTTCTCACGGGCATCGACCTCGTCGGCGCCGTACGGATAGTTGACCTGCGCCCAGCCGGTGAGGCCCGGCCGGACGAGGTGGCGGGTTTCGTAGAAGGGGATCTTCTCCTCGAGCTGGCGGACGTAGTGGGGTTGTTCTGGCCGGGGTCCGACGATCGACAGGTCGCCGCGCAGGATGTTCCACGCCTGGGGCAGTTCGTCGAGGTGCGACCGGCGAAGGAACGAGCCGAACGGCGTGATCCGCGGATCGTCCATCGTTGTCCACTGGGTGGGCGCGTCCGACGAGCTCCGCATCGAACGGAACTTGAGGATCTCGAACTCGATGCCGTTCTTGCCGATGCGCGGTTGCCGGTAGAGCAACGGCCCTCGGTTGCCGACGGCGTTGCCGGCCAACACGATCAGACCGATCGGCAGCAGGGCGATCATGGCGACGGCGCCGATCGACACGTCGATCATTCGTTTCCATCGCAAATACCGGCTGCGATGTACCTCACCGATGTCGAACAGAAGCGAAACCCGCTCGAGGTCGGCGAGGGGGATCTTGCCCAGGTACTCCTCGGAAAACAGCGACGGCGTTCGCACCCGGATACCACGGCGATGGAGCTCCGACACCTCGGCGACGACCGCTGCGTTGGCCATCGATGCCATGTCGAGGATGATCATGTCGACGCCGGGCGCTCGGAGCCGGCGGAGGACCCGCTCGGGCAGCGGCTCCCCCATGATTGGTGGAGCGACCGGACCGTCGAGCACCGCCGGAACGAGGTCGCCGGCCAGGTCGGCTCGAAGCTCGGCGTACTCCTGTTCGTTCCCGATGAAGAGCGCTCGAAGCTGCGATCGGCGGACCCGATCGTGTTCGGCATTCCAGCAGATCAGCGCCCACGGAACGAAGACGACCCACACGCCACCGAGGACCACGCGCGGCAGCAGAGCCGTGCCGAGCGCCGTCTGGGCGAGCGAGACACCGAGAATCCCGGCGGTGCCGGCCGCCAGAGCAGCGCCGGCGGCGCCCAGGCGGCTGGCCGGCAGTTCGGGGAGCCCCATCGCATAGGCCGCCCCGAGGATGAGACAGACGAACATCACCGTCCACGGCAGGCGGCTGGTGCCGACCGGCGAGTAGAGCGTCGGTGCCAGCAGCCGGGCGTGGGCGACCACGAAGAATGCGGCGATCGCGCTCGTCCCGGCGATGAGCGGCAGCCGGCGGGACACGCTCAGAGCCTCAGCTCGGTCGCCCGGTGATGCGGGAGCGGATCGATGCCCAGGGAGGAAAGGATGGCCGGGGCGATGCCGAAGTAGCTGATGGGGGCGTTGGGAACCGAGGCGGTCGGCGAGTTGTACACGATCACCGACCCGGCCGGATGGTGGGTGGCGGCTCGGTGCGCCTCCACTTCCAGCCGTTGCAGCCCGGCGTCGTCGAGGTGCAGCACCTGGCCGTCGATGACCACCTTCTCCGCCGCTACCGTCCCCTCCGGCGGTAGCGACTGGTAGGACACCGTCACTGCGTTCTGATGGCGGTCGACTTGGAGATCCAGCGAGTCGACGTCGACGTCGTTCAGGCGGAGCGCTGCCTGTCCAGCGTCGTCGGAAGACTCGAAGAGGAAGGTGGTCTGGGGCACCATGGCGTTGCCGATGCTGAATCGGTCTGGCAGACCCAGCGCCCGACCGAACCGCACGGGATCGGTCACGACCAGGGTGCTCGTCTCGGCGGTGTCGACCGGGTCACCGCCGTGCTGACCCATCGACGAGACGATCAGCATGGTCCGGCCAGTCCGTTCGACCCAGGTCATCCACCGTCGCAGCCAGTGATCCAGGGAGCGCATGGCGTAGGGGATCTCATCCGCGAACCGGCGCGCCCATTCGGGCGGGTAGATCGCGTCGTCCCAGTCGTCGGGAAAGTTGGCGTACCAGTAGCGGTGCATCGCCGATGCGATGTGGTTGGTGAAGAACACCGTCAGGTCGGGGTCGGCCCGGCCGGCCAGGCGGGTGAACTGGTCAGCCATCAGATGGAACTGGCCGACCCGCAGCCGTTCCTTGTTGACCCGACCGGTCGCCACCTCGACAGCGAGGCGGCCCAGCATCACCGAAGTGCTCGGCGCCAGGCCAGTGCGGGCGAGGGCCAGCGGCGCCTGCCCATACCGGCGCCAGGGAGTCCGGCTGGTCACCGCTCGGCCGTTGGCTCTCGTCATGTCGAGGTTGAAGGCCTGAAGGGGTTCGAACCGCTCGGGGACTGTCTCGGCGTCCGGTGCGAACGCGTCCGGGATGGCGAACCGGATTCCCTTCTGGACGCACTGTCGCTTCAAGGGCGATGAATGGAGGGTGCCGAACACACCCGTCGAGACGCCGGAATCGGCGGCCGCCTGCCAGTAGAGCGGGAACCGGTCCGGCTTGGGATCCCCGTACCAGAAGACCCCGTGTTCCTCGAACGGTACGCCGGTCGCCAGACTCGCCCACGACTGCGACGGGTAGAGGTCGCGCGGCAGATCCTCGTCGGCGAGCGACTCACCGACCGCCGCCTGCTCGAGCAGCCGCGCCGTCGGCGATCCCGGGTTGTTCTCGGCGTGCCATCGGAAGACCCGGAGGGGGATCTCGTTCAGCTCGAGGACGAACAGGCGGCGCATACGGTGTCTATCGGCACCAGCCCGGCGTCGACTGAGTCAGATCGAGAGCGGAATCCTCATTCGAGCAGGGGTTCCAGGAACCGTCCCGTGTGGCTGGCGCTGATGGCGGCCACTTCCTCGGGAGTCCCGGTGGCCACGACGGTCCCGCCGGCGCTCCCGCCCTCGGGTCCGAGGTCGATGATGAAATCGGCGGTTTTGATGACGTCGAGGTTGTGCTCGATCACCATCACGGTATTGCCCTGGTCGACGAGGCGGGTGAGGACGGTGAGCAAGCGCCGGATGTCCTCGAAGTGGAGACCGGTGGTCGGTTCGTCGAGCAGGTAGATCGTGTGCCCTGTCGAGCGTTTGGCGAGTTCGGACGCCAGTTTCACCCGCTGAGCCTCACCGCCGCTGAGGGTCGGCGCCGGCTGACCCAGCCGTACGTACCCGAGACCGACGTCGACGAGGGTCTGGAGATGGCGGGCGATCGGGGGTTGGTTGGCGAAGAACTCGAGCGCCTCGGTGATCGGCATGTTGAGGACCTCGGAGATGTTCTTGCCCTTGAACTGGATCTCGAGGGTGTCGCGGTTGTAGCGGGCGCCCCGGCAGATCTCGCACGGCACGTAGACGTCGGGCAGAAAGTGCATCTCGATCTTGATCGTGCCGTCGCCCGAGCAGGCCTCGCAGCGACCACCACTCACGTTGAACGAGAACCGGCCGGGCTGGTAGCCGCGCACCTTGGCTTCGTTGGTCTTGGCGAAGAGCTTGCGGATGTGATCGAACACACCCGTGTAGGTGGCCGGGTTGGAGCGGGGGGTCCGGCCGATCGGGGACTGGTCGATGTCGATCACCTTGTCGAGGTGTTCCAGCCCCTCCAGCGAGGTGTGCAGACCGGGTGGCACCTTGGAGCGGTAGATCTTGTGCATCAGCGCCTTGAGCAGGATCCCGTTGACCAGCGTGCTCTTGCCGGAACCGGAGACGCCGGTCACGGCCACGAAACAGCCGAGCGGTATATCGACATCGATGTTGCGGAGGTTGTGCTCCCGGGCGCCTCTGATCGTGAGGACCTCATCGCCGATGGCGCGCCGCTTCTCCGGCACCGGAATCGATCGTTTGCCCGACAGGTACTGACCGGTCAGGGAACGGCGCCGCCGGAGCAACCCCTTGACCGGGCCGCTGTAGACGATCTCACCGCCATGTTCGCCGGCGCCGGGACCGATGTCGACGACGTAGTCGGCGACGTTGATCGTCTCTTGGTCGTGTTCGACGACGATCACCGAGTTGCCGAGGTCCCGAAGCCGCTGATGGGTCTCGATCAGCTTGGCGTTGTCGCGCTGGGGGAGCCCGATCGAAGGTTCGTCGAGAACGTAGAGCACCCCGACCAGCCCCGAGCCGATCTGACTGGCGAGCCGGATGCGCTGTGCCTCGCCGCCCGACAGGGTCGACGCCGCCCGGCCGAGGCTCAGATAGTCGAGTCCGACGTCGAGGAGGAAACTGAGCCGGGCGTTGATCTCCTTGATCACCCGCTCGGCGATGAGCAGGTCCCGTTCGGAGAGCTGGAGGCCGACCAGCACCTTGGCCGCCTCGCCGATCGACAGGCCGCAGATGTCGGCGATCGAGTAGCCGTCGACGGTGCAGGCGAGCGAGAAGGCGTTGAGCCGGGCGCCGTCGCAGACCGGGCAGGGAACCTCGCGCATGTACCCCTCGATCTGTTCCCGCTGGCTGTCGGACTCGGCCTCGCTGTGGCGCCGGCGGAGGTAGGGCACGATGCCCTCGAAGGTGGCGTTGTAGGACCGGTTCCGCCCGTAGCGGTTCCGGTACCGGACGAGCACCTTTCGGTCGACGCCGCCGTTGAGGAGCAAGTCCTGCTGCTGGAGCGTGAGGTCGTTCCAGGGGACGTCGAGCGGGATCCGGTGTTCCTCGCAGACCGCTTCGACCAACCGGCTGAAGTAGCGGCTGCGACCTCCCGACCAGGGCTGGATGGCGCCATCCTCGACGGTCAGCGTCGGGTTCGGGATCACCAGCTCGGGGTCGACCTCGAACGCCGTTCCGAGGCCGTCGCAGGCGGTGCAGGCACCGTAGGGCGAGTTGAACGAGAAGTTGCGGGGCGCGAGCTCCTCGAAGCTCTTACCATCGGAGGGGCGGGCCAAGTGCTGGCTGAACGTGAGGATCTCAGGCTGTGCGTCGGCGTCGCCGGTCGACGGGACGATCTCCACCTCAGCGACTCCTTCGGCCAGCCGCAGCGCCGTCTCCATGGAATCGGTGAGGCGTCGCTCGATCCCGTCCCGCCGCACCAGCCGGTCGACGACCACCTTGATGTCATGGGTTTCGTAGCGCGCCAGATCGGGAAGCTCGCCGCCCAGCTCGATCAGTCCGCCGTCGACGACAGCCCGGGTGAAACCCTCGGCGGCGAGGTCGGCCAGCAGGGTCTCGTAGGTCCCCTTGCGGCCGCGAACGATGGGGGCGAGCACCTGGAAGCGGGTGCGGTCGGGCAGCTCCAGGACCTGGTCGACGATCTGCTGGGGAGTCTGACGCACCAGCCGCTCGCCGGTCTCGGGATCGTGGGCCACCCCGACGCGAGCGAACAGCAGCCGGAGGTAGTCGTACACCTCGGTGACGGTGCCGACCGTCGATCGGGGATTTCGTGACGCCGACTTCTGGTCGATGGAAATCGCCGGTGAGAGGCCCTCGATGAAGTCGACGTCCGGCTTGTCCATCTGCCCGAGGAACTGACGGGCGTAGGCGGACAGTGACTCGACGTACCGGCGCTGCCCTTCGGCGTAGATCGTGTCGAAGGCCAGCGACGACTTGCCCGACCCGGACAGGCCGGTGAACACGATGAGTTTTTCGCGCGGGAGGTCGAGGTCGACGTCTTTGAGGTTGTGCTCGCGTGCCCCTCGGACCGTGATCGTGTTGCCCACCCGGACAGGCTAGCGCCGAACTAGTGTTCGTATCGCAACCGAGCCGTGTGTTTCGATGAGGCGACCGGGGCGATCCTGATCAGCGGGCCCGAGGTCGATCCACACGATCCTGGTGACCCCCGCCCGGTCGAGCAATTCGTCGAACTCGTTCTCCCAGTCGGCGGGCACGTGGAACGAAGCACCCCGAAGGCCGCGGTCGTAGAGGAATCTGGCCAGTCGCTCGTCGGACACGGCGACGACGGCATCGGGGTCGGCGTCCAGTTCGGTAGCCGCAGCGGCGCGCACCGCATCGACGACCTCGACCGTCGACCCCCTCGAGTAGTGATCGACAGTGACCTCTGCCTGAACGGCCAGCGTCGCCAGCGCAGCGGCTGCCACCAGGGGCCGGAAACGTCGGTCGGCGGCGGCGGCGGTGAGGGTGGGCACGAATCCGACCAAGAGCAGCGGGACTCCAACGAACAGATAGCGGCTGCCCCAGTCGCCCCCACCGCCGGAGTCGTAGCTGGTGGCGACGACGAGGGACCCGAACACACCGAACGCGACCACGAAGAACGGCGCTTCCGATCGCCGGGTGACCACCACGAGGATGCCGGCCAGGGCCACCAAGGGCATGGCAACCAGCAGTCCGGGGGCGGCGCCGGTACCGAACGCGATGGCGTAGCAACCGACGGCGCCGGCCGAGATGCCCGCGATCGCTCGCTGCGATCCGGCGCTCGAGCGGGCCAGACCGGCGCCGGCGAACAGCAGGACGAGTCCGAGAAGGCGCAGCGCAGCTCGCCCGGCGTCGGTCACCGAGGGTTCGAGCAGCATGATCCGCAGCACCGAGATCCGGCCGGCAACCGACAGATCTCGGCCGCTGGCGATGAGAGCGGAGCCGCCTGACCGCGAGCCGGCGAGCACTTCGATCAGCGTCGGCTCGACCAGGAATGCGAGCCCGGCACCGATCGCCGGCAAGAGTGCGAGCGATCCGGCACGGCGCAGATCGGCCCGGTCCCGCCAGAGCAGCGCGACGGTGACGGCGACGCCAAGCAGCAGGCCCTCGGTGCGCAAGAGGACGGCCATGGCCAGTGCGACGGAGGCGACAACGACCCACCGGCGGCGGGCTCCACGGTCGACGTCCGCTGCTCGGGACAGCCCGAGAGCCGCCAGGCCGGTGAGCCCGAATGCGGGCGCGTGGGCCCAGAGGACCCCGACGTGGAAGGGAAGGGTCGTCCCCAGCACAGCCATCCAGAACGCCGGCCGCGACCACCGCAGGGAGGCCGACACCGCGACCGCACCACCCACTCCGGCCAGGGCGGCCACGACGAACGGC
>JBFGLT010000137.1:0-8386 GCA_041576015.1 Acidimicrobiales bacterium
ACCACGAGGGGTGACTCCTCCACCTCGGGCGGTCGAGGCGACGGTGGTGGCGGGTCGGGCACACGAGCCGGGGTCAAGGCCGGCGCGGACGGTCGATGGATGGGCGGTGGAGGCGGCGTGAGGTCCATCGGGATCTCTCGTGTGCGCTGAAAATCCCATTCGTCGCGATCGCTCACCGACGCGACACTAGCAAGCAGCGACAAGCAGCGAATGGGAAAATGTGCCAGGTGGGATGGCCGCAACTGTTTCGCCTCCCCAAACATTAGAGACCTCAATAGTTCCGATGAAGCGAGGAGCGCCCGGGGATAGCCAAAACAGATGGACCGTTTACACGTCGTCGCCGACGTGGCACCATCTGATTCAGCTCCAAGATCCACGAGGCACCAAGCGGAGGCGCAGACCCACGGCACGCTCTCACGAGCGGAGATCATGGCCACTCGCCTCAAGACTTTCCGGGTCAATTCGGAACAGTCCTCGTGGATCTTGCGCGTTCGGGCACCGCTCCGGGCGGTCGGATCTTCCCGGCTCCGCTACCGTGCCCAGCCTCGACAGCAGTACCGTGGAGCCATGGCTACAACGGGGCTTCTGGTCGCAACCCACGATCTGTGCTGGCTGCACGACCCGGGCCCCGGGCATCCCGAGAACCAACACCGGCTGACCGCCGTGAAGCGCGGTTTCACCGAAGCCGGGCTCGACGAGGCCATCCGCTGGATCGAGGCCCCTGCTGCCGAGCGGGCCGCCATCGACGCGGTCCACGACCGCTACCTCTACGATCGGCTCGACCAGCTGGCCGAAGCCGGGGGCGGAGCCATCGACCCCGACACCACCGTGTGTGCCGACTCGGCGGCGGCAGCCCACCGGGCCGCCGGCGCCGGCCTGGCTCTCATCGAACGGCTTCAAGCCGGGGAGGGCGCCGCCGGCTGGTCGGTCGTCCGCCCGCCCGGACACCACGCCACCAGCGACCGGCAGATGGGATTCTGTCTGTTCAACAACATCGCCGTCGCCGCCCGGCACCTGGCCGATCGGGGTGAGCGGGTCATGATCGTCGACGTCGACGCCCACCACGGAAACGGCACCCAGGACATTTTCTACAACGACGCCGACGTGCTGTTCGTCAGCTTCCACCAGTTTCCCTGGTACCCGTTCACCGGCCGCCCCGACGAGACCGGCGATGGAGCGGGGCGCGGCAAAACGGTCAACATCGCCATGCCCGCCGGCGCCACCGGCGACAACTATCGCCTGGCGTTCAGCGCCGTTGTCGAACCGGTCGCCCAACGGTTCGACCCGACGTGGATGCTGGTATCGGCCGGATTCGACGGTCACCGTCAGGATCCGCTGACCGACCTCGGGCTGACGGCGGCCGACTACACCGACCTGATCGACGCCATCTGCGATCTCGTCCCAGCCGGTCGGAGGCTGCTGTTCCTCGAGGGCGGCTACGACTACGAGGCGCTGGCCAAAACCGCCGGCGCGGTCGCCGCCCGCATGCTGGGTGTGGAGTACCGGCCCGAGGAGCCGACGAGCGGGGGCCCGGGAGCGGAGCACGTCGAGGTGGCCCGCGCCATCCACGAACATGCGGAGTCGGGGAGCTCCTGATCGGTGGTAGCCGGGATCGGTATCGAGTCCGAGGCGTTGGAGGCGCTGGCGCCCGTCATAAACCCGGTGGCCAAACGGTTCGTTGCCGCCGGCCATCGCCTTTACCTCGTCGGCGGTATCGTGCGGGATCTCTCGCTGGGTCGCCTGTCGGGATTCGACATCGACTTCACGACCGATGCCGAACCGCGAACGATCAAGACCCTCGTCGCCCCGCTGGCTGAACACGTGTGGACCCAGGGGGAGCGATTCGGAACGATCGGGGCCCAGGTCGACGGCCACGCGTTCGAGATCACGACACATCGGGCTGAGCGCTACGATGCCGAGTCACGCAAGCCGATCGTGACGTTCGGCGATCAGCTCGACGAGGATCTGTCACGTCGCGATTTCACCATCAACGCCATGGCCATCGAGTTGCCGGAGGGTGTACTGCACGACCCGTTCGGGGGCGCCGCCGATCTGGCGGCCAGGGTGCTACGGACCCCGCTCGCCCCCGAAGTGTCGTTCGGTGACGATCCGCTCCGTATGCTGCGGGCCGCCCGCTTCATCGCCCGGTTCGAACTCGCCGTCGACGACCCCGTGGCCCGAGCGGCGACGAAACTCGCCGAGCGGTTGGATATCGTCTCGGTCGAGCGGATCAACGACGAGCTGGAGCGGTTGTTGGAGGTCGACAACCCGTCGGCCGGACTCGATTTCATTCTCGACACTGGTCTGCTGGCCCACGCCGTGGCCCCGATGACCGATGACGAGGCGATCCTGGCCCGGGCACTCGCCACCTCACCGGGCACCCCCCTGGTTCGGCGGGCGGGGCTGCTGTGGACGACCGACGTGGCCTCGGTCGTCCGCCGCCTCCGCTACTCAAATCAGGATCGAGCCGAGACGACGGCGCTGGTCGAGGGTCTCCGGGACTGGATCGGTAACAACCGGTCGTCACGAGCCGATGCCCGCCGCCTGATCGCCGCCTCCGGTGTCGAGGCTCCCCGGGCCCTGGCCCGCAACCTCGGCGCCGCCGATGTCGTCGATTCCCGGAAGCGGGCGGCGGCGCACCGACTTGTCGAGGTGATCGATGAGTTGGACGCTGCGGGCGACGTCGGGCCCTACGATTCGCCCCTGTCCGGCTCCGACATCATGGAGTTGCTCGACGTCGAACCCGGTCCGGTCGTCGGTCGAGCCCAGAAGATGCTGCGCCAACACCGCCTCGAGCACGGACCAATCGACGCTACCGAGGCGGCTGAGCTGCTCCGCCGCTGGCACGCTGCTCACTAGCCGGGCCCGGCATTGGAAGGACAGCCGCGCGCAGGCGCGCGCAGGATCTGCGAATTCCGCGTCTAGCGTTTGAATTTGCCCTTTTTGGCCAGGTGAGACTCCATGATCTCGACCTCTTCGGCCCCGTCGATGACGATCTCCGGGTCGGGCTTGAAGTCGACCATGGGATCACGCTCCGCGTAGTCGACCGCGTTGAGGATCAGCTTCATGGCATTGAGCCGGGCCTGCTGCTTGTCTTCCGAGCGGATGATCGTCCACGGTGCCATCTCCGTGTGGGTGCGCTTGAGCATCTCGTATTTGCGCTCGGTGAAGTCGTCCCACAGATCCTGGGCCTGCATGTCGATCTCGCTCAGCTTCCAGTTGCGCAACGGATCGTCTCGTCGACGGTCGAAGCGGCGCTGCTGCTCCTTCTTGGTGACCGAGAAGTACAGTTTGAGCAGGATCGTGCCCTGGCGGACGAGATCCTTCTCGAAGCCGACGACCCCGCGCATGAAGTTCTCGTACTCCTCCTCGGTGCAGAACCCGAACACCGGCTCGACCATCGCCCGGTTGTACCAGCTCCGGTCGAACAGCACCATCTCACCGCCGGCGGGAAACTGGCTGACATAGCGCTGGAAATACCATTGCGACCGCTGATCGAACGACGGTTTGCCCAGGGCCACGACCCGGTACCGCTTCTCGTTCATGTATCGGGTGACCCGCCGGATCGTACCGCCCTTGCCGGCGGCGTCTCGGCCCTCGAACAACACGATGAAGCGTTCGTTCGTGCGCTCGATGTGGCGTTGCAGTTTCAGGAGCTCGACCTGGTATGGCACCAGCTCGAGGTCGTTGTCCTCGCGTCTGAGAAGGCGGCGGTATCGATCCTCGTCAATGATCTCGGTTTCGGAATCGCCTGCCATCGTTTGTCGCTTCCACGTTTGCGGTCGGTCGCGGCGGTCGACCGGGATTGGATCGTAACCACCCATTCTGCCAGGAATCCCTGTCGGCGCCAGTTCGGACGCGCTAAGCGATCGACAAAGTTTGGCGGCAGGGTGGGCCAGCCGCCTCCGTTCCCGGAACCGGCTCGCCAGCTGTAACAATGGACGCCTATGAAAGCCGCAGCACTGGTGCCTGGTGCCGTGCCCCGCTTGCGGGGCCTCGAGATTCGACTGGTGGCGAAACGTCGTCCGCTGGAGTTCTTCATGTGGGACAGGAAGGTGGATTCATGACAGCACGTCTCCTCGCCCAAAGGCCGGGTTCGAAGACGATGGTGCCGGCGGATGTGGAGGACTGCGAAGACCTGTTGCATGCCGGTACGGTGATCTGGCTCGATGTCCTCACGACCGATGCCGACGAACTCGATCGACTCGGGGAGCGTTTCAACTTCGACCCGGCGGCCATCGAAGACATCCTCGACATCGAACAACTTCCCAAGTTCGACAACTACAACGACCATCTCTTCGTGGTGCTCCACGCCCTCACCTCGGAGGGTGAGCGCATCGACACCGTGGAGGTCGACTGCTTCGTTGCCCCCGGTCTCCTGGTGACGGTCAGCTCCAAGCCGGTGACCGGCATCAATTGGCTGTGGCGTTCTGTGCAGAAACATGCCCAGATGGGCAGCCTCGCCCCCGACGAACTGTTCGCCCAGTTGGCGGAAGTGATCGGCCGTCGGTATCTGGAGGTCATCGCCGAGTTCGAGGCCCGGATCGACGACATCGCCGACGACGCGCTCGACGCCGACCCCGATGTGTTGGGTGACATCCAGGTTCTTCGGCGGGAGGAGACCACGGTCCGCAAGGTCTTGCGCCCCCAGCGCCTGGTGCTCGCAAACCTTCGGCGCGGCACGATCGCCGTATTGGGCTCGGAGTCGCTGACGATGCTGGGCGACGCATACGACGTCCACAACCAGGTGGTCGAGTCGCTCGGCTCGGCCCGGGCTCTGTTGAGCGACGCGCTCGACACCTACCGGGGGGCCGCCGCCGACCGCCAGGCCACGGCGACCACCATCCTCGCGGTGTACTCGGCCATCCTGTTGCCCCTGACCCTGATCACCGGATGGTATGGCATGAACATCGCGCTGCCCGGGGAGGAACGGAAGTTTGCATGGGAACTGGTGCTCGCCGGGATGGCAGTGCTGGCGCTGCTGTCGTTCGCCGCCTTCGTGAAGGCCGGATTCATCCGTGCGCCGGAGTTGCGTCGGGAGACCGTCTTGCGAGGCCTGGCCGGTGCGGCCAAGGCCCCGGTCAAGCCGTTCACGATGTTGCGCAACCCCCGGGTCCGGCGCAACAACAACAGCGCACGATCGTCGACCACGAAGCGCAGCGTTCCGCGCAGCGGTTGAGGCGGCCGCTCCGGGTCAACCGGGATCTGTGGAGGCGGTGATGCTGGCGACGCCGCTCTGATTGGGCCCCTCGACGCGGCGGATGCCGATCTCGTAGGTGGTATCCGGTTCGAGGTCGACGAACGTGAACTCGGTCTCGTCGCCGATGGCGGACGATCCTCCGACGTCGCCGAACAGCACGTAGGCGCCGTTGAGATAGAGGTTGTGCAGATCGGCCCCGGGTTTCGGATCCCAAGCGACGGTGATGGAGGTCGCGGAGGTCTCGACGATCTCGAGTCCGGTGGGGGCCGTGACACCGATGAGGGACTCGCTGGCGGGTACGGGGTTCGCCAGGGTCGTGGTGCACGCCGTGCTCGGTTCCCCTGATTGTGGTTCGACGGCGACCGTGTAGCCGGTGTCGGGCGTCAGCGGGTCATCGGACAGCGGCAGGCGCTCGATCACGTAGCGGAACGCCTCCGCAGGGACGGTGTCGACGAACGCGCCGTCGAGCAGGATGTCGACCGCCTCGGTGCTCGGCTCCCAGGCGACCACGATGGCGGTGTCGCTCACCTGGTCGATCGTGATCGGGCCGAGGGGACCGACCAGCGCACAGGGGTCGCCACCGGTCCCGGTCGAATCCGAGTCGGCGGCGACGTCGGTCGTGTCGGTCGATGTAGTGGTTGAACCCGTTGTGGCGGTCCCCTCGGGCTCCTCGGTGGACGGCCCGTCCGGCTCGGTGATGTCCACACCGGCGTCCTCGATGGCCGACGTATCGTCGCGTAGGAACAGGAAGGCGCCGGCTGCCACCGCGAGGACCAGTACGCCGGCGGCAACCATGATCGGTCCCGTTCGGCCACGCCCGTCGCCGGCCTCGACCAGGGTGGCGATGGCGGCGTCCGAACGCAGCGCGGCGTCAACCGATCGCCGCCACTGGCCGATCGACGGGTAGCGGGCCTCGGGCTGGGCGGCGAGACCGACCCACAGCGCGGAAGCCAGCGCCGGCCGCCTGTCGGCCTCGAGCTGCTGGATGACGTCGTCCCAGCTTTCGTCCTCGGTACGCAGCCGCCCAATCGCCACCTGAGCGAGCGTCGCGCTGGCAGCGAACACCCCGTCGCGCTCCTCAGTGACATCGCCGGTGTCGGGAGCGTGCAATTCGTCGCCAGGATCGAGTAGCGACTGCTCCGCCGAATCCTGCGCCGCCAGCGTTCGCGTCCTGATGAAGATGTCCGACGGGTCGACCGACGGCGGATCCCCGTCGGGCTTCAGTTCATACCACCGGCCGAGAGTCTCGTACAGGAAGACGCTGACCAGAACCAGGTCGCGCTCGGTCACGGTGCGCGCCTCGTCTTCCAACCGTACAGACAGGGTGATCGGCTCGTCGTTGCTCGACTCGGTCATCTGGCGCTGCTCCGGAGGATCAGCGCCACGAGTTTGCTCCGCAAACTCCCTGGCTGTACCGGGGTGCGCTGAAGATCCGTTCTTCCGCGGTGGCTGCTCCGGAGGATCAGCGCCACGAGTTCACAAGCGTGCGCTGGAGATTCATTCTTCCGCAGTCGACCACAGGTTGGCCGTGAACCAGTGGTGCAGATCGGCGCAGGCGTTGAGCCGTCGCGAACACCAGTCGACGAACGATGACCTGGTCACCGATGCCGGTGTCGGTTCGGACCACCGGACCTGGATGCCGTGTTTATGGCGAAGCAGATCGGCCCGCGGGTGATCGTCTCCATAGGGTTTCGGTACCCGTTTGTAGTCCTGACCTGCGATGTCGAGGGTCCGACCGCGACCCAACTCGGTGAGGATCGTGACGAGCTCACCTCCGGTCGATTCGTCGGCCACAAGCTCGCGCCATCGATCCACGGCGGGGAAAGGGGCGCCTGACGCGAACCCGACATCGGCCTCGCTGATCCGTACCCACAACGTGGGTGCCGTCTTCTTGTTGTCGCCGTCCCAGAACTTGAGGAGCAGATGGTCTTTGTAGGGAGCACGGTCGGGCGAGAAACGAAGATCGTTGTTGATCGGGGCGATCGAGCCGTTGGTCTTCGGTTGGGCGACGATACCGGGAGCGATCTCGGTCAGCCTTTCCCCGAGCGCGACCACGAAGGCTTTGGTCGGAGCCACCACGGTCTGTTGATAGTTCGAACGGTTTTCGTCAAACCACACCTTGTCCTTGGTGCCCAGCGTGGTGAGAAACCTCAGGCCCTCCCGGGGGAAGCCGGAAAACGTGTCTACGTCAGCCATACCCCATGCTACGCCAGTCGATGGCGTGACGTTCGAGGATCAAGGCTCGGGGATGACCACGGTTGTGGTGCGACGGGCCTGCTGACCGCCGGCGGACCTCGAACGCACGACGATCTCGTAGCTGCCGGGAGCGACGGGGGTGAAGTTCTGGCCGTGGCTCTGCCAGCAGGGACCGACGACCTCGGGCCAACCGGGGGTGATGTAGCTCTGGCCGGCGCCCTGGTAGTTGGCGATCGTGCACAAGTTGGTGGTGAACGTGATCCTGAAGCTCCCGTCGTCGTTGGTCTTCACACCGAGCGCACTCATGCTGAGTGCTGCCTCACCGATCGTGCTACTGGTGGAGGTGGACGACGTCGTCGACCCGGCCGTGGTCTCCGTGGTCGACGCGACGGTCGACGACGTGGTCGACACCGAGGTCGAGGACCCGGCCGTGGTCTCCGTGGTCGACGAAGTGGTCGATCCGGCGGTGGTCAGGGTGGTCGACGGCACCGACGTCGACGTCGATGTGAGCGACGAGGTCGGTCTGCTGGTCGTCGTATCGGCTGCGACCTCCGGTGTGAGCACCGACAGGCCCAGGGTGGCCTCGATTTCTCCCACCGACACGGTCACCGTGGTACGGCCGGGCCGGAGACCCCGGATCGAGTTGTTGGCCGTCACCTCGGCGATCATTGGATCGGCGACGACCCACACGGCCGAAGCAAGTGCCGCTGGATCGATGCTCGTCCCGTCGGACAGGGTGCCAAGCAGCTCGGCCGTGCCGAGCTCGCCGACCGCCAGCTCGAGTCGGCTCGGCGAGAGTGTCAACGAAGCGAGAACCCCGTCGGTTTCCATCGCCTCCTGGGCGGCCCGAGTCGGAAGCGACTCGAGGAACTGCGCCTCGACGTCCAACAGCGACTCGGCCAACGCCTGCAGCTCCTCTACCGAGGTGATGTTGTCGGGGGCGAGCATGCTGTAGACGAGGACGAAGCGGGCTCGGGGCGCGAGTTCGCC
>JBFGLT010000138.1:0-8316 GCA_041576015.1 Acidimicrobiales bacterium
AAATCGTCCTTTCGCCCAACTCTGAGCGCATGGAGACCGCCCGTCTGGAACCGAGATCACACTTCGCGTCCACCCGTGTCCGTTCGGACACAACGCCCATCGGTGGGTGAAGATCTCCCACCGGCGACACCGATGGCGACCAACAGACGCCGACTTCGGCCCGCTTCAAAGCGGCGCGTCGTTAACGCCATCTCCGGTCATGGCCACGATGTCCCGCTTGGCCTTGAGGGCCTCGACGAGACCGAGCTTGTGTTCGGGCCTCACCCGGGCGGGCGTGACGGCGATTGGGCGTGGGTGCGTACTGCTGGGCCGCTCTCCTCGTTACCGGCCACGGATCGGGCCGACCACGCCCACCGTAGGCCTCGGGCGCCTTCGTCAGGGAGAGCCAAAGGCCCTCGGCGACTGCGGCGGTGCCCGAGGAATTGGTCGCCTCCGACTTGGATGTACCATTGCCGCCACAGCGCCGCAACGATCTGCGCGGTGCTCGACGGGAAGGATGAGATGCGCAGATTCGAGAACATCCTGTTCTCCCCTTTGGGATCTCATGACAACCCGGCGGCGGTCCGCCGGGTGGCCGAGCTGGTTGCTGAGAATGGTGCGTCGATCACGTTGTTCGGGGTGGCTCCAGAGCCCACGCGGCTCCAACGGCTGCTCCATCGGCACGACTTCTTGGAGACGGCGGCGACCGCTGAGCGGAGCCGGATCGAGAAGCTCGTCGGCCGCCTGACCAAAGCAATCGGCAATGGCGCGTCAACCGCAGTCGAGATGGGGGACCCCGCACTTCGCATCATCGAACGCGTGCTCAGCGAGAACCACGACCTCGTTGTCGTCACCTCAGATGAAGACCGCAAGGATACGGCTTCCATCAGGCGGCTGTTGCGCGAGTGCCCGTGCCCTGTCTGGGTGATCCGTCCGACCCGTGCCCGAATCCAGCGGGTGCTGGCGGCGGTGAATCCCGATCCGGACGAGATCGAGCTCAATCGCACGATCCTGGAGTTGGCCTCCGACATGGTCCGCCGGCACGGTGGTGAACTCCATCTCGTGCACGCCTGGGAGCTCTATGGCGAGAAGACAATGCGGAGCTCGGCATTCGTTCACGTCTCGTCCGAGGAACTCGACGATCTTCTCGAACAGGAGCGACATCGCCACGAGCGGGCCGTGCGGAACCTGATCGCCGACACCGAGCTAGCCACGGAACCGTGGGACGTCCATTTGGTGAAAGGTCCACCAGAGGAGGTCATAACCGAATTGGTGGCCAGGCGGCGGATCAACCTGCTGGTGCTGGGCACCGTCGCTCGGACCGGCGTGAACCGGATGATCATGGGCAACACCGCCGAGCGAGTGCTCGACAACGTGGCATCCTCGGTAATTGCGCTGAAGCCGGCGGGATTCGTCTCACCGATCAAGCCGCCGGCTCCGTGACCCGGTACTGCTCGACGACCATCGAGCAGTACCGTCCTCGAGCATCGTTCGGCCCTTCGCGGGGCGCCGCGCGACGAGCCGACTTCGACCTTTCCCTTACGAGGTCGGGTGATCTTGTCTCACTCGTTGTCGTGTCTGGAGAGGATTCTCGACTGAGCTTCTGAAGGCGACCCCTACTTCACAGTCGATGGTCTGAACCCAGGTCTCGATCCGCCCAGGTGAGAGCAGTTGGATCCATCTCATCTTCCCGCTGGATGCTCTGGCCGAGAACGTGGTTCTCGCTCCGCCAGCCTCTTGATCTCGAGCATCATCTTCCTGCTCATCACGAACGAGATCACTTCGATGGGAAAGCGTCCGAACGTTAGGCGGCTTCTCCAGTCCGGGCCGTGGTCGTACCGACCCCTCGTCAGAAAACGGCTGCCGCCATCGGGACCGGGCCTGATGACGAACTGCCAGGTCGACATTCCCCAGCTCTGCTCGGCATCCAGGTCGAGGGGCGCCCCGAAGAGAACGAGCGCATTCGGCGGATCGACTTCTTCGATTCGCAGCGGCGGGGCCGACGGATGCAGGTGGATCTCCTCGCCAACCGCTGGATCCTGATGTTCGGCGAGGATCTCCGTCGTGTTGGTGATGCGGCAACCGACGAGGTTCTCGAGTGTCTGGTACGTGTAGAACCCTCCACGGCCCTGCCCGATCTGGGCGATCCACGGCCACACCGCCTCAGGCGATACATCGACGGCAACTCCCAGGGTGTAGGTCCACTTGGGCTCGGGCACAAGGGCATCGCCGGGAAGCTGATCTGTGGCTTCGGTGCCAACGGTTCCCCAACTCAGTCTCTTTCGCCCGACGAACGGAGTGGCGACCAGATGCAACGCCATCAGTCCAGCGCCCTCGAGCGCAGCAACGGCACCTACCCCGGGACGACGTGCCGTGTACTCCCTGCCGCATCTGCGACCCGTTGTCCTTCCAGTCACTGCGGCTCCCTTCTCGGTGCACCCTTGAGTGCAGACCTCTCTGAGACCTCTCCGTGTTCTCCCTCGCACCGATCGCCTCCGCCCACCAGAGGCCATCGTCACCGAATCAGGCATCCCGCCGGGTCATTCCCGCTGACCAGGCGTCGTGACCCTTCAGCGAGTTGATCGTCCCATCACCCTGTCCTGGCGCGCGAGAACCCGAAACGACGCCGAGCGATACCTCACCCCCAGCCTGGACGCTGCGGCCCCGGCCCCCCGCCTAACGGCGGCGGCGCCTCCGCCACCAGGGCCTGCCGGTGCGGGGTGGGCCCACGACGGGCCCCTCGTGATCGGCGGTAGGAGCGTCAGCGATCGGGGGGTTCACCGCTCGGAACATCGGCCTCGACGGCTTTGGCGCCGCCGGCCCGCCGGCGACCATTGCCTCGGAGCCGACCGGATCCGGTGACCTCGTGTGGTCAGTCCACTCCTGGGCGTTGAACCATCGCAACCGATCCGGAGCCTGAGGGTCCGGATACCAGCCTTCCCATCGTTTCTCGCCGTTCACTTCTCGAGCCCCCGCTTCGCTTGTCCGCCACTCGCTGTTCAGTGAGCCAACAGCCGAGCCGACAGCAACCTTAGTGACTTCGCCGCCCATCTCCCACCCCTGCCCCACTACCGCCGATCAGCGCCCCCACATGGCGGCGCGACCAGCGAACCCAACGTGCCCGACAACACAGCGGGGAAACTACCTACCGGTCGGTAGGGAGCGGTACGGTAGCTGACCATGTCAGGGCTTCCGGTCATCTCCGTCGCCTGCGGGCGACCGCGACCGTCCTGGCGGGGACGGATCCACACCTGGGCATTCATTGCAGCGATCCCGGCGGCAGCGGCGCTGATCCTCATCTCGAGCAACGCCATCGAACGAGTGGGTGCCGTCGTCTACGGCATTTCACTGGCTGCGGTGTTCGGGGTCTCAGCTGCCTATCACCGTCTGGCGGTGAGCGAACGGGCCCAGCACATCATGCGTCGAGCCGATCACGCCACAGTGTTCGTCAAGATCGCCGGGACCTACACACCGGTATGCCTCGTCGCTCTCCCCCGCTCCTGGGGTCTTCCCCTCCTGGTCGCCGCCTGGTCGATCGCGCTCCTGGGCGTCGGCGTGAAGGTCCTCGCCCCCCGCCGCTTCCTGCCCTGGGCGAGTGCGCTCTACCTGGCGGTCGGATGGGTGGCTCTGGCCGGGCTTCCAGCCCTGGTGCGATACCTTTCGACCCCTGCGCTGATCCTGCTTCTCGCCGGGGGGTCCACCTACTCGGTGGGCGCAGTGCTGTTCTGGCTTCAGCGACCCGACCCCAAGCCGTCGGTGTTCGGCTACCACGAGGTCTGGCACGTCGTCACCGTCGTTGCGGCAGCTGCGCACTTCGGCACGATCGTGCTCGTCACCACCGCCGGCTGACCGGCCGGCTACGCCGGCCGGCGGGGCATCGCCGAGCGGTTGAGCCGGCCGGTTCTCAGCAGAAGCCGGCGGTTTTCCGAGCGATCGAGTTCGTACCGCCGGTACGCCCAATAGCCCACACCCACGGCGGCGGCCTCGAGCAGCAGACCGATCTCGATCGGACGGGTGAACGCCGCCCCGGCGTCAGCGGGGAAGTCCCGACCGAAGGCCGGCCACCACAACAGGTCCGAATCGGCCCATGTGAAGTCGAGGACGAGGTGCAGCAGTAGACCGATCGGGACGCCCAGAATGCGCCGGCGGAGCAGCCGCCTGTTCGTCGTCGCCGCCATCACGACCGCCATCAGGCCCATGGCGACGGCCATGGTGTGGAGGAACCGCGGCTCGCCGAAGACGATCTCGATCAGCGGGAGCGCGGCCCCAGCCGCCACGATGCGGTAGTCGGCCATCGGGCTCTGGAACACCTCGGCGACGATGACCGGGGCGACGACGATGAACCACAGCAGCATCAGCGCACGAGAAGGGCACCGCATTGGTCGCAGTGCACGATTGCATCCTCTGGCAGTTTGCCGATCTTGTCGAGGGTCACCGCCGACAGGTTCAGATGGCAGGCCTGGCAGGCGCCCCCGGCCAGCCGGGCCACAACGATTCCGCCCTGACCGGATCGAAGTGCGTCGTAGGCTTCGAGCAGGTCGGGCGGTACCTCAGAGGCCACCCGTGCCCGCTCGTCGGCCACTGCCGCCGCCTCCTCGTCGAGGGCGGCGAGGCCCTGCTCGAGCTCCTCGGAGAGCTGAGCGATCTGGGCCTCGTCGTCGTCGATCTCACGTTGAGCGGCGTCCAGCACGTGCTGCAGTTCCTCGATCCGCTCCATGATCTCCAGCTCGGCGTCTTCGAGGGAGTTCTTGCGATCGGCCAGATGTTTGGACTCCTCCTGCATGGCCAGCAGATCCTTGGTGGCCGTCACCGAGCCGTCGTAGAGCTTGGCTTCGATGTGACCCCGCTTGACGTCGATCATGGCCACCTCGTCGTCGAGGCGCTTTTGATCCCGCTCGAGCCCGTGACGTTCGTCCCGTTCCCCCTCGACCCGGGCAGCCACTTCGGCGGCGTGGCTTTGAACACCGGCGATCTTCTGGCGCAGCGGATGCTGGTCACGAGCATGAGCCAGTTGGACCAGCTTGGTGTCCAGTTCCTGAGTTTTCAGAAGTCGTTCGAAGCCGACGGCAGCCATCGCTGCTGATTGTGGCTCAGCCACCGCCCGCTGCGCCACTGGAGGGCGGAGTCGTCTGCGAACGACCGTCGGGCGCCTCGGTGACCGGCGGCGTCGTCGTCGGCGCATTCGGGTCGGTGGCCGGTGGAGGCGGAGGCGGAGGCGCCGTCGTCGTGGTCGTGGTCTCGGTGGTCGTCGTGATCGGTCGGAAACAGTCGATTCGTCCGTCGCCGTCGGTGTCCACCCGCTCGGTCCCGTCGGGCGCTGATCGGGCCGATCCGGCGCAGAAGTCGATCTCGCCCGGCACCTTGAGCCGCCGGCCGCCCGAATACCTCTCCGGGTCGGCGAAGGCCACCGGCTCCAGCTCCGCGTGATAATCGCTGTTGAACTGCCCGAAGATGGTCGCCGGCACCTTGCCGCCAAACATGTTGCCCCATCCCCGGACATTGCGCATCGGCACTTTCTCGTCGGGATGACCCATCCAGACAGCGGTCGTGATGTAGTCGGTGTACCCGACGAACCACGCATCCTCGTAGTTCTGGGCGGTTCCGGTCTTGCCGGCGGCGGGATGGCCGCCGTCGACCCGTGCGGCCGTGCCGGTGCCCCGCCGCACGTTGCCCTCGAGGGTCTGGGTGATCATGCGAGCGGTCTGGGTCGAGACGGCGCGACGGCCGCTGGGGCGGTTCTCGTAGATGATGTTGCCGTCGGCATCCTCGATGTGGCTGATGTAGACCGGCTCGTTGTAGATCCCGTCGTTTCCGAGGGCGGCGTAGGCGGCGGCCATCTCGATGGCGTAGACCTCCTTGGACCCCAACGGGAGGGAGAGCACCGGGTCGAGTGGCGTGTTGATCCCAAGGCGGTTGGCGACCTCGATCACCTTATCGTTGCCGACCACTTGCCCGAGACGGACGAAGGCGCAGTTGTTCGACGCTCGGGTCACCGCATCGATCGATTGGAATGCGTACGAACGCGTGCCGCCGCGGACCTTGTACGGATCGGGCACGCCGCCGGGGTTGTCGAACTCACACGGCGAGTCCCCCCGGACGGTGTCGCTCGGTGTGTACCCGGCCTCGAAGAGCGCAGCCAGCACGAAGGTCTTCATCGACGAGCCCGGCTGCCGCAGACCTTGGGTGGCGATGTTGAACTGCTCCCTGGCGAACTCCGGTCCCCCGACCATCGCCAGCACGGCCGAGGAGTGGGTGTCGACCACCGCCACCGCGGCGGTGAACCCACGATCGTCCTCGGGCAGGATGTCGTCCCGGGCCCGGAGGGCGGCGGTCTGGGCCGCCGGGTCGAAGTAGGTGTGGATCTTCAGCCCGCCGAAGTAGACCTTGTTGAACCGAGTCTGGTAATCGTCGCCGAGGGGGATGTCGGGGTCGTTGAGGACCCGCTCGAGCGCCTCCTGCACGTAATAATCGTTCGGCTTGATCGGGTTGGGGGTCCGGCGCTCGGCCGGCAGCTCGGACCGCTTGATCTCCTCAGCCGTCTCATCGGTGATGTTACCGACGGCGACCAGTCGGTCGGCGACGACGGCGCGGCGCTGCCGGGCCCGCTCGGCGTTGCGGGTGGGGTCGTACGCGCCGGGGCGACTGATGATGCCGGCTAGGAGCGCCGCCTCGGTCCAGCCCATCTCCTCCACGTCCATGGCGAAGTAGGTCTCGGCGGCGGCCTGAACCCCGTAGGCGTTGGACCCGAAGTACACGCTGTTCAGGTAGTACTCGAGGATCTCGTCCTTGGTGAGTTGATCCTCGAGCCGCATGGCGAGGAAGGCTTCGGGAATTTTCCGGTCGAGGTTCTGCTCGGTGCCGAGAAGCCCCAACTTGACGACCTGCTGGGTGATCGTCGAACCGCCCTGGTCGATCCCTCCCGAGTTGACGTTGGCCAGAGCGGCCCGGAACGTCGCCCGGTAGTTGATGCCGCTGTGGCGGTAGAAATCGGCGTCCTCGACCGCCAGGACGGCGTCGATGACCTCCTGGGGGATGTCCTCGAGATCGACCGTCTGTCGATTCTGCTCCTCGACCAGGAACGTCAGGAACGTGCCGTCGGCGGCGTACATCGAAGATCGCTGGGCGAGATCGGGCAGGACCAGTTCGGCGGCGACACTGGAGGTGGCGGCAGGAACGCTGCCGATCTGGGGGGCGATCGTCACGATGGTGGCGGCGAAGACCATCGCCACGGCCACCAGGATCAAGCCGAGGGACGTGAGGCGCTTCACCACGCGCAGAATCGCCATAGCGGACCTACGGTAGCGTCCACAACCGTTCGGACCGGTTCACCCGAGGGCGAATTGCCCGTCGCGCAGCCACGGCGCTTCGACGCTCACACCGGTGCTCGACTCGGCGGTGAAGCGATCGGCGGAATCGCATGCACGCTTCACGGCGAGGGCCGGCGCCGCGATGCTCGGACGGTCGAGTCCGGTCGCTCCGACCAGCGGGCCGACCCCGTCCACATCAGCGACGACCAGGGTCACAACGGCCGATCCGACCGCTTTCTGGGCGGCGAATCGGATGACGACATCGCGGTGCGACGCCGACGCCGCTGCTCGGGCCACCGCATCGACGGCGGTACTTCCGCGCCCCTCGACGAGATCGTCACCAGCGCCAGCGAAGCCCCGCCCACTCGCCACATAGCCATCCCCAGAGAGCCGGATCGAGACTTGCGGCAGCGACGAGAACCCTACGCCGAGCGACTCTTGGACCAGCGACCGGAGCCCCGAGCAGAGCGATGCGTGCAGTTGTTCCAGCTCTGCGCCGTCGGGCTTTCTCGTACAGAGTCCAGCGGCGACCAACCATCCCAGCGATCCGGCATCCATGGCGTAGGTGATCACCGGTGGTTCGGTCGAATCGTCGAAACGTACGCGCCCACCCGGTTCGACCGTTCGCATCCGGCCGACCGCCGTCGCCAGTTCGGCCAGCGAGATCGGGCCACCGGTACAGCCCACCGCCTGATCTCCCAGCGGCGCGAGTGCGAGCCGGCCCGCCGGGCTGCGGACGGCGTAGACGACCCGGTCGACGCCCAACCCGGGCAACAGCGCGTCGGTGATCACTGCGGTGACGAGCCGACCGATCGGCTCACCCAACGGAACCACCTTGCGGCGTATCACCGTCGTTCCCCGGCCCTGCGCATCGACCACCACCGCTAGCTCCGTTCCGGACACGGGGCCGGCGCGTGGACGACCAGCCCGGATCCGCTCCCCCACACGACGTCGGCGGCGTCGGCGACAGCGTGCAACTCGTCACCGGGCACCGCCACGGACAGCCCCGTCGTCGCATCGACACCGACGA
>JBFGLT010000139.1:0-8252 GCA_041576015.1 Acidimicrobiales bacterium
CAGGCAGGAGCCGCGCGTACAGCGGGCGCGGTGTCGACTTCGACGGTGCGCCACGGCCGGCAGCGGCTGCGGGGGTCGGTGACGGGGGTGGAGCTGAGGGGAATCGAACCCCTGACCCCCTGCTTGCAAAGCAGGTGCTCTAGCCAACTGAGCTACAGCCCCGGGATCTGTGAGGATAGCGCCGGCTACTCGGTGGGCCTGACGAATACCTCGATCCATGCGCCGGTGTCGATGACCTCGGCCGCCAACGCCCTGACCTGCGCGCTACTGGTTCGATCGAGGAATCCGAACGCTGCGTCGTTGGTCAGCACCGGTCCCTCCTCGGTCACCTCCTCGAGAAGCTGCTCGATCAGATCGCCGTTGGACACGAAGCTGTAGCGGTCGTTCACGACAGCCAGGGCCCGTGTGTACTCCTCCGGCGTGGGTCCGGCGGTCACGAGTCGAGTCAGCTCGGCCAGCACCGTGGCCCGGATCTCGTCGAGCCGTTCGGGATCCCCGCTGACCGTAACGGCCAGTTGGCCGAACCGATCGGGCTCGGTCTCGAAGGACACGAATGCCGACCCGCCGCTGTAGCTGGCGCCCAGTTGCTCCCGAATGCGGGTGAACAGCCGCTCGTCCAGCACCGCTTGGAGGATCTCACCGTCCACCCGATCGGCGTCGTCGAAAGAGCCCAGGGTACGGAACACGACCGAGAGAACACCGGCTCCCCCGGCGGGGCCGGCGTTTCGCTCGACGGTCACGACCGACACCGGCGGGTCGGGCAGGAGGTCCAACCATGAGTCCGGCGGCCGCGCCGGCAGGCTTCCGACATAGTGGCGAGCCAGCTCCTCGACGCTCTGTTCGTCGACGTCGCCCACGACGACGAGCACAAGGTCGTCGACTCCGATGAAGCGCTGTTCGTAGAGCTCGATTGCTCGGTTGGGGGTGAGCTGATCCAGCGCAGCCCGGTCGAGGACCGGATTGCGCTGGGCCGATTCGCCGTTCAGTGCGATCTGGACTGCGTGCGCGGCAGCAACGGCGGGCCGGTTCTGCACGGCGCGCAGCAGCTCGGTCTGCTGGGCGACGACCTGGTTGAAGGCCGCCCGATCGACCTGCGGGCGGGTGAGGTACAGGTGCACGAGCTGGAACGCGATCTCGAGGTCCGCGGAACTCGACTCCCCGGACATGCCCTCGCCGGTCTCGAACACGAATGGTGCGACCGACACGACCTTGTCGGCCAGGTAGCGATCCAAGGCCACTTTGTCGATGCCGGCCAGGCCGCTCCGCTCGACCATGTCGGCGGCCGGACCGAGAAGCGGTTGCTCATCGGAAGCGAGCAGCGACCAGCCTCCGTCGGACAGCCCGGCCAGGTTCACGATCCCATCAGCGATCTCGGATCGGGCGAAGACGACGCGGGCACCGTTGTCGAAGCGCCACTCGACCCCACCGGCAGCGGACAGACGGCGGCTGGCGAGGATCTCGGCCGGCCCGGGACGGGCCACCAGCTCGTCGATCGTCTCGATCTCCTCGCCGACTTCCTCGCCCGCCGAGGCAGCCTCGACGGCGTCGAGCAGCGCTGTCGTGGTCGGCAGCTCGTTGGGATCCGGTCCGACCACGATCACCAGAGGTTCGGCCGTCTCCATGATCCACCGAAAGTAGCCCGTGACGTCCTCCACCGCCGTCGCCTCGATCAGCCCTGCGATCCGCTCGTTGCGGTCCGCTGGGGACGAGGCGTCGGCTCCACCGAGATAGTGCGAGACGTAGAGGTCGGCCCACTCGCCGTCCTGGCGGGTGGCGAGGGCGGCCAGCTCCTGCTCGAGCTGCGCGGTCACGACCGCCTTGGCGCGGCCCAACTCGGCGTCGGAAAACCCGTCCCGGACGAGGGTCTCGGTGAGCGACAAGAACTCGGTCGTGCCGGTCGCCAGGTCGGGCCCGTCGAGGTTGAAGCCGAGAAAGTACATGTTGCGAGCGGCGGCGAAGGGGCCACCACCACCGCGCACGAGGGAACTGGCGTCACGGGCGATCGCCTCGTCCAGCCGGGTGGAGATCATGGTTGTGATCAGCGAGTCCCACACACCGAGCTGCTCTCCCCCGACCGTCCCCGGATCGCGCGCCGGTACCCGGTAGTCGACCGAGATGAAGGTCTGGTCCAGCCCCGGATCGGCCAGAACCTCAACCGCACGGGGCGTATCGATGTCGACATCCGGTTCGGTGCGCGGCGGGTGATCGCCGCCCCGTCGCTCGAGATCGGCGAAGCCGTCCCGCACCAGGGCTTCGAGATCGGCCGCCGGCAGATCGCCGACGGCGACCACCGCCATCAGTTCGGGTCGGTACCAGCGATCGTAGAACGCTCGCGTGTCGTCCGCCGTCGTTGTTGCGATCTGTTCCTCGGTGCCGATCGGGCTGAAGCCCTCATAGGGCGTGCCATTGAAATAGACCTCGTCGAAGAGCTCGAAGACCGACGCTCCTGCCGCTTCCCGTCGGAGACGGAACTCCTCGCGGACCACAGGACGTTCGGCGACCACTTCATCGGCATCCATCAGGGCGTTTCCCGCCCATTCGCGCAACACCGTAAACGCCGTGTCAGCGTTGTCACCGACGAGCGAGATGTCCAGGAAGTAGACGGTCTCGTCGAAGCTTGTGTAGGCGTTCAGATCCGGTCCGATCTGGGCTCCGAGGGCCCGCAGTTCAGCGTCGAGCTGGTTGCCGGGGTACCGTGTCGTGCCGTTGAACAGCATGTGTTCGGTGAAATGGGCCACCTGATCGGTCGCTTCGACCTGCTGGAGGGATCCGGCGTTGACTGCCAAGCGAACCGACAGCGAACCTCCGGGTGAGTCGTTGCTCCGCACGTAGTACGTGAGCCCGTTGTCCAGTTGCCCGATCCGGACATCGGGATCGATCGGAAGCGGCGTGGGGTCGATGATCGGTTCCACCCCGGGCGGGATCGCCACGGCGGTGTTCGGCGAAGCCTGGTCGGTCGTGGTCGAAACAGCCGCTGGTCGCCCCGGGACCGGTTCCGCTCCGCCCGTCGACCCCGTGCAGGCAACCGCCACCGCCACCATGGCGGCCATGAATGCCGCCATCCTCCTCCATTGTGCGCCTCTCGGCATGACTCGACCTCCGGCACTCCTATCGGACAGCATGGCTCTGAGTTGTGGACTGATCGGAGCGTGGTGCGCCTCACCCACCATCGAGCCGTTCGAAGATGAACTGGATCCGTCGGTTCAGCTGCCGGCCCTCTCGGGTGTTGTTGCTGGCGATGGGCTCGGACGCGCCCGCTCCGCGGGTCGACAGCCGGGCCGGATCCACGCCGAGCTCGATCAACTCGTCGCGGACGGTCTCGGCGCGCGACTCCGACAGCGTCTGGTTGACCGATTCCCCGCCGGTATCGTCGGTATGACCCACGACCTCCACGCCGAGCTCGGGGATGGCGTTGATCGACGCGGCGACCGGGACGAGGTTGGCCAGGCCATCGTCGGTGAGCCGGCTCGTACCGACGTCGAACAGGATCGGGTTCGCCCGAAGCGTTTCCGCCAGCTGGGCCTCGAAGGCGTCGAGGGCTTCGTCGCTCACATCGACCTGGCTCTGGTCGATCACGCTGGCAGAGCTGAAGTCGACGACGGCGACCTCGGCGAGCTGCACCGCTCGCCGGTCCCCCGGGGCGGTCAGACCGCTGATGACGATCGACGCCCCGTCGAGGGTGGTCGTGGCGATCTCCAGTCCGGTGGTGTCGACGTTGCCTTCGCCGTACACGGCCTCGGCGGTCAACCGGATGCGGGTGACGGCAGCTTCGTTTGGCACCGTGCCGGCAATGAGGACGGTGTCGCCGCCGACGGTCATCACGATTTGGGCCGAGTCCACGGTGGGGGTCACGAACTGCACGTCGAACGGGCCGGCGGCCAGTCCGAGATCTGCACCAGCCGTCAGTTGAACGAGCTCGGGCGACAGATCACCGTTCTCGGCCGTGCCGCTCACCGACAAGATGCCGGTGGCGAGGTCGACGCCGGGGTCGACGGTCAACTCGTCGACGACGTTGCCGCGACCGAATTGCTCTTCGGCGATCCTAAGGAGTTGCTGCCGGGCGCCTTCATCTGGAACCGAACCTTGAAGGGTCGCAACGGCCCGATCGACCGTCAGGGACACCGACGCCGGTTCGAGGGCCGGCGCCACCGTGGGCGGCGGGGTCGACGTGCCGATCAGGGACGACTCGGTTCCGCCGCCCTGCTGATTGGCCCAGAGTGCCAGTGCGACGAAAATTACCAGCAACACCCCGAGGTATCCCCAGCCGGCGAGCGACGACGGGCGACGGTCCTGTCCCTCGCTGAGTGCATCGTTCGGCGGGGTGACGGGATCGGCCACCCCGGTCTCGGCCATCTCCTCGACCTCCTAGATCTGCGGCGGCGAGCCGCCGGCTGCTGTGTGCTTCACCGCTGATCAGGTGACCGCCGGAATGCGGGTCATCGCCTCGTGGACCTTCTCCTCCGGGAACGCGTAGTCGGTCATCTCTCCTGCGAAGTAACGCTCGTACGCGCCGAGGTCGAGGTGACCGTGACCGCAGAGGGCGGTGAGGATCACGCGCTCCTCGCCCCTCTCCTTGGCATCCAAGGCCTCCCGAACGGCACCGGCCAGCGCATGGGTCGGTTCGGGCGCCGGAACGATCCCCTCGGTCCGGGCGAACTGCACCCCGGCGTCGAAACACTCCGTCTGGTTGATGGAGACCGCCTCCAGCATGCCGAGCTCGTAGATGTGGCTGATCAGAGGGGACATGCCGTGATAGCGGAGACCACCGGCGTGAATCGGGTCCGGCACGAAATCGTGGCCCAGCGTGTGCATCTTCATCAAGGGGGTCGTCCCGGCCGTGTCACCGAAATCGTAGGCGTAGACGCCTCGGGTCAGACTCGGACAGGCGGCCGGCTCGACGGCCAGAATGCGCGGGCTCATGGTGCCTGCCATCGTCTCTCGCATGAACGGGAAGGAGAGCCCGCCGAAGTTCGATCCGCCCCCCGTACACCCGACGAGGACATCGGGGGTGTCCTCGACCTTGGCCAGTTGCAGAAGCGCCTCTTCCCCGATGATGGTCTGGTGCATGAGCACGTGGTTGAGGACCGATCCGAGCGCATACCGCACCTCCGGATCCTTGGCGGCGACCTCGACCGCCTCGGAAATGGCGATCCCCAGCGACCCCGGAGAAGCCGGGTTTGCCTGGAGAATGGCGCGACCGGCCTCGGTGAGATCCGAAGGGCTGGGGTGGACGACTCCACCGAAGGTCTCGATCATCGTTTTGCGGTACGGCTTCTGGTCGTAGCTCGATCGCACCTGCCAGACTTCGCATTCGATGTCGAACAAGGCGCACGCAAAGGCCAGCGCCGTCCCCCACTGCCCCGCACCGGTCTCAGTCGTGAGCTTTCGCACTCCCTCCATCTTGTTGTAGTAGGCCTGCGCAACCGCCGTGTTCGGTTTGTGCGATCCGGCAGGGCTCACCCCCTCGTACTTGTAGTAGATGCGGGCCGGGGTATCGAGGGCCCGCTCCAGCCGGTGTGCCCGATACAGCGGCGAAGGCCTCCACATCCGGTACACATCCTGAATCTCTTCGGGGATGTCGATGAACCGGTCCATCGACACCTCCTGAAGAATCAGGGCCATCGGGAACAGCGGTTCGAAATCGGCCGGCCCGGCCGGCTCCTTCGTCCCGGGGTGGAGCGGCGGAGGAGGTGGCGACGGCAGGTCCGGAACGATGTTGTACCACCGCGTCGGCATCTCCGATTCAGAGAGGAGGATCTTGTGGTCTGCCCGAGATGTGCTCACCGCGCCGACATTAGCGGCGTGCGTCGCCGCCCGTCGATCGGATCCGGCGACCGCTACCGGGCAGCGCCGGCGGTCAGCACCGGGGCGTGGTCGTCGATCTCGATGAAAATGCACTCGCCGGGGCACTCGGCCGCCGCAGCGATCACCTCGGCCTCGGACTCGACCGGGACGACGGCCAGTTCGGCCGATCCTCCCGGGTCGTTGAAGACCTTGTCACCTTCGTGGCAGTAGGCGATGCCGTCCTCGAGGATGCGGAAGACCTCGGGGGCGTGATCGGTGCAGATGCCGTCGCCGGTACAGAGGTCCTGATCGATCCAGACCAGGATCCGGGGGGTGTCACTCACGACTCTCCAGGCTACCAACATCGCCCAGTCCGACACGGACCGGGCCGGTACCCTGTGGACGTGACCAGCGCCTACGGGAGCCTCTTTCGCATCACAACGTTCGGGGAGTCCCACGGGCCGGCGGTCGGAGTCGTCGTCGACGGATGCCCGCCGGGGGTGGCGATCGACGGGTCGGTCATCCAGCGCGATCTCGACCGGCGGCGGCCGGGGCAGAGCCGGCTGGTGACCCAGCGCCAGGAATCCGACGAGGTCGAAATCCTCTCGGGTGTCCACGAGGGACACACGACCGGTGCACCCGTCGCCATGCTGGTGCGCAACGCCGACCATCGTCCCGGCGCATACGACCACCTGCGCGAGGTGTTTCGACCCAGCCACGCCGACTACGCCTACCTGGCCAAATACGGCCGACGCGACCATCGCGGTGGTGGCCGCAGCTCGGCCCGGGAGACCGTCGGCCGGGTCGCCGCCGCCGCTCTTGCACGGCGCTGGCTGACCGACCGCCACGGCGTGGAGGTGCTGGCGTGGGTGGCCCAGGTCCACACGATCGATGCATCGGTCGACCACGAGGTGGTCACGCTGCAGCAGGTCGAGGCGACGCCGACTCGGTGCCCCGATCCGGTCGCCGCCGCTGCGATCGAAACCGCTGTCGACGAAGCTCGCCGGCGCGGGGATTCACTGGGCGGCGTGGTCGGGTTCGTCGCCCGGGGGGTTCCCCCCGGATGGGGGGAGCCCGTGTTCGACCGCCTCGATGCCGACATCGGCAAAGGGGTCCTGTCGCTTCCCGCCTGCAAGGCTTTCGAGATCGGCAGTGGTTTCGCCGGAACCCGGATGACCGGGCTTGACCACAACGATCCCTACGAGGTCGGACCCGACGGGACGCCAACGCTCGGTTCCAACCGCTCCGGGGGAGTCCAGGGGGGCATCTCGGTCGGCGCGTCGATCTATGGCCGAGCGGCGTTCAAACCAACGGCGACGATCGCCTCCGAGCAGCGGACGGTCACGACCTCGGGAGAGCCGACCACCCTGGCTGCTCGAGGCCGCCACGATCCGTGCGTGCTCCCACGAGCCGTTCCGATGGTCGAAGCGATGGTCCTCCTCACCCTCGCCGATCATGCGCTGAGGCAGCAGGCGTACCTCTGACTCGTTGACCCAAGCGCCGGTCAGGAGCCCGGAATCACCCTCAAGGGCTGGCGGGCCCGGTCAAGGATCAACGTGACCTTGCCGAGAAGATGGTCCTCCGGCAGCGAACCGAAGACCCGGCTGTCGGTTCCGGCGCTCGGGTTGTCGCTCTCCACCCAGACCCCGCCATGACGGTGCGCCACGAACCGTTTGATCATGACCACATCGTCTCGATCGGGGTGGCGAATCGTCACGACATCCCCGGGTTCGGCTCGAGCTGCCGGATCGACCAGCACGAACCACCCCGGGAGCAGGGTCGGAACCATCGAACGTCCCCCGACAACGGCTCGTCGCCGCCGTCGGCGGGCCCACGCCCACAGTTCGGCGGCGACGTAGCGACGACTGTTGCGTTCGGCTCCGACGGTCAGGACGCCGTGTACCAGGCTACGTCGCGGCCTTTTGTCGCCCAGAAGATGTTGTGGATGTTCTCGATCATGCTCATCAGCTCATTGGCCGCATCCACGCTCACCGACGTCTTACAGGTCGACGCCTGCTTGGCGGCGTTCCAGAACGCCGTATGCAGATCGGGATACTCATCCAGGTGCGGTGGCTTGAAGTAGTCGTGCCACAAGATGTTGAGCTCACGCTTGACCAATTCGGCCTGCTCCTCCTTGATGGCGATGAACCGTGAACGCGTGTTCTGGGTGGTGAGATCCTGGCCGTCTCCGAGATCGACGAGCTTCTTGGTCATCGCCAAGACGGCTTCGCCGGCAATGCGGGCGCTGGCCGGGTCGTACACGCCGCACGGGCCATCGCAGTGGGCCGAGACCCAAGCGGCGGGGCGGAGGCGGTCCAGGGCATCTAGCAGGGTGGCGGTCAGTGTCATGGTCAACTCCTAGAAATGAGGGCTTCGAGCGTGCTGTACCCAGCCGCAGGGCCACTATAACTATGCGGTCTGCTGTCACGATGGCCTCCGCTCGCCTCCGGGTCGCTCCGGCGTCGCTC
>JBFGLT010000140.1:0-8183 GCA_041576015.1 Acidimicrobiales bacterium
TACGTGATGGCCGGTGTCGGTCGCAACGTGAGCGCCCGCGTCCAGGACCGAGAGCTGCTCGAGCGCCGGGCGATTAACGCAGCGCTTGGCGCCGACATCGGTCGAGCTCTCGTCGCGGTCGGCGAGATCGAGGAGCGGCTTCAGAGCACCGTGGAGGCGATCGTCGAGCATCTCGATGTGGCCTTCGCCCGCATCTGGACGCTGAATGACGGCGACGACACCCTCATCCTGCGAGCGAGCGCCGGAATGTACACCCATCTCGACGGCGAGCACGCTCGTGTTGGCGTCGGCACGCTCAAGATCGGACGGATCGCCGCCCGCCGTCGTGGTCACGTCAGCAACGACGTCGCCAACGACCCCGAGATCTCCGACCCAGACTGGGCTCGTCGCAGCGGGATGCAGGCCTTCGCCGGATTCCCGCTGCTCGTCGGCGAGCGCTGCGTCGGCGTGATCGGTGTGTTCTCCCGCTCCGTCTTCGCCGATGACGTTGTCGACACGCTGGCCGCAGTCACCGACTCGATCGCCGTGGCGATCGCCCAGGACGAGCAGTCGAAACGGGCGCTCGAGTTGTTGGAGGAGACGCGCCTGCAGCGCGAGTACGCCGAACAGCTTCTGGCCGACCGGCAGCGGGTCGCCAGCGTGCTGCAGGCCAGCCTTCTGCCGCCAGAACTACCCGAGGTCGATGGTCTGGAGATCGCCGCCGTTTACCGGAGCGGCGTCGAAGACGTCGGTGGCGACTTTTACGACCTGCTACCCCTGGGCGGCGGCCGGTGGGCGTTCATGATGGGAGACGTCTGCGGCCGCGGGCCCGAGGCGGCACGCTTGACGGCGCTGTCCCGCCATACGCTGCGCACCGCGTTCCTGCTGGGGAGGGGACCGGCCGGGGCCTTGAGTGCGCTCGACCGGGCCCTGCACGCCGCCGACAACGATGGGAGGTTCTGCACGGTTGCGTGCGGAGTGCTGACCTTCGACGGCGGTGCCCTCGAGGTCCGCATCGGCGTCGGCGGGCACCCGCCACCGTTCACGCTGCGGGCCGATGGCTCGATCGAGCGGGTTCGCCGAACCGGACCGCTGCTCGGCGTTGTGTCAGGGGCACAGTACTCCGATCACCGGCTCAGCCTGTGCGCCGGCGACAGCCTGGTCCTCTACACCGACGGCGTGATCGAGGCGCGCGGCGACGGCGGTCTCTTCGGCCTCGACCGGCTTGAGAAAGAGCTCGAACCGCAGGCCGGAGCGTCGGCGCGCGACCTCGTCGAAAACCTGCTGAGCTCGGTCAACTCCTACGACAACGGGCTCGTCTGCGACGATCTGGCCGTTCTGGCACTTCGACGGGTGTGACCCTTGACCGTGCCCCCGTCGTGGCGGATGGGTTTGGTTGCTCAGTCGACGGGTGGGTTAGCATCGAGCAAACGGCCGGCCGTCGCTGCCGGTGTGAATGCGCTCCTCATCCAAAGGAAAACTTTGATGAACACCGTTCCATATCCGCTCCGGGTCAAGCTGCCGTTCCTCGTCGCCGGCTTCCTGGCGTTCCTCTTCTCGGTCTATCTGTACTTCGTCCGGGACGAGCAGACAGTCGGCATTTTCGTCGGTCTTTGGGTCCCGTCGATCCACTCGCTCGGGACGCTCGTACTCACCCCCGTCGACGGGGCCGATCAGGCCGACAGGACCTCCGTGGACGTGATGTCATGAGTGAGAACATCGTCTTCATCGTCGGCTGCATCGTGTTCGCCATCACCGTGTATGGCACCGTGATGGCCGGCGGCACGCTGTTGACCCGTCGCCAGATCGACCAGGACCCGGTGCTCCAGGACGACCCGATGGTCGCCGGCCGGCACGACGTCTGAGCAATTCGACCGTCTCAGCCGCCGCCTAAGTGGGAGTTCACCAGCGCGACGGTGGCGCTGAACCGGTCCCAGTAGACCATGTGACCGCAGTCGAGCTCGGCGAGGTCGAGAGCCTCACCGAGACGCTGTCGCAGGGTGTGGACTTGCCGGTCACCCACAAACGGGGCCTTCGCTGCCCTCACCACCAGCGTCGGGCGGCGGACCGGAATCGCCGGCGCCGTGTGGCACATCTCCCCCCAGGCTGTCGTCGCCGCCGCCTTCTCGTAGCGAAACCGCCAGCGGCCGTCCTTACCCGGTTCGAGGTGGGTTTGGAGTTCCTCGGGCACGGCAGGGTGAATGCCAGGTCCGTCCAGACCTTCGCTGCGAGCGATGGCCGCCTCGTCGGGGGAGGCCCAACCGTCGGACTCGATCACCTCCCGAGCCCGGGCGAGAGCGTCGGCACCGTCCAGCTCCAGCGCTGGGTCAAGGAGCACGAGCCGCTTGATCAGATCGGGCCGCACAGCCAGCAGCCAGATGCCGATCATGCCGCCGAAGCTGTGCCCGACGACGTCGATTGGCTCCTCCCAGCCCACCGAGTCCATGGTCTCGATCACGTCGAGAACGTGCTGGTCGACCGTCCACGGTCCCGGTGCGGGGGAGTGGCCGTGCCCGCGCAGGTCCACCGCCAGGGTTCGCCGGTGCGGCCAGCCCTCCTCGGCCGATCGGCGCCAGCGGAGGGCATGGCCGGTGACACCGTGAACGGCCAAGAGCCGGGGACCGTCAGGATCCCCCAAGAGGTGATGGTGCAGCACGATCGGCGGAGCGCTCATCGGCCGATCATGGCGCTCCGTGCGGTTGCGTTCAATGCCGTGACGGTCTCACGTGGGCGGCAGCGGCAGTTGCAGCCAGGCGGGACGGTCGGTGACCGACACTTCGACGACCCATTTGACCCACTGCGGTCCGCGGCGTCCCGGCGCGACCAGCCGGACCGGGGCGCCGTGGCGGCGGCGTAGGGGCTGGCCCTCGTAGCCGGTGGCGAGATACAGGTCGGCAGCGTCGCCCAGGGGGTACAGACGGCGATAGCCGGTTGCCGAGGTCACCGCCAGGCTCCGGCCGCGCACGCCCCTCGGGAGAAGCGAAGCGATCGACACCGCCTCCCACCGCTGATCGGCGTACCACCCACCGGTGCAGTCCAGGCGGGCGAGGACCGGCTCGGTGCGGGTGGTCAGGTCGGCGATCGGCACCGACCGGCCGGTGATCGTCAACGGCCAGGAATCGGGATCGGTATCATCTGGCGCCGAGTCGTTGATCCACTGGACAGCCGGCATCGAATCGGGATCGAACGAGCCGACCTCGTGGGAGCCGGTGACATCTCGCCGCCCGCCGGGGACCTCGGCGGCGTCGAGGATCAGTTCCTGGGTGAGGACGAGCCCGAGGCCCGCAGTCGTCCCGGCTGCGGTGGTCAGGAACGCCCTCCGGTCGAGATCGACGACCGACGGGCGGACCGGTCGGGTCGCCACATGCCAGGCAAGTAGCCCGATCGCCACGAACCCGAGCAACTGATGGGTCCACAGCGCGCTCCACTGCCCGACCCCGAACCAGGCTCCGGTCGAGTGAGCCATCCCGAGCCCGATCGTGGCGAGAACGATCGTTCCGAATCCCGCCGACACCCATCGACCGGACCGGCGTCGCCGGAACCCCGTTCGCACCGGGCCTCGCAACTTGCGGGGTGCGACCAGGAGGATGCCGAACCCGGCGACGGCGTGGATTACCGTGAGAATCCGAGCTCGGTCGATCGGGACCATCCACGAGACGACACCGGTCCCGACCGCGACGACCACCAGGATCTCGAGGGCCAGGTTCACCTGGCGGTGGGAGAGTCCCCGCCGGCGCCTCGGTGATCGGCCGGCGGTCTCCACTGGATGCGCACGACGGCGCTGGGCCATGAGGCCATCTTGTCAGACCCTCCGTGCCAGGTGTGGTCCGCGCCGCCCCGTCGCTTCCGTCAAGCGAACGGGCGTGCGGATTCGAGCCGGGCCAGAAGCGCCTCACGGCTCATCGGCCGACCGAACAGATAGCCCTGCGCCATGTCGCAGCCGAGCTCGGCGATTCGCCGGCGCTGCGACTCGGTCTCGACTCCTTCGGCCACGATCTCGAGTCCGAGGTTCCGGCCGAGATCCACCATCGTGCGGACGAAGGTCTCGTCGTTCTCCATGTCGGCGATGAACGGACGGGCGATCTTCAAGATGTCGACCGGCAGACGGTGGAGGTAGCTCAGCGAGCTGTATCCGGTTCCGAAGTCGTCGAGGGCGATCCGCAACCCCAACTGGCGGAGGTCGGTCAGCTGCTGGATCGTCCGCTCCGGGTCGCGGATGAGGGCGGTTTCGGTGACTTCGACCACCACCCGGTTCGCAGAGACACCTGCGACCATGAGGGTTCTGGCGAAGAAGTCGGCGAGATCGTCCTCGAGGAAGTTCCGCGCCGACAGGTTGACCGAGATGAACGGCGGAGCGCTTTCTGGCAGCGAAGCGAAGGCGCTGACCGCCTTGCCGAGCACCGCCCGATCGATCGACACGATGAGCCCGGCCCGCTCGGCCTCGCGGATGAAGGTGTCGGGCATCTCCTCCCCGCCGTTGTGGCTCCACCGCACCAGGGTTTCGGCGCCGACCAGCCGGCCCGATGCCGGCTCCACGATGGGCTGGTAGACGACCTGGAACTCGTCCTGGTCGACCGCCCGCCGGAGCTGAGTGCGGAGGCGCCGCTGGTGGGACACCTGTTCACGCATTTCGGGCACGAACTCGACGAGCGCACCCTTGCCTCGGCTCTTGGCTGCGTACATGGCGATGTCGGCGTCGTTCAAGAAGCCGGCTGCGTCGGTGGCGTCCTTCGGTGCACGGGCCAATCCGATACTGACACCGATCTGCACATCATGGTCGGCATGGATGATGGGCTCGTGAAGCGACCGGATGATGCGACGGGCCACCACTTCGGCCTGGTCCGAACTGGGAAGCAGGACGGCGAACTCGTCCCCTCCGAGGCGGGCGACGGTGTCCGAGGGCCGTACGAGCGCCTGCACCCGCCGGCTGACTTCGGAGAGAACGTGATCGCCGGCCTCGTGACCGAGGGAGTCGTTCACGACCTTGAAGTCGTCGAGATCGAGGTACAGGATCGCTGGTCGCTCCTCGCTCGCCATCGCGGCATTCAGCCGAGCGTTGAACATCGACCGGTTGGCGAGACCTGTCAGACCGTCGTGGTGGGCCTGGTGCGCAAGCTCCCGCTCGAGCCGGGTCATCTCGATCAACGCCTGCTCCAACTGGTCGTTCTCCAGTGCGACGGCGGCCTGGTGGACCAGGGTCTCGAAGAGCCGCAGGTCCTCCCGGGTGAAGGGGGTCACCTGCCCCAGCCGGTTGGCGGCGATCAGTACGCCGATGTTCCTGCTGGCGCCCCGCATCGTGCCGATCATCGCACTGCGGATCGACTCACCCTCGAAGAAGCCGGCCAAGCTTCCGGTCTGCTCAGGCGACTCCACCAGGGTGACCGTGGCGGCATAGGTGGCCAGTTGTTCCGGGATCCGGTCGTCGCGATCGTGCAGATGGGCGATCGTGGTGCCGCTCTCGTGGCGGAAGTGGGTCGCAGCGAGGTCGCTGTCATCCCCCCGGGGCAACAGGAGCAGGTGGGCCCGTTCGGCACGGAACATCGACACGACCTCGTTGAGCAGCGCAGCGGCCGCTGACGTGGTCTCCGGACTCTCGCGCAGGGCCCTGGTCGAGGAATACAGGAACTCGACCTGCTCGCGCTGATTGCGTTCCGACACATAGGCGCGATAGGCAACCAGCAACACGGCCACCGGCACGAAGAGGAGGAGCACGCTGAACGGCTCGGACTCGAGCAAGACGGCGGCCACCAGGGCCTGGGCGGTGTTGGCGGCCGAGATCACCGACGCCGTCCCCAACATCGTCAGGACCTGGGTTCGGCGGAGGACGCCTTCGGTGGCGACGATCACCGCCGCCAGCGCCACGATCTGGAGAGCGCCGCCCGCCATCGTCGCCGCCGCCAGCACGAACCACGAAACCGGCGTGAGGGGATCATCGGCGATCATCGCTTGAGCGACGAGGGACGCCACCGCCACATGAAGCGACAGATTGGCCACGTTGAACGCAACCTTGACCGCCGGCTGACGCCGCACCACCGTGAGGGCGAAACCGACGCCGAGGATGGCGGCCACCCACAGGTGCTGGGGAGCGACGAAGATCAACCCGAGCACGAGCGGAAGCTCGAAGAGCGAGAAGCTGCCGGTTTCGCTGCGAAAGTGCAGGTGAACAACCCAGGACTCGACGACACCGAACGCGAGAGCCAGCATCCACCACGAGAGCTCCAGCGTGGGATGGAGCGCCGGGCGACCGTCCAGGCCGAACCCGCCCAGACCGACCGACAGGCCCGACAGGACGGCGGTGATGAACCACGCAGACCGCACGCCGACGAGGCGCTGCCGGAGTGGACGCAACTGCATGCCGATCTCATCGGCGTTTTCCCTGCCCACTTCAGTCAGCAATGGTCACCGACCGACGGACGGGTGGGTACGCCCAAGCCGGCGGGGCGCCCGACCAACCCGCCGCCGGGTGGTTCTGCCCATCACCGGCACCGACCGATGGGCGTCCCGATTCATTTCGCCCGCCAAGCTCAAGCTGGTGCGGGCGGGCTGTCGATATCGCCGGTGTTCAAGCAGACGAGATGTTGATTCCGGCGGGTCCAGATGGTCGCCTCACCGCCGGGGGAGTCAGTGGCGAAACCGGCGTTTGCACTCGACCGAATTCTGGAGAGTTCGACGAATGCACACATACGACGCCACCACCACAGAGGGTGTGACCTGGATTCACCGTCCCGGTGTCACATGGATGCAGGTGCTCGGAGCGGTAGTGACCGCTCTCGCCCTGGCCGCTGCCACGCTCACCACCGACGGCGCGTCCAACGGCTCGGTCAGCCAGGCCGTCACGTTTCTCGGCAGGCCCGACAAGACCTCCAGCGACGGAGCCGCCGCCGACGGGTTGACGATGGATCTGGTGCGAGAGTTCGAGGCCGTGCCCATGGCACAGCTCGGGTTCACCGGCCAGAACATCGACGTGGCGTTGATCGACACCGGAATCTCCCCGGTTCAGGGGCTCGACGGGCCAGGGAAGGTGCTTTTCGGCCCAGACCTGTCGAACGAGGGTGAGGTCCAGAACCTGGCCACGCTCGACACGTACGGCCACGGCACTCACATGGCCGGCATCATCGCCGGGAACGACGGCACCGCCGGCGGCTTCATGGGGATGGCACCCGACGCCCGGATCGTTTCGGTGAAGGTGGCCGGTTCGACCGGGGAAACTCACGTCGCCCAGGTGGTCGCCGCCATCGACTGGGTGGTCGAGCACAAGGACACCGGCGGTCTGAACATCCGTGTCCTCAACCTGTCGCTGGGTCGCGACGGGGTGGACAATCGCCTCATGGATCCGCTGTCGGCGGCGGTGGAGCGCGCCTGGGATGCGGGCATCGTCGTGGTCGTGGCGGGCGGGAACCGTTCGAATGACTCGGGCGGCCTCGACAGCCCGGCCATGTCCCCCTACGTGATCGCCACCGGAGGCCTGGACGGGCGGGCCGTCCGCGACGGCGTTGCCTCATGGTCCAGCGCTGGCGACGGCGTCCGGGACCCGGACATGGTCGCCCCCGGCGCTTCGATCGTCAGCCTCCGCGTTCCCGGGTCCACCCTCGATCAGACCTACCCCGACGCGGTCGTCGACGGACGGTTCATGAAGGGTAGTGGCACCTCGCAGGCGGCGGCGGTGATGTCGGGCTCGGTTGCCCTGCTCCTCTCGGCGGCTCCGTGGCTGAGCCCCGACCAGGTCAAGTACCTCCTCACCAACAACGCCAACGACGTCGAGCGGCGCACGACCCTCCTCGACGGTGTCGGCAAGGTGCGCCCAGACACCGCCGCCGGCAATGTGGCCGACCCCGGTGTGCTCATGGCCGTGCAGAACTTCCCCCGGGCCCTCGATCTGAACGACTGGGACGACTTCGCGACCTGGTCCGGTGGAACCTGGTCGGGTGCGACCTGGAGCGGCGGCACCTGGTCCGGAGCCTCCTGGAGCGGGGCGACGTGGTCGGGTGCGACGTGGTCGGGTGCGACCTGGAGCGGCGGCACCTGGTCGGGCGCCACCTGGTCCGGTGCCTCGTGGAGCGGCACTTCGATCGGAGCCTCGCTGACCGATACCACTTCGAGCTACGACCTCCTGAGTGGCGAGTCGCTGTCAGCGGAGAGCTGGAGCGCGGTGAGCACCGACGGTCTCGCCGAGTTGTCCATAACGCTTGATCTGTCCGGCTGAA
>JBFGLT010000141.1:0-8095 GCA_041576015.1 Acidimicrobiales bacterium
CTAGTCGGCGGACCGTCCGCTTCGATCAGAACGTTGCCGCATCCTGCCACCGGTCGATGATCGACGCGGTGCCGAACACCTCGAGGCGGGTCGCCGGGATCCGGCTCCACATCATGAGCAACAGGTCCGACGCCGGGCCGCGAACGGCGACATCGGCCTTGGTATGTGAATGCTCCCACTCCACCCGGTCGGGGAGGAGGGTGGCGGTCCACTCGCCGGCGCCTTCCCCGTCGTCGGTGGAGTGGAGGTGGATGGTCTCACCCTGGCCGGCGAGGGTGTCGAAGCGCATCCTGGTGACCACGAAGACGTCGAAGATCTCGTCGATGCCGTCGACGGCGATATCGGCGGCGATGGGCTCGGCGGTGCCGGACGCCGCCCTCACGTCCCAGCGGTGCATGCTGAGTTCGTGGGCCATGCGCCGTACCCACCACGAGGCCGGTTGGGGCCCGGCGAAGGTCGGTCGGATCACGTCCGGATCGGAATGCTCGATCGCGTCGGTCAGCGAGTCCAGCCCCTCTGCCGCCCACGCCAGAACGTCGGATCCCGCCGGAGGATTCGGGACCGACGAACGAGACGGCGCATTGTCCGGCGTCGCCGACTGGAGCAGCGTCACGTACCGGGCCACCCAGCCCGTGTGACCGAGCACGTCTCCGACGGTCCACCCGTCGATGTGGGGGATCGGCAAGGCGAGATGACCGGGGTCGGTGGCCAGCAGACGGGCTGACTCATCGGCGATCTGTGCCAGATAGCGGTCACGGGACAGCGTCATGGCCCCACTCTGTCAGGTTTCGCCGGCGATCCCTCGCCGACATACCAAGTTCGACAACGTTGTCGCGGCTGCCCTTCCACCAGCGCCGCCTCAGCCGGTTCGCCGGGGTGGTCTCGGAACGAAGCCGGGGACGGAGGCGACGTAGGCGGCGTAGTCGGGCCGCCGCCGGATCAGGTCCCGCTCGAGCATGGCCTTCCCACTGACCCCGACGAGGAAGAAGCTCATCACGACCGGGCTGATCAAAGAGATCAGGGCTGCCCGTCCTCGGATCTCGGAGGCGACCAGGGCGAGCCCGAACCAGACGCACGCGTCGCCGAAGTAGTTGGGGTGACGTGTCCAACCCCACAGACCGGTCGCCAGGATCTTGCCGTCGTTGGAAGGGTCGTTCTTGAATCGGCGGAGTTGCCAGTCACCCACCACCTCGAAGAACATGCCGAAGCTCCAGACTCCTGCTCCGACGACGGCCAGCAGTCCGATGCCGGCATCGGGCTCGGACTGGCCGAGTTGGAGCGGCAGCGACACCACCCACATCACCGCGCCTTGGAGCAGAAACACCGTGAACAGCGAGACGAGCCAGAATCGGGAGCCCCAGCGACGTCGCATTCGGGCATAGCGTCGGTCCTCGCCGTGCCCCAGGTTGCGGATGGCGAGGTAAGTCGACAATCGCACGCCCCAGACGGTGGCCAAGGCGACGAGGACGTTCTGGAGCGCCGGATCGCCCTCGGAGGTGAGTCGCATCGCCCAGGCGACGACGACAAATCCCACACCCCAGGCGAGATCGACGAGTGAGGCATCGGTGAACACGACGCTGACGACCCACGTCGAGACCATCAACCCGAAAATGACGAGGGCGGCAACCACCGAGGCGTGCACGCCGCCGAAGCTACTCCGCTGCCGGGTCCTGGCCCTGATCGGGAACCGGAGGGACACTCCCACCGGACACGATCCAGGCATCGAGGCGCCGCCACTCGTCGGCCAGCCACTGGTGTTCGGCATCGGAGCCGACCGGTGGGGGAGCGGTCGGCCACCATCGAACGACGATCGGTTCACTCAGCGGCAAGCGAGCCCGCAGGCCTGCGAAGCTGGAGACCCCATCGAGACCTCGATGGGCCAGGATCATCGGAGTTGCGTCCGGACAGGCGCGACGCAGCGTCAAGACGCCGGCCGGCTTGGGTGGCAGCAGCGCCTCGAGCTCGTCGGTGAGAGCGACGGCGGCGTGTTCCCCTTTTCGCTCCAGGGAGGCTCTGACGCGGGCCCGCTTGGCCGGAGTGGCGAACGTACCTTCGGGGAAGATGATCAGCGCGCCATCATGCCGGGCGTTCGCTGCCAGCCGGTTCAGCTGCTCGAGCTGGTCCTCGGTTCTTCCGCCGCGCTCGACGAACGAGTTCCCCAGCGCCGGGCCGAACAGATCGAACGAAGGAAACCAGCGCAGCTCCCGCTTGAGCACGTAATGAGCGGGGCGCCCGAGGAACTTGGGGAACAGCACGCACGGAATGATGGCGTCGATGTTGGACGCGTGCCGGGCCAGGACGAGGAGCTGTCCCGGCGGAATCGTGTCCAGGTCGCCCCAGTCCATCCGGACGCCGAGGATCCGATCGCACCAGTCGAGCAACGAGGCGGACCAATCGCCCATCGCCTGCTGCAACCGGGGGAGCCGTCGTGGCCCGGGGACCAGGCCGAATCGTAGATAGAGGAGGGCTGCGTACCACTCGTGCAGCGCAAAGACGATCGCCATGAGGCCGAGCCGGGGGAGTGGCAGCCGCCGGGCGCCGGTGGCGAGATCGAACACCGCCAGCAGCGGCAGGACGATCGGGGCACCGATGATCAGCAGCGGCGCGAGCGCCAACGCCGCCGGGATGGAGAACAGCCGCCTGAGATAGCGACGGCCTCGTCCCTCGAGGTTGGCGATCAGCGCTCTTCTTTGAAGATCACGTGGCGGCGCAGCACCGGGTCGTACTTGCGTAGCTCGAGACGCTCACGCGTGTTGGTCTTGTTCTTCTTGGTCACGTAGGTGTACCCGGTGCCCTCGGTGGACCGGAGCTTGATGATCGGACGTTTGTCACCGCTCTTCTTGGCCATCAGACCTTCTCCCCTCGGCGACGCATCTCGGCCAACACCGACTCGATACCTCGTTTGTTGATCGTCTTGATCCCCTTGGCGCTGACGGTGAGCGTGACCCACCGCTTCTCGCTCGGCACCCAGAACCGCTGGCGTTGGATGTTCGGGTTCCAGCGGCGCTTCGTCACCCGATGCGAGTGAGAGATCGTGTTGCCGAACGACGGCTTTCTTCCGGTGACTTGACAGACCTTCGACATCTTGCCTACCTCGAACGGATCGGACCTGCGCCGGCACAAAACGCAGCCTGGTCAGGCTACTCGTGTGGACGGGCGTTTCCACGACGCTGTCGTGTAGCCCGGAACGGCGGGAAGGGGGAGCAGATGGGCGTCTATAGCTGGGAGTACAGGGGCGCGGTGCAACATCATTGCGATAGCGTGACGAAGTGGATTGTGGGGTACATGCCGATGCCGTCGCGCGCCGAGACACCAATCCGATGTCACGACACCGGCGACGACCCCACCTTCGGTTGCTCGTCGCCGGTTTGCTGGCCGCCTCGTTGCTCACCGCCTTCACATCGCCCGTCGCCGCTCACGGGGTTCCCGAGATCACCTTGCCGATCGCGCCGGACCATGTCGACGCGGTGCATTGGACCGATACGTGGGGTGCGCCGCGCAGCGGTGGCCGGACCCATGTTGGGGTCGACATGATCGGGCCGAAGATGACCCCGCTGGTGGCCGCCGCCGATGGCGTGGTCTCCTGGATGCGCCACGATTCGAGCCGCGGCAACATCCTGTACCTCGTCGACGACGACGGTTGGCAGTACACCTACATCCACATCAACAACGACACGCCGGGCACCGACGACGGGGCCAACCGGTACGCGCAGGCCTTCGGTCCGGGAATCGCCGAGGGCGTCCGGGTGCGAGCCGGTCAGGTCATCGCCTACATGGGAGACTCCGGGAACGCCGAATGGACGGTCTCCCATCTGCACTTCGAGATCGTCGATCCGGACGGCTACAACGTCAATCCGGCTCCGATTGTCGACGCCGCCCTCAAGCGGGCCCAGCGAGCGATTCCGGATGTCGACCCGGCGCTCGTCTCACCCTTCGTCGATTTTCCGGCCTTCGGCGATGGCCTCTACCAGACGGTCCACGGCCGCAGGGCGACGTCGTCGGAGCTGATCGATCTGGCCGCCGTGCTCACCCAGGACGGCCTCGATGCCGCCGTGGCGAGCGTGATCACGCCGCGGAGCGCGGGTGGCTCACTCGACCGATTGTACGAGGCCTACTTCCTCCGGCCAGCCGACACGGACGGATTCAACTACTGGATGGACCAGTATCGAACAGGCGCAAGCTTGTCGGGCATCGCCGAGCAGTTCGCCCGCTCCCGGGAGTTCGTGAACCGCTACGGGCACCTCACTTTCGGCGACTTCCTCGACCAGTTGTACGCGGACGTGCTGCTCCGCGATCCCGACGAGGTGGGGAAGGCCTACTGGCTCGACCTGCTCGAGCACGGGGGGCTCAGCCGGGGAGAAATCGTGGTCTATTTCACCGAGGGCGACGAACTGATCCGCCTGACCCAGAGCCGGACCGAGGTGACGATGCTCTCGCTGTTGTTCGCCGATCGGACACCCTCGGCCGACGAAACCGCCGACTGGGAGGCGTTGCGCTCGTCCACCGACCTGCGGGCGTCGGTCCGGTCGGTCTACCTCACAGCGGACTGAACGGAGCGACTCAGCGGGGCGGGGGCAGCAGTCGGCGTCCCGGTGTGTAGCGCCGCCGGTCCGCTGGTGTAGCCCGCCGCCGCAGCCACACTAGACCGGCGAACGCAGCGGTGGCCAGGGCCAGCGACACCGTGGCGAACCAGGGCCAAGTCACGCGCCCGTCCCGCTCGGCGATCCGCTGGAGGAGCCACGCCAGCCCCGTTGCCACGGCGAGGACCGATGCGACGTTGCCCCAGGCCGCCAGCAGGATCCGGCGGTCGACCTCACCGATACGCCGCCGGTATTGGTTGTAGGTGATCGCTCCGTCGGCCGTCGTCATCACGAGACCGGGGACGACCCACCACAGCCTGCCCCCCCCGAGGCCTAAGCTGTCGCCGAGGGCGGCGGCGGTCAACAAGCCGATGCCGCCGACGATCAGGACGGCGGCGAGGGCGTCGCCCGACGAGAGGTACAGCCAGCCGAAGGTCGCCGCCACGACCGCCCCCATGAGGAAGAGCAGCAGGCTTGCGGACAGCAGGACCAGCAACGCAGCGCAGACGGCGATGAGAGCCAACCATTCCGGTGTGGCGATCAGTTGGACCGCCGCGCGACGGTTGGCCCGGCGCTCCTGCTCGATTGCGTCGCTGTGGCGTTCTCGTTGTCGCCGGGTCGAGGAGGGCGGGCCGCCCGTGGTGGCGGCGATGCCCGGCGGCGGAGGCGTTGAGGGCAGCGGGAAGGAATCGGTCTGGGTCATGCTCGCACCCCCGGCAGGGCGCCTCGCTGGCGACCCGGCCCCCGCCCGGCGGACACAGCCCGCCGTAGGACGGGTTCGAGGGGCCCCGCCGTGTCCCACGGCAAGACGGTGACGCCAAGTTCCCCGAGCTGTCGACGGTTGATCTCGTTGTCGATGCGGAGGATGCGTCGAGCGGTGGCATCGACGCTGATGTCCAGCTGTCGGTCGATGGCGATCACTGCGACCGGGTGGCCGCGATTTCGCAGGCGGGCCAGGTCGGCGACGACGACCTCGCTGTGCAGCGGCGACATGGCCAAGATGAGCGACCGACCGTCCAACTGGACGTACGGAAGAGTGTCAAGGTCGCCGGGCCGGTCCCGCATCACTGCCGATGACAACAGGGCGTCGACGATGAGATGACCAGCCCGTCTGCCCAAGCTGGGCGGGAGCCATTGCACGCCCGTGCTCCGGTTCAGAATCCCGATCCGGTCCATCGACCGGAAGTGTCGCTGCTGGAGCCCGATAGCGGCTGCGATCGTCGACCGGAGGGTGCTGTCGAGCGCCGATCCGACATCCTGCACGGCGTCGATGTAGAGGATGACGTCGGTCGCCTGCTCGGTGTGGCGGTCGACGACCATGGGGCGCCCGCGTCGCATCGACAGGACCGGATGGATCCGGCCGATGGGATCTGTCGGTTGGTGGTACCGCACCTCGGCCAGTTCGAGGCCGGGACCCCGGGCGATCGACCGGTGGTCCCCGATCGTGGACCGGGTTCGCTCGGCGTGCAGCATCGCCTGGATCCGCTGACTCGGTGGGTGCACGTGGATCAGATTGGTCAGCGGGAACTGTTGAATGCACTCGGTGAGGGCGAATCGATCCCTCGTCACCACGTTGAGGAACTCCGGCCCGATGGCACCCCACCGGGTGGCCCGCAGGTCGAACCGAAGGCGCGAGTCGTCGGCGATCGGCTGGATGACCCGGCACGGTGAGACCGGTTCGAGAGCGGCGGGGAGCTGGAGCTCGACGTCGGCGACGGCGACGGGGTGCGGGCAACGGAGGTCGACGAACAGGGCGACCTCGTCGCCTTCGATGATTCGAAGGCGGCCGAGGCTGACCCTGGCGACCTCGACCGAACGCCACCATCCGCTCATGATGCTCAGGACGATCACCGTCAGGAACGGGGCGAGAGCGATGAAGGCGGTCGAGGACTCGCCGGGTGGTTGGACGAGCGCGATCAGCAACAGCAAAGCGCTGGCAGCGGCGTAGAGCCAGAACCGCCAGGTCAGGTGCCGGCTCACGGCGGGGCGTCTCCGAATGACAGCGGTGCCGGGACCTCCCCGGGGTCCTCTCCTACATCGAGTGGCGGTGGGGCCGGGATCATGTCCAGCACTTCGGTGATCACCTCGAAGGGTTGAATCCCGCGTACCCACTGGTCCGGCATGAGGAGGAGACGATGGCTCAACGCAGGGACGGCCATCGCCTTCACGTCGTCGGGGAGCACGTAGTTACGGCCGCCGATGGCGGCCCACGAGCGGGCCATTTTCAAAAGGGCGAGTGAGCCTCGCGGGCTGGCACCCACCTCGACGCGGGGGCTCTGCCGGGTCCCGTCGGCGATGTCCACGAGATAGCGGGCGACCGGCTCGCTGACATGCACACGCTCGACGGCCAGCTGAATCGATCGGGTCCCCTCGACGGTGAGCAGTGGGTCGAGTCGGATTCGGTCCGAACCGCGACGAGCCCGCCGGAGGATGAGGTCGACCTCTGCATCGGTCGTGGGATAGCCGATACCGGTTCGGATGAGAAAGCGGTCGAGCTGGGCTTCGGGCAAGGGGTAGGTGCCTTCGGCTTCGATCGGATTCTGGGTCCCGATGACGACGAACGGGTCTGGGAGGGCGCGGGTTGCGCCGTCGACGGTGACCTGTCGTTCCTCCATGGCCTCGAGCAGCGCGGATTGGGTTTTCGGGGGTGCACGGTTGATCTCGTCGCCCAGAACCAGATTGGCGAACACGGGCCCCGGGCGGAACTCGGTGTTCGAGCGGCTCGGATCGTACACCGTGGCCCCGGTGATGTCGGCGGGGATGAGATCGGGCGTGAACTGGATCCTCGAGAACGCCAGGCCACAGGTGGCGGCGATGGCGCGGGCCGTTGCTGTCTTGGCGACGCCCGGAACGTCCTCGAGCAGGACATGACCGTCGGCGAACACGGCGGCGACGACCAGCCGCAACATGTCCCGCTTCCCCACGATTGCGGTCTCGAGTTGGTCGAGCACCTGATCGGCGAGCGGGCCGACGGTTCGGGGATCGGTCACCTGCGGCATGGTGGTCATGAGGGTGCCTCCGGGTCTGCCCCTGGCCCGATCCGATGGGGACGGAGCTGCAGGGAGGCTTCGAGCTGGTCGAGAACGGCGTCGAGCCGGTCGTAGGTGGACCAGTGGTCAGGCACCGCGACCTGAACACCGAGGTCGCCGCCCCGCCGTACGAGCCGTTCGAGCACGTCGTCGGGATGGGCGGTGAGGGCGTCCTCGATCATCTGCGCCGCCCACGGCAGAGCTTCGAGTCCGGCAGTGGGCGGTGTCGGGACGGCGGCTGGTCCGGCGGTGACAGAACCAGACGAGACCCGGCTCCAGGCGCCGAGGACGGCGCCGATGAGGGCCAGCCCGCCGACCACCAGCAGGACCGGGTACACGCGGGCCAGGGTCCCGAACAGCTCGATCACGACGTCGCCGCCAGGGCTGACGCCGTGGGGTGGTCCGGTGGTGTCTGACCGGACGCCGTGCGGGCGAGCGCTCGTAGGGAGGCGACCGCGCGATCGCGTTCGGCGGGTGCCGCCGAAC
>JBFGLT010000142.1:0-8034 GCA_041576015.1 Acidimicrobiales bacterium
CGCCATCGGCGCCGAGCCGCCCGCAGTGCCCGCAGGGACCTCGCCCGAGTCACGCCTTCGTGAACTCGACGGGGAACTGAGAGCGATGGGGCCCATCAACCCGCTGGCGCTCGAGGAGTTCGAGGAGCTCAAGGAGCGCTTCGAGTTCCTCCACGGTCAGATGGAGGATGTGCGGGCTTCCCGTCGCGAACTCGTCCACCTGATCAACGACATCGACGAGCAGATCGTGACGGTTTTCGCCGCCGCGTATGCCGACGTCGCCAACCACTTCGCCGACCTGTTCGCCGTACTGTTTCCCGGGGGCAAAGGAGCTGTCGTCCTGACCGAACCGGGCGATCTGCTCACCACCGGGGTGGAGCTCGAAGCCAAGCCGTCCGGCAAGAACATCAAGAAGCTGTCGTTGCTGTCGGGCGGCGAGCGCTCACTCACCGCCTTGGCTTTTCTCTTCGCCGTCTTCCGATCCCGACCATCGCCGTTCTATGTGATGGACGAAGTCGAGGCCGCTCTCGACGATTTCAACCTCAACCGGTTCCTCAACCTCGTCCAGGAGTTCCGCAGCGACGCTCAGCTCCTCATCGTGAGCCACCAGAAGCGCACGATGGAAGCCGCCGACGTGCTCTACGGGGTGTCGATGCAGCCGGGCCAGTCGTCCAAGGTCGTCAGCGAGAAGATCGGGCGCCCGGACGGAGTGATCGACCTCCGAGCCGACCGCGGGGAAGTGGGGACGGTCAAATCAACCGCTGGAACCACCAGAGGCTGAGCCCGACCGCCAGGAGGGTGAGCGCTGCGGCGATGGCGGAGAACAGGTCGGCGATCTCGGTCAGCTCGACCTCGGTCCCGACCGCCGACCCGATGTCGGCGTAGACGGCTTCGAGCTCTTCCAGAGAGGAGGCCTGGAAGTAGAGACCGCCGGTGGCCTCGGCGATGGCGCGTAGGTTGTCCTCGGCCACCGGAACGTCGATCCGGAACGATTCGACCTGGGGGGTGTCGGGATCGTCGTAGAGGATGAATCCGGCTTCGGTCCCGAACGAGATGGTCGAAACCGGGATCTGTGCCTCGTTGGCCGCCTCGACCGCTGCGTCGTCGGTGCGACCGACGGTGGTCTCGCCGTCGGAGAGCAGCACGATCGTGCTCGGCGGAATGGTGCCGGAATCGTCGAGTGGGGTGTTGAGCAGCGCATCGAGCGAGGTGAAGATCGCCTCCCCGATGGCGGTGGCCGGCTGAAGCTCGAGGCCCTGGATGGCGCGAATCACCTGCGTACGGTTGCGTGTGGGTGAAACTCGGATGTCGGCCGTCTCGGCGAAGCTCACCAGGCCGACGTCGAGGCCCGGCGGCAGCTGGTCGACGAACTCGATGGCGGCCTGCTGCGCAGCGGCCAGTCGGTTCGGGGGAACATCGCCCGCCTCCATACTCAAACTGATGTCGATGGCGAGCATCACCACGGCCCGGTCCCGCTCGACCTCGGTCTCCCAAGCCGGTTCCGCCAACCCGAGCAGCATCGAGAACAGGGCGAGCAACAGGAATCCGGCGGTCACGTGCCGGCGCCATCCGGTCCGTCTGGGAAGCACGGACGTGAGCAGTTCGGCGCTCGCCAGCCGGGCGGCGTACCGGCGCCGCCGGCGCTGGATCAGCAGGTAGGCCACGACCAGCACCGGCAGGATCAGCAGCGCCCACAGTCGGTTGGCGCTGAGGAAGGAGATCCCTCCGACGTTGACGACCTCGATGCTGTCGGTCACGGCCGGCTCCGGCCCGCCGTCGCCAGGAGACGATGCTTTCGCCGGGCGACGAACCGGATCACGTCGTCGAGCCACGCGTGATCGGTGCGCATCTCGATGTGATCGATGCCGTGCCGTCGAAACGTACTGGTGAGGAGGTTCTGGCGGTCGGCGGCCGCCTCGGCGTACCGGCGCCGCACAGCGGCCTTGTGGGTCGGAACCTCGATGAGTTCTCCGGTGGCCGGGTCGACGACCGGCAACATTCCGACGTTCGGGAGCTCCATTTCGAGGGGGTCGACGAGCTCGAACGCGAGGACGTCGTGACGGCGGGCGAGGGCACCGAGAGCGTCCTCCCACCCGGGTGCCACCCGGAAGTCGGTGATCACGGAGACCAGTCCACGACGCTTGGCCACTGCGCCGAGACGACGGAACGAGTGAGCCAGATCGGTCACACCCGAGTGATCGGGCCGAGTGCCGGTTGCGATCTGGTGGAGCACGTGGAGCAGGTGTTTGCGACTCCCGCGCGGGGCGATGATCTCGTCACCGGAGGGGCCGGTCAGAACAGCTCCAATGCGGTTGCCGTCGCGCTGGGTCAAGAATCCGACCGAGGCGGCGGCCGCCAGCCCCTGGGTCCGCTTCTCCCTGGCCGCCGAGCCGAAGGCCAGTCGTGGTCCGGTGTCGACGACCAGCCACGTCTCGAGTTCCCGCTCGGCGATCGTCTGACGGATGTGCGCCTCACCCAGCCGAGCCGTGACATTCCAGTCGATCCGCCGGATGTCGTCGCCGGGTTCGTACCGCCGGGTTTCCCCGAGCTCGGAGCCGTGACCGGGAACGAGGCCCTTGTGATCGCCGTGGAGAAGTCCGTCCAACCGGCGGGTCACCTCGAGCTCCAGCGCTCGTAGCGTGGTACGGGCCTCGGCGGCGAGCAGTTCGGTCGATTCGGTCATGGTTGGCCGGCGGTGTCGTCGGCCGGCCGGACGATCGGGTCGCCGATACGGGAACCGGCCGGTCGCGGTTGCGACGCACCATCGGACCCGTCACCGGCTGGACGCCGGATCAAGGCGTCCGAGAGCTCGGTGGTCGGATCGGTACTGCTGTGGTGCGAGCTCGACGGCTGCCGGTCGAGGGCGGTGACATCGGCGGCCGGCACCACGGACAGGACCCGATTGATGATGTCGTCGGCGGTCCGGTTCTCCGCCAAGGCCTCGTAGGTCAACATCAGACGGTGCCGCAGCACATCGCGGGAAACGTCGAAGACATCCTGGGGAATGACGTAGCCGCGGCCCCGCATGAGCGCCAGCGATCGGCCGGCGTCGATCAACCCGATCGTGGCTCTCGGGCTCACGCCGAATTCGATGAACGGGGCCAGCTCAGGAAGCCCCCGCAGCTCGGGTTCCCGGGTGGCCATGACGAGGTCGACGGCGTACTGGGCGACGGCGGTGTCGACGTAGATCCGCTGGGCCATGTCCTGGAGCTCGGTCAGGCGGTCGGTCGTCATCACCGATTCGAGCCGGGCGAGGCCGAGGGGGATACCGGCCGCCCCGGAGCGACGGACGATCTCGAGTTCCTCGGTGGGGGACGGGTAGCCGACGACGACCTTCATCAGGAACCGGTCCCGTTGGGCTTCGGGCAGCGTGTAGACGCCCTCGGACTCGACGGGGTTCTGAGTGGCCAGCACGAGGAACGGGGTGGGAAGCGGGCGGGTCTGGCCGGCGATGGAGACCTGCCGCTCGGCCATCAGCTCCAGCAGCGCGCTCTGCACCTTGGCCGGCGCCCGGTTGATCTCGTCGGTGAGGAGGAAGTTGGCGAACACCGGGCCCCACTCGATGTCGAAGGTCTCGTTGCGGCCTCGCCAGATCCGGGTGCCGGTGAGATCCGACGGGAGCAGGTCGGGGGTGAACTGGAGACGGGTGAACGTCCCGCCGATCACACCGGCCAGCGTGGACACGGCCATCGTCTTGGCCAGGCCGGGAAGGCCCTCGAGGAGGATGTGACCGCGCGCCAGCAGGGCGACCAGCAGCCGTTCGATCATGTGGTCCTGTCCCACGATGACCTTCTTGACCTCGAAGATCACCCGTTCCAGTTCGGTGGCGGCGGTCTGGTGCTCACGGGTCACACACCCCAGTGTGTCAACCAAAACCGAAGTTCGGCTGAACGGGCGTCGAAACGATCGGCTCCGGGGTGGCCGCCGGTGGATCGTCGGAGCGTTCGATCCCCTCGACGTGCTTGAATCGACGGATGCTCGCCTCCTACGACGCGGCCGAACGTCTCCGACTCCACTGGCGCGACGGCGTCGTGTCGGAACATCCCTGGGTCTGGGTGCGCGACCACTCACACGACCCGTTGTCCCTGCACCCGAGCACCGGTCAACGACTGCTGGTCTCGACGTCGATCGATCCCTCACTTCGCCCTCGGGCGGTCACGGTCGCGTCCGGTGACCTGGTGGTCGACTGGGGCGATGACCTGCCGGTTTCCATCCTGCCCGTGCCCTTCCTCCACCGCCACCGCGGCGCCGGTGGGCCACCGGTGGGTGCCGCCGGATGGTCAGCCGGCGAAATCCTCGGTGCCCGTCCGGCGGTGGACGCCGCCGCCGTGCTCGGCAGCGAGGCCGGCGTTCGGGTACTGCTCGACAACATCGACCGGTACGGCGTCTGCCTGATCGAGCAGGCCGACCCCTCGGTCGAAAACGCCCGAGCGCTCCTCGAGCGGCTCGGGTATGTGCGGCGGACGATCTTCGGTTCAGTGTGGGAGTTCGGCGCCGATCTGGCTCGCGCCGACACCGCCTACACCGCTCTCGAACTGGCCCCGCACACCGACGGCACCTACTCCAACGATGCCCCTGGCCTGCAGCTCCTGCTGTGCCTCGAACAGGACAGCACGGGCGGTGAGACGCTGCTCGTCGATGGATTCCGGGTCGCCGACGAGCTCCGCTCCCTCGAGCCCGAGTTGTTCGACATCCTCGCAACGGTTCCCGTCCCCGGCCGGTACGTGGGCGATGGCGTTCACCTGCTGGCCGAGCGGCCAGTCCTCCGCCACGACGACGCCGGCCGTCTGGTGCAGGTGTCGCTGAACAATGCCGATCGAGCACCGCTGGTGCTGCCGCCCGACGAGATGGAGCGCTTCTACGCGGCCCTCCGCGCCTTCGACAATCTTGCCACCGATCCCCGGCTCCAGTGGCGATTCACCCTGGAGGTCGGCACGGCGATGCTGTTCGACAACTGGAGGGTGCTCCACGGTCGGAGTGCCTACACGGGCCGCCGGCGGTTGTGCGGCGGCTACCTCAACCGGGAGGATTACGAGAGCCGCCGCCGGGTGTTGGCCGGGGACGAGACGACCGATGGCCCGGGGAGACCACCACTACCGTGAGGTGATGCGGATTCTCGTTGTCGACGACGAGCCCGACCTGGCCGAGGCAGTGGGAAGGGCCCTCCGCCGTGAGGGGTATGCGGTCGACATCGCCGGCACGGCGCACGGAGCGCTCGAACTCATCGGGGTCAACGAGTACGACCTCATCACCCTGGACCTGACACTGCCCGACGGCGACGGCCGGGAGATCTGCCGGACGATCCGGCGCCAGACCGGCCACCAGCCCCGCGTTCTCATGTTGACCGCTCGCGACCAGATCGACGAGCGTGTCGCCGGTCTCGACGATGGGGCCGATGATTACCTGGTGAAGCCGTTCGCTTTACCGGAGCTTTTCGCCCGCGTCCGCACACTGTTGAGGCGAGACACCGCCGCCGGCGCTGGCGCTCGACTGGAGATCGATGGACTCACGCTCGATACCGCCGCCCACCGGGTTCTGTGGCAGGGGACGGCGGTCGACATGACGGCCAAGGAGTTCGCGCTGCTCCGCTACTTCATGACCCACGCTGGCGAGGTGCACAGCCAGGAGCGCCTGCTCGAACACGTATGGGATTCCGCCGCCGATCCGTTCACCAACACGGTGCGGGTGACGGTTGGGACCCTCCGCCGCAAACTGGCGGCCGCCACCGGCCGGCGGTGGATCGACACGGTGATCGGCGCCGGTTACCGGTTCACTTCCAGCGGCGGGGAGGCCGAACCTTGAGGGTGCCGCCCGTACTGCACACGATCCGATTCCGACTGTCGGCGGCCTTTGCCGTCGTCGTCTTCGTCCTCGGGGCAGCTGTGCTCGGCGGACTGTACGTGTGGGAGCTCACGACGTTGGTGGAGCCAGTGCTCATGACCGAACCGGTGACGGCCGTCGACCCCGTGACGGGCGAGGTGGTCGAGACCGACCTCGAGGTGGTGTTCCCGGCCGAGGAGCAACGGGTCATGATGGAGAAGCTCGAGCTCGACGCCTACCGGCGGGCGCTCGCCTCGCTTCGTCGATCCACCATCCTCGCCCTTACGGCGTTGTTCTTCGGTTCGTTCGTTGCCGGATGGTGGCTGTCGGGACGGCTCCTTGCCCCCGTCCGCCGGATCACCGGCGTGGCCCAGGGCATCACCGCCACCGACCTCGGCCGGCGCATCGGTCTCGGGGGCCCGCGGGACGAGCTCCGAGATCTCGGCGACACGTTCGACTCGATGCTCGACCGCCTCGAGGTGGCCTTCGACGACCAGCGCCGATTCGTCGCCGAGACCTCCCACGAGTTGCGCAACCCGCTCGCCGTCGCCCGGACCAACCTGGAGCTGGCGCTGCACGGCGGCTCCGATGACGAGCTCCGACAGGCCGCCCTGACCGCCCACGACGCCACCGAACGCATGAGCGAGCTGGTTGGCCACCTTCTCGATCAGGCCCGGGCGTCGCTGCCGGTCGCCGGCCGCGAGCCGGTCGATCTCGGCGCGATCGCCTCAGCGGTGACGACCCACCACCGGGCCCTCGCCGCCGCACGGGACCTCCACATCGAGCTCGACGCCGTCCCGGCTCCGGTGCACGGGGACTCCCAGGCGCTGCGCCGGGCCCTCACCAACTTGGTCGCCAACGCGATACGCCTGGCTCCGGAGCATTCCACCATCAGGGTCGCTGCCGGACGAGATCGACACGACGCCTGGATGAGCGTCACCGACCAGGGCCCCGGCCTGGACAGCGATCAGCGCGCCCGGGTCTTCGACCAATTCTGGCAGGGGCCAGGCCAGGAGGGTCAGGGAGCGGGCCTCGGACTGGCGATCGTTCGCCGGATCGCCGAACGGCACGGCGGTAGCGCTCGAGCCGAACCGGTCGGGTCGGGCACCTGTTTCGTGATCACGATTCCCGCCGCCTGATCGTGGGGGGTGGCACGTCAGGCCGTGAAGCGGGCAACGGTCGCACCGGCCAGGCGCTGCAGCACCACCGGCTCGATGCCGAAGACGTGACGCGGTGTCCCCGCCGCCGCCCAGACCCGATCGAACGTGAGCAGATGCGGGTCGAGGACCGCCTGCACCGGGTGGACGTGCCCGAACGGCGCCACGCCGCCGATGGCGAAGCCGGTCTCAGCTCGCACCCGATCGGCGTCGGCCCGGGCGCACTCGACGACACCAGCGACGGCGGCCAGCCGGTTCGGGTTGACCCGGTTGACCCCACTCGTCAACGCCAAGATCAAGTGCTCGCCGCCGGCGAAGACCATGCTCTTCACGATCTGGTCGACCGCGCATCCGACGGCGGCGGCGGCCGCTTCGGCGGTCCGGGTACCATCGGGGAACTCGACGATCTCGATGTCGACACCGGCCGAGGCGGCCGCCGCTTGCACCCGTTCGACCGATGAACTGGCCACCGGGAAAAGCCTACCTCCCGGCGGCGATCTCTTGCCCGCCGCCGCACCGAAGTAGGTTGGGAATACCCCGGCGTTCATCCTGTTTTCAGGTTTGCCGGCTTGGATACCGACCAAGAACGGGTTGACGCCCCGGCTGAGGAGTTGATGGAGACAGATGAGTGACACTCGGTGGGACTTCGAGAACGATCGCCCCGGGCCATCGACGACGGTGACGTCGGCTCCGTCGGGGCCGGCGGCACCGATGAAGCCGCCGGTCGGGCCGAACCTCACCGCGGCGACGGCCCGAGCGGCGGCCCCACCGACGTTCGCCTCGCCCACCCCACTCCCGGCGCCGCCCGGTGCAGCCGCCGCCCCCGGTGCGACACGACGGATCGGCGAGCCCTCCTTCCCTACGCCGGCTGGTCCGCCTCCGGCGAACCCGGCCGGACCCGGTGGTGAGTCCACAGCGACCACTCCTGACTCGTCTCGCCGGGGCCGGTGGGGCTGGCGGGCCGTCGTCGCCTTCGTCGCCGGAGGGCTCATCGCCGGCGGAGCGTTCACCGCCGGAACCCTGGTGAGCGACGACGGCTCGGGATCCGCCGCCCCCGTCGACGTCGTCGTGCCGACCA
>JBFGLT010000143.1:0-7982 GCA_041576015.1 Acidimicrobiales bacterium
CCACGGCGCGATCATCGACCGACGACCGCCGTCGACGGCCGTCAGTCCGGGGGAGGCGCCAGGATGACAACCCCGTACGCGGCGACGGCGCAGCCGCCATCGTGCACCCCGGTGACGACGTCCGAACCCGTCGGGTCGTAGCCCGACCAGTCGCTGGCGAACACGACCTGCCATTCGTCCCCCACGTTCAGGGGCACGTGCTCTCGGTCGGCTGCAGCGAGATTGGCGGCGACGATCGTGGCCGACTCGGGGCCGCCGAGGCCCCATCGCCGCACGACGATGACGTCGCCGTCGATCGTGACGTCGATCTGGTCGCCCCGGAGGCCGCCGGTGCGATGGTCTGTCGTCCGAAGCGTGACGAGGTCGCGCCAGAGGTCGAAGATGCCGGACCGTTGCTCGAGACGAGCCCATTCCAGCGGCCTCTGATCGTCGAACCAGTCGGGGTCGGCCCACTCTTGGCCCTGGAACACCATCGGCACACCGAGCGATGCCATGGTGAGCGCGCCGCCGAGCGCGCTGCGCCGCAGTGCGTAGATCGAACGGGGATCGTCGGGGTCGATCTCGGCCGGCACCCGGGTGCGGCCGTTTGCCACCTCGTCGTGACTCTCGGTGTAGACGATTCGGCGAGACCCACCCTCGACGAGCGCCTCGGCGACGGCGTCGAGGTCTCTGTGATCGTCGTCGGGCGCTTCGAGTGCCGCCCGTACGGGATGCACGAAGTTGGCCGCCCATTGCAGATCGAATCCCAGCCCGCCTTCGGACACGGGCGCTGTCACCCGTTCGTCGTTCTGGAGATCCTCGGCGACCATGACGGCGTAGGGATACTCGGCATGGATCGTGTCGTTGAGCTCCTGAAGGAATTGGATCCCCTCCGGAAGATCATGGGCCGGGTCCGCTGTTCCGGCCGCGTTGCGAATGTTGACCGTCGAGTCGAGCCGCAGTCCGTCGACTCCGTACTCACCGAACCACATGCGAGCATTGTCGATCAGGTACTCGCGAACCTCGGGCCGTCCATAGTCAGGGCGCGTCGCGCCCCACGGTGTGTCAGCCCGGTCGTCGTTGTAGAAGTAGATGCCGCCGCCATCGCCCTCGCTCCAGCCATCAAAGCGCCACAGATCGAGATCGCTCGGCCCGAAGTGGTTGTACACCACATCCACGATGACGGCGACACCCCGCTCGTGGGCGGCGGTGACCAGCTCGCGCAACGCCGCCGGCCCACCGTAGCTCGACTCGATGGCGAAGGGCAGCGCCGGGTTGTAGCCCCACGACACGTCTCCGGCGAACTCACCGAGCGGGAGCAGCTCGATCACGTTGGCGCCCAGCGCGGTGACGTGATCGAGTCGGTCGATCACGCCGCGCAGGTCGCCACCAAATGTCCCGGTATGAAGCTCATAGACGACCCACTCGTTCACCGGTGGCGGTTCGAACCCGTGCCGATCGAACTCGACGATCTCGGTTGCGATCGAGCGGCCCACCGAGTTGGTCGCCGCCCTGGCTCGCGGGTCGAGCCGACGCCATGATGCGCCGTCCTTCTCCAGCTCGAACAGGTACTCGGCGCCCGCCTCCATGGGAACGTCGCCGATCCAACGACCTGCGCCGTCGGCGTCGAGCCCGTGGCCCTGCTCGGACGGTCCGTCGAAGGTCACGACGGACACGGTGTCGGCGTTCGGTGCCCACACCTCGATCTTCATTTGTGCTCCGTTTCTGCGGATTGACGACCCGGATCGGGTCGGTGGCACGGCGACCGCCGTGGCGGCGGAGACCTACCCTCGGACTCGCATGGCCAAACCAGACGATCGCAGTCCGCCGAGCCGAGTTGACCAGTCGTCACCTGGGTGTCGCAGTGACCGCCGACAGAAACGAGGCCGTACGATCGAGCGCAAGCCGGGCGGCCTCGGGATCAAATGCCTGCTGGTCGGACTCGGCGAACCAGTGCACGGTCCCGGGATAGTCGAAGGCGGTGTACGGCAGACCACGCGTGGCGATCGCTCGTTCCATGGTCCGCCGGGCCGACCCTGACACGAAGTCGTCGGCGCCGGCGAAGTGGGCCAGGAGCGGTGAAGTTGCTTCGGAGAAGTCGCCCCCGCGGGCGGCGTAGTAGACGACGACGGCCGCAACCGGCGGGTCGGGATGCTGGGCCAGCCACACCGCCCAGTGACCACCCATCGAGAACCCGACGACCGCCGGGCTCCGACCCTCCGTGCCATCGAGCGTCCACAGCGCCTCGAGGCTGCGCCGCAACCGCCGGTAGACCGGCTCGCCCCGCCGGGACCGGAGCCTGCGGGCTTCGGCCTCGGACTTCGCAACCGCACCGTCGTAGAGGTCGGCACAACCGGCGAGGAACCCGCGGGCGGCAAGCTGATCGGCGTAGGAGGTGAAGGATGCGGTCAGGCCCCACCAGGAGTGGATCACCAACACCGGCTGGCCACTGCCCCGCCCCGGATGCGCCACGTAGGCAAGATCGCCGGCCCGGGTGCCAGTCACAGTGCGATCAGGAGGGCGATCACGGCGAGGACGGCGATGGCGGTCGAGACGATGGCCGGACCGACCCGATCCACGCCGAACCGGCCCTGTTCAAGCTCGCTGGCTACGTGGTAGTAGCGGCGGGTGGCCACGGCGAGCGCGCCGAGCGACATCACGATCAGGGAGACGGCGAGGACGATCATGCTGCCCGACTCGCCGTCGTGGCCGAACCGCTCGACGGCTACCCCGAGGGCGAGACCGCCGAGCGAGGTGCGCACCCAGGCCAGATAGGTCCGTTCGTTGGCGAGATGGTCCCGGGCTCGACTCCCGGCGTTCGGCGGATTCTGCGACATTCGATCTGAATCTCCCAGGCCCGACGGGGCGAGGCCATGGCGGTCTGCAATTCGTCCCGATGTTACTGCCGGGGTCTCACCCTCGATCGCCGCCGATCCATTCCAGACTGTCCAGCCGGAAGCGGAAGAAGGCGCCGGCCGCCCACTCGGGCGTGCCGTAGTCCCACCCGACCGTGCCGGAGCCCGCCACCCGCACGCCACCGGCGGTCTCCAGCTCGCTGGTCAGATCCCCGCCGAAGGGACGAAACCGAGGCGGGTCGACGGCGCCGTTCCAGCGTTGGAGTTGCAGCGTCTGGAGTTCTCCGGCACGGTCGATACGGACGGCGATGTCGATGGCCTGGCCGGCGGCCTCCAGGGTCACGGTGGCGTGGGTGTCGTCGACCGCCGCCCACTGTCCGCCGGCCTGAGGGGTGGTCGCCTGGGGCAGCCACGCGACGGTCTCGGCGGCCAGGCGTCCCGCGGCGCTCTTTGCGGTGTCGGGCCCCGACGCCTTGGCAACGGGGATACGGCCATGGAGTCGGAACTCCATCCGAGCGTCATCCGGGCCCAGCAGGTCGGCGCCGACGAAGCGCACGAGGCGGCCTCCGACCACCGGCTTCCACACGAACCCAACGCCCGCCCGGAGGATCTGCTCGGCGGTGAATGGCATCCATCGCGGACCGATCCGGATTTCACCGTGCATGTGGATGATCACGCCCGCGGCCAACGGACAACCGACCGGCAGGACCCGTCCGAGCCACCGCCGGGCCGGCGGGGGGAGGCCATCGAGACTGTCGGGATCGAACCGGGTGGGCTGTGTGGTCGACACCGGCGCAGCCAGCGATGTCCAGAGCTCGGCGGTTCCCGGCGGCAGCGACATGACTATCGGGAGCCGGGCGGTGGCGGTGGTGGAATGTCGGTCACCTCGATCTCGGCTCCGAGCGACGCTCCGACGAGATCAAGGCGGTCCCCACTCCAGAAACGTCCCGGGTCGTACCAGTTGGCCGGTCGCCGTGGCTCCAACAGACCCATCCGTTCATAGGTCGTGGCCACGACTTCGGCACAGTAGAGATCCTCCAGCGAGACCGGCCGCCGGATCCGGCCCAGCAGCCAGCGTTTGGCCAAGGCACCGGTCCGGGGAAACGCCCGGCCAGCCAGCTCGTTCACCGTGGCCAGCACCGCATCCTCCATGGCCGGGGTCGAGTCGATGTCGAGCTGGCGAAACCAGGCGCGCTGTCCGTAGTCATGCACCCAAACCGACACTGCGTGCTCGAGTCGATGAAGTTGTGCGCCGCGATGCCGAGCGCCGGTCCACACGTCGGTGAGCGACTGGCCCAGTTCGGCGTGCCACATCAACGGAGGTAAGTCGTCCAGTGTGAGCGCCATCGAAACGTGATTGACCGGGCTGTTGGTGAACAGCCGTATGGCACGATCGGCCTGGCTCCGACCGCGGAACAACCATACGTCCCCGGTCGCCGTCACTTCGGCGGCCTCGGCCAGCGTCATGGAGATCATGGTTCAGCGGTCTACCGTAGATGGTCCATGCGTCTCTGGAAGCTCATCGGGTTGGCCGGGTTGGCCGGGGTGGCCGGGGTGGCCGTCGTCGTTGCCCGGCGCCGGCGTCAGTGGACCGAGCATGATCCCGCCGAGCTCCGCGATCGTCTGCACCAGCGTCTCGCCCAGTCCCAGGAACGAGGGTGAACAACCGGAACAACCGGAGGGAACTCCCATGCGCATCCAACTGACCAGCGTCTTCGTCGACGACCAGCGCGCCGCGCTCACCTTCTACACCGACGTCCTCGGCTTCCTGACCAAACATGACATCCCGCTCGGTCAGGACGCCTGGCTCACCGTGGTGTCGCCCGACTCTCTCGACGGCCCAGAGCTGCTCCTCGAACCGGCGTCCCATCCGGCGGTCAAGCCGTACCGTGAGGCGCTCGTGGCCGATGGGATTCCCCTCGCCCAGTTCGCCGTCGACGACGTCGAGGCCGAGCACGATCGGCTGAGCGCCCGAGGAGTCGTGTTCACGATGCCGCCCACCGACGTCGGCGACGCTGTGATCGCCGTGTTCGACGACACCTGTGGCAACCTCATCCAGATCGCCGGCCCGATCAGTCCCGAGGGATCATGAACCCGTCGAAGAAGGCGGCGAGCTCGTCATACCCGTCGAGCGGAAGAACGTGGGCGACGTGCTGGTCGGGCCGGACGAGCACGATCGCTCCGGCGCGGTCGACGTCGCGCATCTCGAAGACATCGTCGGCTCTCTCCAGGTCGGGGCAGAACACCTTCTCGTAGTCGACCAGGCCATACCGCCCCTTGGCCGGCCGCAGCAGCTCGGGCAGGTTGTTCAGGTCGACCTCCCGGTGACCCTGCTGCACGACGGCCCGAACGTCGATGGTGCTGTCGACATCGGTTCCCGGCGGCGTGAAGCGGTGGATCGGCGAATCGTCGTCGGATTCGAGCCAGCGGCAGAGATCGGCAAGCCGGGCGGTCGAGGTGTCGGCGAAGGCGAAGAGGCGCCAGCGGCCATCGGCGTCGACGACGTGGCCGAGATGCACCGGTTTGGCGTCGGCCGCCCGGATCACCGGCGCCGAGTGGAACCGGGTCCCGACGGCGAACCCCGGGGCGAGTTGCTGGTGTTCCGCCGATCCGGTCAGCACCGAGGGGGCGTACCTCGTGGCGACACCGGCGGTGAACCGACCCTGCTGTTGGAAGTACCGCTGGAACTCGGCCGGATCGACGCCCTCGGAGTCCTGCGCCGAGGTTTTCGGGGGTGCGCTGAACATCTCGGCGAACCGGCGGTCGAAGTCGATCAGCTCCTCGGCGACGGCGTGCCGCTCCGCCGAGTACGTGTGCAGGATCTCCGGACGGCACTGCCCTCGCAGGACCGACGCCAGCTTCCAGCCCAGGTTGAAGGCGTCACGCATCGACACGTTCATGCCCTGTCCGGCCTTGGGACTGTGGGTGTGGCAGGCATCGCCGGCGATGAACACCCTCGGAATCCTCTTCGGGACCTGGCCGGCGGGAACGTCGTCGTACCGGTCGCACACGCGTTGGCCGATCTCGTAGATCGACCACCAGGCGACCTCCTTGACCTCCAGGGTGTAGGGCGCCAGGATCCGGCGGCCGGCGGCGATCAGCTGGTCGATCGTGATGCCCCGATCGGCGACCCGCTCGCTCGGATCGAGCTTGTCGAGCTCGATGTAGAGGCGAAACAGGTAGCCGCCCTCCCGGGGGATGACGAGGAGGTTGCCTCCCTGGTTGGAGTGGATCACGGCCTTGTAGCGGATGTCGGGGAAGTCGGTGACGGCCAGGACGTCCATGACCCCCCACGCCTGGTTGGCGGCATCGCCCGCCAGCCTCAGGCCCATCGACCGCCGCACCGTGGAACGGGCGCCGTCGCACCCGACGACATAGCGCGCCCGGAGCGTCTCGGTTTCGTCTTGGTGGCCGGGGTCGACCCGAGCGAACCGGGCGACGGCCGGCTCGTCGGCGCCGCCGGGGGTGGTGAGCTCGTCGAGCCGGCGGTCGTAGTGGGGCATCAGCCCGCTCGGCGAGTTGCGCATGGATTCGAGGTAGAAGTCGTGCACCCTCGCCTGGTTGAGGATCACGTGGGGGAACTCCGAGAGACCGTCCTCGACGTCCTGGATGCGGCCGCTGCGGGCGATCGAATGGGGAGTGGCTGGATCGGGCTTCCAGAACACGGTCTCGTTCACCCAGTACGCCTCATGCTCGATCCGATGGGCGAACCCGAACGCACGGAACATCTCCATCGTGCGGCATGCGATGCCATCGGCCTGTCCGAGCTCCAGCGGTCCCGGCTTGAGGTCGACGATGCACACCGAGATTTCCGGGAAGACCGCCAGCTGGGCGGCCAGGGTCAGACCGGTCGGCCCACACCCGACGATCAGAACATCGACCTCGTCGGGCAGCGGACGATCGGGAACCGCCGCCGGAAGAGCGGCTCCGGCGTCGGACACCGCCGGGTCGCCGGGCCGAAAGCCATCGAGATGGAATTGCACGTCAGCTGATCCTGGTCTTGGTCACGACTCCACCGCCAGCCCCAGCACCGACACGGCGGTGTCCTTCATGATCAACGGAACGACCTCGGGCTTGATCTCGAGGTCGGCGAAGCTCGCCATCCAGCGGTCCGGGCTGATCACCGGATAGTCGGAGCCGAACATCACCTTGTTGCGGAGCGGCCCGTTGGCGGCCCGCACGAGCTGGGCGGGGAAGTACTTGGGAAGCCAGCCGGACAGATCGATGTACACGTTGGCTTTGTGGGTGGCCATCGAGATCGCACTGTCCTGCCACGGCACCGACGGGTGGGCAAGGATGATCGTGAGTCCGGGAAAATCGGCGGCGACGTCGTCGAGCAGCATCGGGTCGGAGTAGCGCAGTTTGATCCCCCGGCCCCCTGGCAGGCCCGCACCGATACCGGTCTGGCCGGTGTGGAACACCGCCGGCCGGCCGAGTTCCTCCAGCCGTTCGTAGATGGGGTAGTAGCGAGTGTCGTTGGGCTCGAACGCCTGGATGCTCGGGTGGAACTTGAACCCTCGCACGCCGTGGTGCTCGACCAGCCTGGTCGCCTTTGACAGGGCGGACTCGCCGGCGTGGGGATCGATCGAACCGAACGGGATGAGGATGTCGGCGTGCTCGGCGGCCCGGTCGGCGATCTCCTCGCTGCTCAGCCCGGGGTGGCCGAGCCCGGTGGTGGCGTCGACGGTGAAGATCACTGCGGCGATGTTGCGGCTTCGGTAGTAATCGGCCAGGTGTTCGACGGTCGGCGTGCGTTCGTCGCCCGACCTGAAGAACTTGGCCGAGGCGTCCAGCAGTTCCTGGTCGAGAGCGCAGCGACCCTGCGAGTCCTTCTCGACGTGGACGTGCACGTCGATTGCGGTGATCGTATCCAGGTCGATGGCGGGGCCGGGGTAGCTCATGGGACGTTCACGTCGGTCAAAGCACCTGCAGAATCCAGATTCGGGTTCCCGCCGGGTCGTCGATCCCGAACGAGCGGTCGCCCCACGGATTGTCGACCAGCTGACGGGTGATCGACACACCCTTGGCCACCAGATCGTCATGCCACGCCTGGACGTCGTCCACCTCGAGCGCAAGCTCGACTCCGGCCGATGGGCGCCTGTCCTTGCGGCCACCCCACGGCGGTCCGAAGAACTCCACGGTCTGCCC
>JBFGLT010000144.1:0-7898 GCA_041576015.1 Acidimicrobiales bacterium
CCTGGAACTGGCTCGGCGAATCGTCGTCACCGAAGAAGCCCAGCACCTCGCCGTCGAGCACCGCGGAGTCGCAGGCCAGTTGCTCGACGACCGTCTGCACGAATCCCAGCCGGTCGGTGACCCGGTTGAGGTTGCGGGTGTAGATCGAGACGGCGCGCTCCCCGTTCCTGCCGCCACCGGCTCGACTCACATGGATCTGAACACGCGCCCCGTCGAACTTCCATTCGACTGCCGCTGCATCCGGTCCGGTCGCCTCCAGCGCCTCGGTCACGTCCGCGGCCGTCGACGCCAGCATCGGCTGGATCGGTCGTTGGACCTCGAGGTCGATGGCGGCCAGGCCCTCGGCCCCGTCGACAATGGCGATGCGGATCGCCTGACCGAGATCGCCCTGCAGCATCGCCCCCCGCCGCATCGCGGCCGCCTTCACTTCGGCGGCCTTGGCCCCTGCTTCGGTGACAACGCCGGCCAGCGCACCCTGGCGAGCCTCGCCGATCAGCACCCGTTTGACGAACTCCACCTCGTCGCCGTCGCAGCCGGCGAGAAACCGGGTCAACAACTCCGACCGGGCACCGACCGAGCCGGAGCCGGTGGTCACCAGGATCTCCGACAGCAACGCGTCGAGCCCGAGCACGGTCGGCGGATACGGAGAGCTCCCGTCGGCCGCGGCGCGGTCAAGATCGTCGAGTTGGTCGAGCCCGGCCACGGTGGCCCAGCCAACCCCGATCGCACCCTGGCGGGGTTTGGCCACCAGGAACCCCACCGCCGGTTCGATTTCCTCGGGGGTGAGGCGCCGCAGCAGATCCGCCAGCAACTCGGTCTTGGCCTTGCGGCTCGACGTCCGCCGAACGGCGTCGGTGGTGGCAGCGAGGTCACGCAGTCTGGTCACCCGTCCATCGTATTCGTGAGCGACCGGATGGGAAGGTCGAAGCGATCCCGTCAATCCTGAGTTTGCCGGCGGAACTTGGCGAACCGCTGGGCGGCGTAGGGGAGGAACCGGATCTTCTGGATCGGCTCGACCGACAGTGGGATGGCGGCCATGGCGTACATGTAGTCCGAGGCGGCGACGGCCCGGCTGGTCTGCGCCACCAGTTCGTCGAGCCGGGCCTGGCGGCGAACCGGATCCTGGAGTGTTTCGTCGGTCTCGTGATCGAGGTAGAAGCTGATCAGTTGCGCCAGATCGGCGTCGGTGTGACGGGCCGGGCCGATTTTGAAATGCGGCTCCTCGGCGAACCCGTGCAGCATGGCTGTCTCGGCGAAGAAGTTGGCGAAGTCGAACACCCGGTGGTTCCGGCAGGAGAACTCGAAGTCCAGGAGCTTCACCCGGCCGTCGTCGAGCGCGAAGGTGTTGCCGTGATAGGTGTCGTTGTGGCAGAACACCGGCTCCTCCAGGTCGGGGTCGGGAAGCCGGCCGAGCACCTGACGGAGCGTCGCCGGTTCGAGCAGTTGCAGCAGCGGTTCGCACAGATGCCGTTCGTGTTCCGGGAACTCGCCGCGCTCGGTGACCAGCACCCGTTCGACCAGCGGTCCCCACCGCTCGAACAGCAGCTCGAAGAAGGTGGCCTCCGGAAGCCCCGTCGGGTCGAGCCGGTGGAAGCGGTGCAGCTCGCCCGCCACCCCCTGCTGCATCGTCGGGGCGTAGACGTCATCGGCGGTCAGGGTGCGGCCCAGGTAGAACTCCTCGATCCGGCAGGTGTCGTCGTAGTGCAGACAGCGGGCGGCGATCTCGTGTTCGCCGAGCAGCAGGAACACCTGACGCTCCTCCGCCGTGTCGAGGATGGCGTTCTCCTTGCCCTCGAGGTGGCGGTAGAGGACGGCCGGCGGGTCGACGCCATCGGCTGCCTCCGGACGAACCTGGATGCCCATCGTGAACGAGGAGAACCCCTTCGGATCCGCGAAATCGAAATCGTCGACGGTCAGCGTCCGCCACGACGGAAACAGCTCCTGGCAACGGGCCAGCACCGCTGCGTTCACATTCGCTCGCGGCGCGTCGCCGTCTCCGCTCGTGGTCATTCGAACCAGTATGGCTCGTTTCGTTGTTGATCTAGTCGGGATAGGCGTCGTGGCGGTGAAGCCACTGCATCGACCACTCGAGGTTGTCCTCGTCGCGCCCCTTCGCCATCAGGTCGAGATGATGGTAGGTGCCGTTCAGCATGTCGAGGCCGCGGGAGAAGCTCTGGTACGTGAGGAAGATGCGCCCCTCGTCGTCCCGAATGAACGTGCTCAGACCGGGGGCCTCCTCACCGCCGAAGACCTGGGTGCCGAAGTTGTACAACGGCTCACCGGAGGCGATCTCCTCGGGTGTGAAGCTGACCCGCATGTCGAAGTTGAACGTGGAATTCAGCGACGACACCCATGGGAAGTCCCATCCCATTCGTTCCCGGTAGGCCTCGATGTTGTCGACACTGGTGCGGGAGACGGCGGCGAACGCCGTGTCGCGGTGAGCGAGATGGACGATGGTGCCGTTGTAGTTGTCGGCCCAGAACGAGCACGACGGGCAGCCCTCGGCCCAATTCGGCCCCATCATGAAGTGGTACAGGAGCAGTTGACTGTTGTCGCCGAACAGATCGGCGAGCGACACTTCCCCGTCGGGTGAGTCGAACCGGTAGTCGGCGGTGATCTCGGTCCAGGGCAGCTCGCGGCGGGCGGCGCTCAGTGCGTCGCGCTGGCGGGTGAAGGCCTTCTCCCGATCGAGAAAGTCGAGGCGGGCCGCCTTCCATTCCTCGGGGGAGACGACGGTGTGATCGGCGGTTGGCATGGTCGATGTCCTTTCTTTCCTGGGCGTCTCTCGGTTCTGCCGCTTCTCGGCGTCGCCCAGCGACGCTGGGGAACCACAGAACCAGGGGCCGGACGGGGTCTACGGCTGACGGCCCGTATAGCCGACGAGCTGGTCTGCGGCGGATGCATCGTCGCCGACCGGGACCACAGCGGCAAAACCCGGACCCTCCCGTCCCTCGGCCGGGACGACCTGCTGCCAGGTGGCCAGCGCCCACCCGGCCAGCTCCTCGGGAATCTCGATGTTCACGCCGGTTCCCTTGGCGACGTCCCAGGCGTGGGTCAAAGCGTCGGCCACGATGACCGACATCGCCATCTCGCCGGGCATGGCGCCGAGGCCGGGAAGCTCCCGGGTCGCCGAGAGGTTCTCCGGCGTGGCGGCGGCCGCCAGGGCGGCGTGAGCGTTGGCCCAGCCCTGGGCCGGTCCGTTGGCCAGGAGGTCCGGTGCGTCCGTCGGCGGGGCCTGCTGCTGGAGCGCTCCGGCCACCATGTGGCTGCCCTGACAAACGTGGTCGATGACCTGGTGCACGTTCCACTCGGTGCACGGTGTGGATTGTTCCCGGTGGTCGGGTGTGAGCTGGGCGATGACCGACGTCATCACGTCGTTGGTCTGGGCCAGCGCAGTCGTGGCGTCCATGATGTTTCCCCTTCGAGTTGTGCCGACTGACGTCGGCCGGAAGATCAACCTACCCGACGAATAGGTAAGTAGCAACTTACGCAATGAGCCAGTTCGAGGTCCTCTGTTCGATTTGACCGGCTTGGCCGGTTCTGACAGCATCCAAGGCGGCGGGCGGTCGGATGAAGGGACACCGACCCATGCGCCAACTCCTCGTCGCCGCCGTCATCGCTCTGGTCGCCGGCACGGCCGCGACCGGACAACTGACCGGTGAGTTCGATCCCATCGGACCGACCGTGCAGACCCTCGAGACCGCCTCCGGTCGCACCGTGGCCTACGTCGACGACGGCGATCCCGGCGACACACCCGTTGTGTTCTTCGGCGGATCGGGCACCAGTGTGCGGGTCATGAACCTGCTGGAGTTCGCCCACACCCTACGAGGCGAGTTGGGGCTGCGACTCATCTCCGTCGAACGCAACGGCTTCGGGCAGACGGCTTTCGACCCGGCCCTCGGCTACGCCGACTACGCCACCGATGTGGAGGCCGTACTCGACCATCTCGGTGTCGACGGCTTCATCGCCTTCGGCATTTCGGGCGGCGCGCCCTACCTGACCGAGTTCGTCTCGCGCAATGCCGATCGGGTGACGTCGATCCACCTGGCGTCCGCGCTGTCCGAGGTGCCCGACGGTTCCGCCATCTGCGGACTGACCCAGGACCCCGACACCGTGGCGTTCCTTGCTCAGAATCCCCAGGTCTGGTTCGCCTTCAGCCCCGACAGCCCGGTCCAGCAGGTGCCGGGCCTGCAGGACGAAGCCTATGACGACTCCGCCCGCACGTTCTTCATCGCCGGGCAGATGGGCTCACCCGATCCGCTGATCCACGAATTCGAGCTGTATTGCAACCAACCGCTGGCCGACGTGTCCGCCGTCGCCGCCCCGGTGCATCTCTACTACGGCGCCGATGATGCCACGACCCCGCCCGAGTTCCACATCCCGGTGTGGTCCGAGGCGTTCGGCAACGTGGTCAACGTCCGGCTCTATCCCGGTCTCGGCCATGACGCTCAGTACCGGCACTGGGATCAGATCATGGTCGACATGTCGACCCAGCGCACCGACCGGATCCTCGTCTGCCGGAAGGGCAAGACCAGTGTCGTCGACGAGGCCAAGGCCGAGCGGCAACTGGCGGCCGGCGCCACGCTTGGAATGTGCGGCTGGGCGAACTGAGGGCCGGGCCGCCCGGCAACCGTGCCCCAGGCCCTCGTCGGATCTGGTAGTTTCGCGCGCGGCCCCGGCGCGGCGATCCTGCCAGTTCCGGTGGAGGGTGCGCCGCGACGGCGTTCGGGGTGGCCCCGCTACCAGTCGGCGGCGATGTATTTGGTCTCGAGGAACTCGAGGAGACCTTCGTGGGCCCCTTCCCGGCCGACGCCCGACTGCTTGACACCTCCGAAGGGAGCCGCCGGATCGGAGATGAGCCCTCGGTTGATGCCGACCATGCCGTACTCGATGGCTTCGGAGATGCGCATGGCCCGAGCGAGGTCGCCGGAGTAGACGTAGGAGGCGAGGCCGTAGATGGTGTCGTTGGCCAGCGCCACAGCCTCGTCATCGGAGGCGAAGGTGGTGATCGGGGCGATCGGACCGAAGATCTCCCGGCTGAGGACCGGGTTGTCCGGAGCGACGCCGGCCAGGACCGTCGGTTGGAAGAAGAAGCCGGGCGAGCGGCCGGTCTGCCCGCCCGTCGTCACCTCGGATCCGTTGTCGACGGCGACCTCGACCGACTCCGCCATGTCCTCCTGCGCACTCTTGTTGATCAGCGGGCCGAGTTCGACGCCGTCCTCCAGGCCCGGACCGACCTTGAGATTCCTCATGGCCTCGGTCAGTTGGCGCGTGAAGTCGTCGGCCACCGCCTCATGCACCAGAAACCGGTTGGCGGCGATGCACGACTGCCCGCCGTTGCGGATCTTGGCCACCATGGCTCCCTGGATCGAGGCTTCGATGTCGGCGTCGTCGCACACGATGAACGGCGCGTTGCCGCCCAGCTCCATGGCCGTCTTGACCACCGTTTTGGCCGCCTCGCCGAGCAGGGTCCGGCCGACCTCGGTCGAGCCGGTGAACGAAACCATCCGAACCCGGTCGTCGCCCAGGATGGTGGGTACCACCTTCGATGAGCGGTTCGACGGCAGGATGTTCAGCACGCCGTCGGGCAGTCCGGCCTCCGACATCACCCGTCCGAGGGCCAGGGCCGAGAGCGGTGTGTCCGACGCCGGCTTCAGGATCATCGTGCAGCCGGCGGCGATGGCGGGGCCGATCTTGCGGGTGGCCATGGCCAGCGGGAAGTTCCAGGGTGTGATGAGCAGCGACGGGCCGACGGGCTGACCGATGGCGATGATGCGTTTGTCGCCGCCGGGAGCGATCGAGATCGAACCGAGATTGCGCACGGCTTCCCCGGCGTACCAGCGGTAGAACTCGGCGGCGTATGCCACCTCACCGGCCGCCTCGGAGAGCGCTTTACCCATCTCCTGGACGACCAGTTCGGCCAGAGCGCCCTTCCGTTCGATCATGAGGTCGAAGGCTCGCATGAGGATCTCGGCTCGCTCCCGGGGAGCGGTGGCGGCCCACGATTCCTGGGCCTCGGAGGCGGCGTCGACGGCCGCTCTGGCGTCGTCCTCGGCGCCGCTGGCGACCGTCGCCAGCGAATCCGCGGTCGACGGGTCGAGCACGTCGATGCGATTCCCGTCGGACGCTTCACGCCACTCACCACCGATGTACAGCTGAGTGGCGCCGGAGTTGGTCAGGTCATCAAGGAGGCTCATGGCCCAACCGTATCCCGAAACCTGAAACCGGAGCCACGAGGGAAGGGTCGACGATCGGCTACTCGTAGCCCGGCGGGACCTGGTAGCCGCCCAGTTCCCGTTCCATGAGTTCGGCGAAGGCGATGGCCGCGTAATCCTGCAGGTGCCCGGTCACGATCTGCAGACCGCACGGTAGTCCTGATGCCGTCAACCCGGCCGGGGCGACGGCGCCCGGGAGATACACGCCGCATGACCACCCGGCCCAGAAGAGTTGGTCGATCGTCGACTCCTGCCCGCCGTCCACCGGGATCGTTCGGTCGGCCCGGTCGCCTTCCTGGTCGTGGGGAAAGGCGGCCGATGCCGCGGTGGGGCAGAGCATCACGTCGTAGTGGGTGAAGAAGTCGGCCCAGGCCTGTTGCTGGTTGGTCCGCTCTCGATGCAGTGCCGTCCACTCCCAGTGCGACATCGTGATCGAGTGACCGACGATGGCCCGGTAGTCGCGATCGCCCTCGTCGTAGCGAGCCGCCCAGCGCTTCATCGCCTCGAACTTGCCCGGTGGGAACTCGCTGCCGGTCGCCGCACGCAACAACATGAGGTAGAGCTCGTAGCTGCGTTCGATGTCGACATCGGGCCGAGCGTCGTCGTGGACCTGCACGCCGACTGACGCCAACGCCTCGACCGTGGCCGCCAACTGATCGGTCAGCTCCTGATCCTGCACCACACACGGGCTCTCCAGCATCACGGCGGCCCGGATCTGCTCGGGACGGGACCAGGTCGGTTCGGGAAGATCGAGTCGCCAGCCGGCGGCATCCAGCCCACCGGCGCCGGCGACCACGTCGAGGCCAAGCCGCAGATCGGAGGCATAGCGAGCCAGCGGCCCGCCGACGGCGATGTCGAGTTCGGTCGGATCGCCCGGCGCACCGTGACCGGCGATCGGCACCAACCCGTAGGTGGGCTTGTGACCGAACACGCCGCAGTAGTGGGCCGGGTTGCGGATCGAGGCGCCGATGTCGGACCCCACCTCCAACGCGGCCATGCCAGTGGCCAGCGCCACGGCCGATCCACCCGACGATCCGCCCGGCACCCGATCGAGATCCCATGGATTGTTGGTCGTGCCGTAGACCGGGTTGAACGTTTGCCAGTCGGCCATCCCGACCGGGATGTTGGTCTTGCCGTAGATGATCGCCCCGGCCGCAAGGAGCCGATCGACCACCTCGCAGTTCCGTTCCGGCCGCCAGTCGACCCTGTCCTCGTAGCCCGACGTGGACGGCGTGCCAACCCAGTCCCACGGCTCCTTGATCGTGATCGGCACCCCGTGCAACGGGCCCCAGGACTCGCCCCGGGCGGTGGCCTCGTCGGCCGCCTGCGCCCTGGCCTCGGCCTCCTCGAGGCGGGTCACGACGACGGCGTTGACCGCCGGGTTGAACCGGTGGTACCGGTCGAGCACGGCGGCCAGCAGCTCACGAGCCGAGATCTCGCCGTTGCGCACGGCCGCCGCTTGATCGGCCGCACTCCGTAGCGTGAGGTCCGTCATCACCCCACGTCGCGGCGGGTGAACATCGCCATGCCGCCCGCGAAGGTGGCCAGCCCGATGGCGGTCAGCACCACGATCGCCGTCATGCCCTGGTCACCGCCGGGGAGGTGGGTGACATGGCGCAGCGGTGACACGTTGAGCGCCATATCGGGCAGCCGGACCAGCTCACCGAAGAGGAAGACGAACGC
>JBFGLT010000145.1:0-7873 GCA_041576015.1 Acidimicrobiales bacterium
CCAGGTCCTCGCCCGCCTCGTCGAGAGATCCGGCGAGGACGTCGCACCGACTCCGCCCGTCTGACCCGGGGTCCTCGGAGCGGGCGGATTTTCGCCCGAACCTCGCTCGACGAGGTCGGGGCCGCCGCCTAGGCCAGCTCCCAGGCCTCGAACGCCGGCCCGTCGCCCGGCAGGATTAGTGGTGCACCCTCGAGGGTCTGGTCGCCGACCAGCGGCTGGCCGGATTCCGCTCCGAGGAGGTCCGGCTCGAGGATGACCGCCGGTCCGGCTGCACGAGCCGCTCTCACCAGGATCCGCTGGTCGAGGGTCTCGCGGAGCCACACGAGTTGGTCGTCGTCGATGTGCACCCACCGGAATCCGCCTCGCTGAAGCGCCGGGTTGGTGTTTCGCACGGCGATCAGAGTCCGGTACCACTCGAGGAAACGCTGGTTCCAGGGCCGTCCCCACGGCATCGGCGCCCGGCTCTCCTCGCTGTGGGCAGCGCGCAATCCGATCTCGTCGCCGTACAAGAAGCACGGGGCGCCCGGGAGCGTGAGCATCATCCCGAACCCGACCAGAGCCAGATCGTCGGACCGGCTCATCGTGCGCCAGCGAGCGGTGTCGTGGCTGTTGAGCAGGCCCATCGAGCCGAGGAGCACCGCCCACGGCATGGCAGCCCGAACCGTGTCGAGGGAACGGGCCATCGCTGCGCCGGCCCTGGGATCCTGGCCGGGCCCGGCCGACATGCCGTGAAGCGTTCCCGTCTTGCCGAGCCACGACGCGATCGGCCGGGAGATCCCCGCGTAGTTCATCACCCCGTGCCAGCCGTCGCCGGGCGCGTCGGCGGCAGCGTCGAAGAAGTGTTCGGCGACCAGCCACGGGTCGCGACCGGTCGCCTCCACCGTCGCCCTCGTCATCCGGGCCACCTCCTGGTTCAGGTCGATCCGACCCTGGCGGCCGGTCATGTTGGCGACGTCGATCCGCCAGCCGTCGAGCCGGTACGGGTCGCCCAGCCACCGGGCGACGACCGATTCCGGTCCGTCGTACAGCCGCCGGGCCAGTTCGGCGTTGCGGTGGTCGAGCTTGGGCAGGCTCGGAACGTCGAGCCACGAGACGTAGCCGTGGGGATGATCGGTGAAGTAGTAGAAGTCCGCCTCGGCGCTGGCTGGATCGGCCTGTGCGGCGACGAACCACTCGTGCTGGTCGCCGGTGTGGTTCAAGGTGAGATCCCCGATGAGCTTCAGCTCGGCACGGTCGCACGCCTCCCGCAGACGGATGAGCGCGTCGTTTCCGCCGAGCAGCAGATCCACGGTGTCGAATGTCCGGGCGTCGTAGCGGTGATTGGATCGTGCCGGGAAGAACGGGGTCAGGTAGATGCCGCCGATCCCGAGAGCCGTGACGTGGTCGAGGTGGTCGATGATGCCGTCGAGATCACCGCCGTAGAGCTGACACATGTTGTCTGGCGGGCGGCGCTCGACCGGATCGTCCCACTCCGCCCAGCGCGCCCACTCGGTCTTGTGGCGATGACGGCCGGTCGTGGCGAAGCGGTCCGGAAAGATCTGGTACCAGACGCGTTCGGGCACCCACAACGGCGTCCGGTGCCCCGGCACGAGCTTGAAGTCGGCGTGGTCGTCGGGGTCCCACTCGACGACGCCGAGGCCGTTGAGCCAGTGGCCTCCATGGGGCCCGCGTAGGTGGAACCGGTAGTGCTGGACCGGTTGGGTGCACGCCAGCTCGAAGACGGCGTCTCCGGTCCGGCGGTCCTGGTGACGGGGTGGCTCATAGTGGGCCTCGCCGTCGATGACGGTGCGGAGGTGCACGGCGGTCGACCGCCAGCCGTCTGGCACCTGCACGCGGATCTCGACCGTCTCCCCGGGCGCCGGATCCGGATCCGAGACATGGCGAATCGACGGGTCGTGATGCGGCAGGGACAACCGATCGGTCACGGCGGTGCTACCGGCGGGAGCCGGTCGAGAGGAGGAGCCGTGGCACGGTCGTGGCCGGTGAGTCCGTTCAGCCCTTGACGGCCCCGGCGGTGAGCCCGCCGACGATGTACTTCTGGAGGAAGAGGAACAGCAGGACGACGGGGAACCCGGCCATCACCGAGCCGGCGGCGAACTGGCCCCACTCGCCTCCCTGACCGTCGATGAACCGGAACATCCCCACCGCCAGGGTGTAGTTCTCGGCCCGGCCCTGACCGAGGACGGCCGAGGCAACCAGGAACTCGTTGAGCGTGAAGACGAAGGTGATCAGAGCGACCACGGCCAGGATGGGGGCCGCCAGGGGCAGGACGACACGGAAGAAGATCTGGGCGTGGGTCGCTCCGTCGATCAACGCCGACTCGTCGAGATCGCGGGGGATCGTGTCGAAGTACCCCTTGATCAGCCACGTGTTCACACCGAGCGCCCCGCCCAGATAGATGATCAGCAACATGGTGCGGGAGCCGAGACCGAGACCGGGGAAGACACTTCCGATGTCGCTGACGAACACGAACATGGCCACGAACAGCAGCGTCGTCGGGAACATCTGAATGAGGAGGATCCCGAGCAGGCCGGTCCGCCGTCCGGCGAACCGCATGCGGCTGAAGGCATACGACGCAAACGCCGCAAGTGCGGTGTTGAGGATGGCGGCCCCGCCGGCGACGAACAGCGTGTTGGCCATCCAGTCGAGGAACGGTGCGTCGGTACCGTTGAGCAGATCCCGGTAGTTGATGGTGGAGAACTCCGACGGGACGAGACCCGAGCTGTTGAGCGTGCCGGCGGCGTTGAGCGACGACGAGATGATGAACACCACCGGAAACAGAGAGAACGCCAGTGCGAGGATCCCCACCAGATGCCGCCAGCCCACGTCGGCAAACCATTTGGAGAACGGAGCTCGTCGCTTGGCGACCGCTGCCGATCGGGCCCGAACAGCTGCATCGCTGAGCGTGCCGGCCGGGGCGTCGATGCCGATGTCGGTCATATCTCCTCCAGACGGGCGGTCTTGCGGAAACTCCAGGCGCTGAAGAGGGCGACGTGGAGAAAGATCAGAATCGAGATGGCCGTGGCGAACCCGAGATCCTGGCCGCGCCCGCTCTCGAAGGCGAGCCGCCAGGTGTAGGACACCAGGATGTCGGTGCTGCCGGCCGGGGTCTGTGCACCGACGATCGGTGGGCCCCCTCGGTTCAGGAAGTAGATGACGTTGAAGTTGTTGAAGTTGAAGGCGAACGAGGCGATCATCAACGGCGCAACGGCGATGAGCAACAGCGGCAGGGTGATGGTTCGGAACGCCTGCGGGCCGTTGGCGCCGTCGACCTTGGCTGCCTCGGTCAAGTCCGATGGGATCGACTGCAGGGCGCCGGTGCTCACCAGGAAGAAATAGGGAAACGTGAGCCAGGTGCTCACCAGGAGGATCGATGTTCGCGCCATCCAGGGGTTGGTGAGCCACGGGATGTCGGTACCGAACAGGTCGTTGATGATGCCGAACCGCTGATTCATCATGCCCTGCCACACCAGCACGGTGAGGAACGACGGCAGGGCGTAGGGGAAGATCAACAACGCCCGATAGAGCTTCTTGCCGCGCAAGTTCGGATGCTCGAGCGTGATCGCCAGCAACAAGCCGACGGCGAACCCGAACACCACAGTTCCGGCGGCGAAGGCCCAGTTCCAGATGAAGACCCGAAGGAACGGACCGCGGATCGCTTCGGAGGTCAGCACTCGTTCGTAGTTCTCGAACCCGATGTTGATCTCCCACCCCGGATTGAGGCGTGTCCCGTCGTCGGCTCGGAAGTATCCGTCGACGGGCCGGTAGACGGTTCCGTCGATGACGTCGGTGATCGTGTCGGCCGCTTCGTCGTACTGCAGCCGGTATCCGACCAGGCGGGCCCGGTTGAACGTCTGGAGCCGGATGATGCCCTCGTCGGTCGGGACCTCGAGATCGTTGAGCTGCCGTTCGAAGTCGGCCGCCTGACCGAGGTTGAGGGCGGTGAAGTCACCGGCGCTCACGATGCGATCACCGTCTCGCACGATGTCGCCCTCGTCGATCTCGGTGATCCCCTCTTCGGTGCCGACAAGGATGGTCGGCGGATCGGTTCGCTCGTCGGTGAGGATGAGACCGAGGACCCCGTCGCTCGACTGGGCGGCCCGGACGGGGTAGGAAACGCCGGCGTCGGTCGCCCCGATCGAGGTGGCGACCACCTGATCGATGGCTGCGTCCTTGTCGAGGATGTTGCCGGTGCCGAGGTTGGTCGTGGAGATGTAGGCGGTGTAGAGCACCGGATAGAGCTGGAAGACCAGGAGAAACACGGTGCCCGGCGCCAGGTACTTCAGCGGGATGGCCCAGCGGGCCGGCGTGAGGTAGATGAAGTCGATGGCCAGCGTGGCGACGACGACGAAGGCGACGCCGAGCCAGACGCCTTCGGGAATCAGCCGGCCGAGCGTCCACAGCGCGATGCCGTTGACGGTGGCCAGCGCCACGATCTTGATGATCAGCCCGAGCGTCGGTCGGTTCCTGGATCCGGCCATCGGCGTCACGTTGGGTCTTCCCCCCTTGGTCTCACCCTCGGTTGTAGCCGTCGTCCCCCGGTTCGCACCAGCGGACACGGTTCCTCGGCAGTGGGGTGGCCCGACGAGGTTGTGGTCCCGTCTCTCCCCGGCGGCCGCCGGCCAGACTTCGCTGACCGGGTGCCGCCGGGGACCGGGCCGCCGGCTCAGCCGGCGATGAGCGTGCGGATCTGGTCCGCAGCGTTCGTGAAGGCTTGGTCCCCGGGGCTCTCACCAGAGAGGATCAGCGAGTAGGCGTCGGTCCACGCCGACCACACCGAGCCCATCTCGGGGATCGAGGGCATCGGCTGGCCGTTGATGCCGGACTCCCCGAACCCTTCGATGTCGGCGTCGGCGGCGGCGGTCTCGGCGAACGCCTCGAGGTGGGCCGGCGGACGCCCGCCTGCCTCGAACAGATCGATCTGGACGTCCTTGGTGGTCATGACCTCGGTGATGAACGTCTGGGCGAACAACGGGTTCTCAGCGTTGGCCGAGACCATGAATCCCTGCACTCCGACGAATGGGGCGGCGGTTTTTCCGGCCAGCGGCGGGATCGGCTCGACCACGTAGTTGACGCCGGTCGCCTTGAAGCCCCGATCGGGGTCGGAGACCGCCCACGGGCCGGTGATGGCGAACGGCGCACGACCCTGGCCGAAGGTCTCGATCATCACGTCGTAGCTGAGGCTTGGCGTCAGCAGACCCGAGTCGGCCCACGCCTCGAACTGACGTCCGGCGGCCAGGCCCCCTTCGCTGTCGAGGCCGAGATCGTCGGGGTTGAGGCTGCCGTCGGCGTTCTGACCGAAGAGGTAGCCGCCGGCCGCGGTGTAGAGCGGGAAGTCGTGGAACGGATCGCCCGGGTCGTTCTGGATTGCCAGCGGGACATCGGCGTCTCCGGACTCGACCAGACCGAGGGCGATCGTCTCCAGCTCCTCGAAGGTGGCGGGCGGCTCCGGGACGAGGTCGACGTTGCGGATCAGGGCGATGTTCTCGATGGCGTAGGGCACGCCGTAGAGCTGGCCGTCATAGCTCATCGCCTGGAGGGCGACCTCGGAGAAGGCGGCGGGGTTGGGAAGGTCGACCGGAGCGAGCAGGCCCGAGGTCACGAGCTGACCGAGCCAGTCGTGGGCGCCGATGATCACGTCGGGGCCTTCCCCGGCCGGTCCGGCGGTCTGGAGGCGGTCACGAATATCGCCGAAGTTGACCTCCTGAACCGCAGTCGTGATCCCGTTTTCGGCACCGAAGGCCTCGGCGAGGGGCCGGACCACCGGCGTGCGCGTGTCGTCGGCCCAGATCACGAGATCCGCGTCGGCGCGGACGACCGGTGGTTCGGTCGTGGTCGTGTCGTCGTCGGCAGCCGCCTCGGTCGTGGTGGTCTCCTCGGCCGTGTCGTCCGCGTCCTCCGCCGTGGTCGTGGTCTGCTCGGCAGAGTCGTCCGTCGTGGCCTCCTCGCCGTCTGAGCCGCACGCCGCAGCGATGAGGCCCAGGACGGCCAGGAGCACGGCAAACCGTCGCAAGTGCTTCATGTTCGGGTTTCTCCCAGTGGTGAACGATGCGGTGGCTTTCACCGCAGGGAAAGCGTGCCGCACGCCGGCTCGACCGCGACGCCGCGTCACACAATAGACCCAACTTTCGAGAAATTGCAGAGTCCTTTCTTGAAAGGGGGAGCAGGCCATCGGTAATGTTCGAGGCGATGGCCCGTCCGCTGTTGAGAGACGTCGCAGCCCTGGCCCGGGTGAGCGAACCGACCGTGAGCCGCGTCCTGAACGGTCGAACCGGCGTAGCTGCGCCCACTCGCGGGCGGGTCATCGCCGCCCTCGAGCACTTCGGCTACACCGAGGTGCCGGAGCCCTCGGCCATCCGGCGGGGCGTGGTCGGCGTCGTCGCTGGCGGTCTGCTCAACCCCGTCGTCCCGACGTTCCTGCACCATCTCGCCGAGACGATGGGCCAGCGGGGCTACCTCACCACGGTCGCCATCGTCGATGAACACCTCACCCCCGAGGAGCGGTGCGTGCGCGAGTTCGGGTCGGCCCGGGTGGACGGGATCGTGTTCCTGGGCGGCCGCCACGCCGAGGTCGATGGTGACCTCTCGACCTATCGCCGCCTGGTCGATGCCGGCACCGCCGTCGTTCTCGTCAACGGCGCCGACACAGTGCTGCCCGTGCCCCACATCCGGTGCGACGAAGGCCACGGCGCGGCCAAGGCGATGGAGCATCTCCTGGGGCTGGGACATCGGCGGATTGGCTGCGTCCTGGGATCTGACCGCTACGTGCCGAGCCCCCGCATCACCGGTGCCTACCGCGTCGCGCTCGGCGGAGCCGGGATCGACGAGCTGGACGGCGACGTGATCGTCTCACCGGGGTTCACGTTCGAGGAGGCGCGAGCGGCCACCGCCCGACTGCTCGAGCGGGAGGTCACCGCCATCGTCGCCGGCAACGACCTGATGGCCCTCGGTGCCATCCAGGCCGCCCGGCTGGCCGGAAGGCGTGTGCCCGAGGATCTCTCGGTGGTCGGGTATGACGGCACGGCGCTCACCGGCCTCACCAGTCCGGCCCTCACCACCCTGCGCCAGCCCTTCGAGAGCATGACCCGGCTCATCGCCGATGCGATCTGCGGTGAGATCGACGGCAGCAGAGAGTTCCGTGACCACTTCGTGTTCGAGCCACAACTCGTCGTCCGAGAGAGCACCGGGCCGTGCTCAACGCCGGTGGCGTCCCCGCCGCCACCGGACTCGCTTCGCTCGAACGGGTGACTCCCGAGCCCCATGCTGCCTCGCTGGCGCGACGGCAGCGCCGAGTGATCAGTCCTCGGCCAGACTTTCGGCGTAGCTACGGTCCAGCGCCAGCCTCATCTCCGTGGCGTCGGTGTCCTTGAACTGGCAGGCGTAGATCTCGGCGAGGTCCGGTGCGCGTTCGACCGCCGTCCACGAAGCCGGCTGCCACAGGCCGGACCGGCGAAATGCCTTGGCGCAGTGGCCGTACACCTCGGCGGTCTCGACCACGAGCGCCACCTTCGGCGGGCGCAATTCCTTGGTGAACCCGGCCAGCAGGTCGGGATCGATCGACAGGTAGGCCGGACCGTTGATCCGAATCGTTTCCTCCTTCCCGGGAACGATCAGGAGCAGCGCCACATGCGGGTTCTCGATGATGTTGCGAAAGCTGTCGAGCCGGTTGTTGCCGCCGAGGTCGGGGAGCGCCACGTGATGCTCGTCGAGCACCTTCATGAACCCCGGTGGTCCGCCTCGGGGGGAGGCATCCACGGTTCCGCCGGCCGACGAGGTGCTCAGCACCACGAACGGACAGAAGGAGATGAATCGGGCGGTGGCCTCATCGATGCGGGCGGTGACCTTGTTCGCCGCTCGGGGACTGGGCTTCCGG
>JBFGLT010000146.1:0-7848 GCA_041576015.1 Acidimicrobiales bacterium
AGAAGCTGGATCGGTTGCGGGCCGAGTTCCCGCCCGCGGTCGTCGAGTTGAGCAGGATCCCCGGGGTCGGTCCCAAGACCCTCACCCTCTTGCGCAGGGAACTGGGGATCGAGGATCTCGAGGGCCTCAAGGACGCTCTGGCCGCTCAGAAACTCCGGACGCTGAGGGGGCTCGGCGCGACCACCGAGGAGAAGATCGCCACCGCCATCGAGCGCCTCGGGCTCGGCGGCAAGGAGCGACGCCGGCCGATCGCCGACGCGCTCCCCATGGCCGAGCGGCTGGTCGCCGAGTTGGGGTCCCACGAGGTTGTCGAGCGCGCCCTGTACTGCGGAAGCCTGCGGCGAATGAGCGAGACGATCGGTGACATCGACATCACCGTCGCCAGCACCGACGGCCCGGCCGTGATGCAGCTGGTGCGGGACCAGCCGCTCGTGCACGAGGTGATCCTCAGCGGTGACACCAAGACCTCGTTCCTGACCCGGGAGGGTTTGCAGGTCGACGTCCGGGTGGTGGCTCCGGAGCAGTTTGGTGCGGCCACGCTCTACTTCACCGGCTCAAAGGCGCACAACATCGTCCTTCGACAGCGGGCGATCGACCGGGGATTCCTGCTCAACGAGTACGGACTGCTCCGACGGGCCGAAGACGACGGCTCCGATGACGGTGCCGACACAGCCGGGGAGGTGGTGGCCGCCGACACCGAGGAGGCGATCTACGCAGCGTTGGATCTGGCATTCGTTCCGCCCGTCATGCGGGAGAACACCGGGGAGGTCGAGGCAGCCGCCGCCGGTGAGCTCCCCGATCTGGTGCAGGTCGCCGACATCAGGGCCGACCTCCACTACCACACCGATCGGTCCGGAGACGGCCGGTCGTCGGTCGAGGACATGGTGGCCGCCGCCGCCGCCCGTGGATACGAGTACCTCGCCATCACCGACCATGGCGAGGACCTGGCCATCAACGGGTCGACCGCCGAGGAGATGCTCGAGCACCGGGAGCACATCGCCGAGGTCGCCCGCCACCACCCGGACATGACAATCCTGTGGGGATGCGAGCTCAACATCGGCGCGACGGGCGGGCTCGACTACGACGCCGACTTCAGGGCCGAGTTCGATTACACGGTGGCGTCGGTGCACTCCCATTTCGACCAAACCGTCCGGGAACAGACGACCCGCCTGGTGGCGGCGATCGCCGACCCGACGGTCGATTCCATCGGTCACCTGACCGGCCGGTACATCGGTCGCCGGCCCGGGATCGAGATCGACGTCGACGTCGTGCTCGAGGCCCTGTTCCACTTCGACAAGGCGCTCGAGATCAACGGGGCGCTCGATCGGCTCGATGCGGCGTCCGACGTTGTCCGCAAGGCGGTCGACCGGGGCGTGAAGCTGGTGATTAACACCGACAGCCATCACACGTCCGAGCTCCGGCGCATCGAGTACGGCGTGGCCACGGCCCAGCGGGGCTGGGCGCCGCAAGAGCTCGTGGTCAACACATGGCCGCTGGCGCGCTTCTTCGAGTGGCTCGAACGATCCTGACGGGCCGGCCCCACCGACGGTAAGGCAAACGTAGACCTGACCCCATCACCAGCCGATGCGTTGGTCGGCGGTGCCCTTGTCCATGGCGGCGCGAGCGTCGACCACCGCTTGCCGGGTGGACACCTCGGGGACGCCGACCTGCCAGAAGCCGCCTCCCTCGGTCCAGGTGTAGGCATCGACCTCGCTGACGATCACCGTGGTCCGGTCCGCCCGGCGGGCCCGTTCGATGGCGGCGGCAAGCTCGTCGATGGTCTCGACCCGCTCGGCCTGGCAGCCCATCGCCCGAGCGTGGGCGGCGAAGTCGACCTTCACTACCTCCTCGGCGGCCGGTCCACCCCGTTTCGTGTCGGCCAGCAGGTTGTTGAACGGCACGCCGCCCTGCCCGATCTGGAGCCGGTTGATCACCGCGAACCCGCCGTTGTCGCACATGATCACGATCATCTTGTGGCCCGACAGCACCGACGAGTAGAGGTCGCTGTTCATCATGAGATAGCTGCCGTCGCCGCAGAACACGAACACCTCGCCGGGTGATCCCAGCGCGTGCCGGGCCATGGCGGCTCCCCATCCGCCGCTGGTCTCGTACCCCATGCATGAGAATCCGTACTCGCAGTCGAAGATCCCGATGCCCTTGCTCCACCAGCCGTTGTTGACCTCCCCCGGGAAGCCGCCGGCGGCGGCCAGGCACACGTCGTGCTCGGTGGCCAGGTCGCTCACCGCCCTGACCACTTGAGCGTACGACAGCGGGTCGCCGGCGGGCGGGGCGGTGCCGATCGCATCGAGGTAGGACCGGAACCCGGCCTTCTTCTCCATCGCCAGCTCGGTCCACGCATCCGGCGCCCGGTACCCCGCCGTCAACTGACCCAGCTCGCGCAGCGTTTCACGAGCGTCGCCGACCACCGGCACCGAGCGGTGTTTCACCGCGTCGAAGCGAGTGGTGTTGATGTTGACGAACACCGTCCGCTCGTTGGCGAACACTGTCCAGGATCCGGTCGTGAAGTCCTGGAGGCGGCACCCGATGGCCAGGACGACGTCGGCTTCGGCGGCCAGATCGTTGGCGGCCGCGCACCCGGTGACGCCGATCGGACCCACATAGCTCGGATCGTCACCGAGCAGGCTGCTCTTGCCGGCGACCGTCTCGACCACCGGAATCCCGTGACTGGTAGCGAACTCCCGGAGTTCGGCCTCGGCGACCGAATAGTGGACACCACCGCCGGCGATGATCAGCGGTTTGGTGGACTCGCTGAGGATGCGGGCGGCCTCGACCACCTCGCTGCTGTCGGGACGGGGACGGGGCACCTCGTGCACGACGGTGTCGAAGAGGCGCTCCGGGTACTCGAAGGCCATCGCCTGGACGTCCTGGGGGAGTCCGATGAAGGCAGGGCCGCGGGTGGCCGGGTCGAGCATCCGGCTCACTGCGGCCGGCAACGACTGGGCGATCTGGGCCGGATGGGCGATGCGGTCCCAATACGCCACGACCGGGCGGAAGGCGTCGTTGACCGTCGTGCTGGGGGAGTGGAACTGCTCCACCTGCTGGAGCACCGGGTCGGGCACTCGGCTGACGAAGGTGTCGCCGCTGAACAACAACAGGGGCAGCCGGTTGGCCGATGCGACGGCGGCGGCCGTGACCATGTTGGTGGCCCCCGGGCCGATCGACGACGTGGCGGCCATGATCTGCCGGCCCCGCATCGCCTTGTTGTAGGCGACGGCGGCGAGGGCCATGCCCTGCTCGTTCTGACCCCGCCAGGTCGGCAGTTCGTCCCGTGCCTGCTCGAGTGCGTGACCGAGGCAGGTGACGTTGCCGTGTCCGAAGATGGCGAAGATGCCCGGAAAGAGCGGCGCCTCGGTGCCGTCGGCCAAGGTGGTGCGCTGGGCCGCCATCCACGTGACGATCGCCGCTGAGGTGGTCAGTCGAACAGTTTCCATTCTGGGATCGTATGTCGTTGAGGTGGGGGCGTTCCTGTCCGTCAGGAAAACCGCTGCCGTCGCCGGGTGGACCGACTAGACACGGGGGTATGGACGACGACGCCGAGCTCGTCGAGCTCGTTCCTTTCGACTTCGACCGCGACATCACCGACGTCCTCGCGATCTGGCACGAGGCGGGCTGGTGGGACGGCGCCGAACGCCAGGAACAACAGATCCGTGCCTTCTTTCGCGCCAACGATCGACGCTCGATCGTCGGACGTGTCAGGGGCCGCGGGGAGAGCGCTGTCCACGGGTCGCTCGGCTCGCTGCGCTTTCGCACGACCGAGGTTCCCCTCGGTGCGGTCACTGCCGCGACGACGAGCCGCGTGGCTCGCAGGCTCGGGCTGGCGTCGCGCCTCACGGCTCGCCTCCTGGCCGGACTGGCTGAGGACGGTGCGGCGGTGGCCATGCTGGGGATGTTCGAGCAGGGGTTCTACGACCGGCTGGGATTCGGAACCGGACCCTATGAGCACTTCGTCTTCGTGTATCCGGGGGCGTTCCGGGTGCCGGCGCCGTACCGCACGCCGCTGCGGCTCATCCTCGATGACGACCTGTCCGACATCCACCGCGCCTTCGTGCGTCGCCATCGCGGCCATGGCGGCGTGGTGCTCGGGGACGAACGCCTCACCGCAGCCGGTCTTCAGATCGACGACGAGGTCCGGATCTTCGGCTACCGCACCGGTGGAGAGCTCACCCACTTCATGGTGGTGGCCACCGACGGCGAGCACGGTCCGGACAAGATCATCCAGTGGGCTTACCAGACCCCCGCCCAGTGCCTCGAGCTGTTGCGGCTCGCTCAGGAATGGGGCGACCAGGTCGATCTCGTCCGGTTCACCGAGCCGGTTTGGATGCAAGCCCAAGACCTGATGGTCGATCCCGGCACCGAGGGCCGACGAACCAGAGGTGGCTCAGCGGCGGTGCGGATCGTCGCCGACGCCTGGTGGCAAATCCGAATCCTCGATCTGGGTGTGTGCTTGGGTGCCCTGGGGCCGCCGGCAGGGGGCCGTCTCGAGTTCGTCCTCGAGCTCGACGATCCGGTGTCCAGGTATCTCGAGCCGTCCGGCGGCGTCGGCTCGTGGACCGGCATCGGCGGCCGGTGGCACGTTTCCCTCGGGTCCGACGGCACCGGTGTCGAACCGGCCCGGGACCAGACCGGCCCGGTGCTGTCGACATCCGTCGGTGCCCTGTCCCGGTGGTGGCTCGGCGTGCTTCCAGCCTCGTCACTGACGGCGATGGGGATGATGGCCGGCCCCGACGACCTCATCGCCGCCCTCGACGACCTGACCGCTGGTCTCCCCCGTCCCCAGCCGGGCTGGGATTTCTGAGCTCCGGGGCCGCCGACACGTCGGTCAGCGCCCGACGACGACTCGTTCGAGCATCGACCGGACGATGCGGGCCGTCGCCCCCCACAGCGTGTCGCCTACCAGTTCGAAGAAGGTGATCGGCACTCCCTCGAACGCCCCGCCGGGACCGACGTCCCGGAACCAGATCTCCTCCCGGTAGATGCGGGCGTCGAGCAGCTCGGCCACCGGGACGAACACCACGTCGTCCACCTCGTGGTCCGAGATCGTCAGGTCCCTCGGCCGCCCCTCGAGCCGGCCGAGGATGGGGACGATGTTGGCCGGGCTGGTGACCGTGCTCAGGCGATCCAGCTCCCCGACGACCTCGACGGCGTCGGGGTCGAGACCGATCTCCTCGCCCGTCTCCCGGAGCGCCGTCTCCACGAGGTCGGCATCGGCGGCCTCCTTACGGCCGCCGGGAAAGGCGATCTGCCCGGCATGGGAACGAAGGTGCCAGGCCCGACGGGTGAAGAGCAGCTCGGGACCCTGGGGTGTGTCATACACCGGGACCAGCACCGCCGATGGCGGCTTGCCGTTGGCGAACGGCGGTTCCGGGTGGCCCGGCCGATCGGGATCGGCGATGGCCAGCAGATCCTCGATGGTGATGTGCGCGCCCAGCCCGGCCCACGGCGGCGGGTCGCCGAGAAGGGCGCCGGGCGGTCGGGGAATCAGTTGGTCCCCGCCGCGACCGGGCGGCGGCACGAACCTCAGCGTTGCGCCTCCTCCCCGGCGAGGTGTTCGAGGAGCTCCTTCATCCCACCGATCTTGAGGTTCTTCATGACCGTGCCGGGGGTGGTGTCGCCCTTCTCCCACTCCCGCCAGTGTTCGAGGAGCTTCCGGGGATCGGGGGGCGGCCTGTCCATGGTCTGAGGCTAGCGGTGCCGAATGAGGTGGCTGCTCCGCCTGGCCCGCCCTCAGGTGAGCGCCGCGGTGGTGAAACTCACCCCGAACCGCACACCACGTCGAACGGAACGTTTGACTTCGGGCGACGGACGGCGACACTCGCACCCGTGGAGCTCGCCACCGCTCGCCGGATCGCCCTGGCCGCACAGGGATTCGCCGACCCGGCGCCGACCAAGGTCACCATCCGCCACTTCCGCCGTGCGCTCGACCGGATGAAGATCCTGCAGCTCGATTCGGTCAACGTGGTGGCGCGATCCCATTTCCTGCCGATGCTGGCGCGATTGGGGCCCTACGACCCCGATCGGCTCGACGCCTGGCTGTGGCGCAGCGGCGAGAACTTCGAGTTTCTAGCTCACGAGGCGTCGATCACGTCCGCCGAGCTGTACCCGCTCCTGGCCCACCGGTTCGGGATCCGGTGGCAGTCGGCCGCCCGTCTCCACGCCGAGGAGCCCGACTATGTCCGCGCCGTGTTTGAGGAGATCGAGGAGTGCGGGCCGCTGACCGTGTCGGATCTCCGTGATCCCGGGCGGCGCACCGGTCCCTGGTGGGGTAACCCGAAGGGCAAGACCGCTCTCAACGGGCTGTTTTGGGCCGGCGAGGTTCTCATCGCCAACCGGTCGACGAACTTCGTCACCGAGTACGACCTGCCCCATCGCGTGCTGCCGGTCGAGGTGCTCGATCGCCCACCCCTGACCCGCAAGGTGGCTGAGCGGGAGCTGGTGCTGCTCGGGGCCACGGCGGTCGGGGTCGGCACGGCCGCCGACATCGCCGACTACTTCAGGATCGGGATCTCGACTGTTCGCCCGATCATCGCCGATCTGGTGGCCGAGGGCGCGCTGCGGGAGGTGGCGGTCAAGGGTTGGCTGGAGCCGGCCTACCTCCATCCCGACGCCCGGCGCCCGCGTCGGATCTCCGGGCGCGCTCTCCTGAGCCCGTTCGACCCGGTCGTCTGGTTTCGGCCGCGCGCGGCACGGTTGTTCGACTTCGACTACCGCATCGAGATCTACACGCCGGCCCCCAAACGGCGGTACGGCTATTACGTGTTGCCCTTCCTGCTCGACGAGGCCCTGGTGGGACGGGTCGACGTGAAGGCGGACCGGTCCAGTGGTGTCCTGGTGGTTCGTTCGGCCTTCGGTGAGCACGGCCACGATCCCGAGCACGTGTGCGTGCACCTCGCGGCGTCCCTTCACGAGCTGACCGGGTTCCTGGGGCTCGACTCGGTTCGGGCGGAACAGCGCGGCGATCTGGCTCCGGTCCTGGCCGACCTCCTGTGACGATGCCCGAGTTGATCGTGCGTACCGCAACCCTTCTTCGGCTTCGGCGGTGGGCCGGGGTGACCATGCCGGTCAGCGCCGTCGTCATCACCCTGGGCATGTTCCTGGGTTGGTATCGCAGCGGCACCCGGATGCGCAACAGCTTCGAGATGATGCGCGTCCCCCAGGAGCTCGGCCTCGACGGTTTCGCCACCATCCGGCTCGTCTGGTTTCTGCTCCCGGTCGTCGCCGGCGGGGTCATCGGGTTCAGTGTGCTCGGTCGCCGGCGTCTTGCGGCCGGGCTGCTGGCCCTGCAGTCCCTGGTGGCGGTCGTGGTCGCCGCGGTCGTCGCCGCCAGCTCGATCGACGCTGGGATCGGCCCGGCCGTCACCGCCACCGCCGCCCTCGCCGGCCTCGTCGCCGCCGTCGTCGCCGCCGTCCTCCGATAGCGGCCGCTCCAATTCAAGTGGCGGGGTCGCGGGTTCGATGAATGAGGGAGTTCGTGCGACTGGCCGCGCCTGCGGCGGAGAGGATCCCATGACCACACCCGACTTCACGCCGCCCGCGTCGCCGGGCTCCAAGGATCCGCTGCTCCTCGACGACGACCGTCTGGTCATGTCGGCCAGTTCGGTCTCGACGTCGGGGCGGGCGGGTCGATTCGCCGTCGCCGGGCTCGTCGGTCTGCTGGGGCTCGGTGGCGCCTTCGCCGCCCGCAACGCCTTCAGCGGACCGGCCGGACCGGCCAGTCCCGACGAAGCGGTCACCGAGTTCTTCGCCGCTCTCGACGCCGAGGACTTCGTGGGCCTGGCCGCCGTCGTCCATCCCGGCGAGCGGGAGTCGATCGCCGAGCCGCTCTTCGCC
>JBFGLT010000147.1:0-7830 GCA_041576015.1 Acidimicrobiales bacterium
ATAGGTCTTGGCCACTCCGTTCAGCACGATGCACCGATCGGCGATCTCGGGCACCAGCGCCGGCAGCGAGTGGAACTCGGCACCGTCGTACACGAGGTGCTCGTAGATCTCGTCGGTCAGCACCCACACATCGTTGGCCGCCGCCCACCGGCCGATCTCGGTGATCTCCTCCCGGGAATACACCGCGCCGGTCGGGTTGCTCGGGGAGACGAAGATCAGCGCTTTGGTCCGCGGTGTGCGAGCCGCCTCGAGATCGTCGACGGTTGCTTTGAATCCCGACTCGATGTCGGTGTCGACGAAGACGGGATCGCCGCCCGCCAGCCGAACCGGCTCGGGATAGGTGGTCCAATAGGGCGTCGGGATCAGCACCTGGTCACCGTCGTCGACGACGGCCGCAATGGCGTTGTACACGGCGTGTTTCCCGCCGTTGGTCACGATGACCTGGGCCGGTTCGACGTCGTAGGAGCTGTCCCGCCTGGTCTTGTCGGCGATGGCAGAACGCAGTTCGGGAAGCCCGCCGGCCGGGGTGTATTTGTGGTTCTTCGGGTCCGAGCAGGCGGCGACGGCTGCCTCCACGATGTAGTCCGGAGTCGGAAAGTCAGGCTCGCCGGCGCCGAAACCGATCACCGGATGGCCCGCCGCCCGGAGCTCCTTGGCCTTGGCGGTGATGGCCAGGGTGGCCGACGGGGCTATCGACCCGACCCGAACAGAGACTCGACCAGCGGACATGAGGCGAGCCTAGCGGTCGCCCGCGCGGCTCCGCCCCGCCGCCGCCGAGGGCGCCGCGCTCAGTCCTCGGTGCGCTCCTCTATGAAGTTCAGGCTGGCCGAGTTCATGCAGTACCTCTCGCCGGTGGGCTGGGGACCGTCCGGAAAGACGTGGCCGAGGTGGGCGCCGCAGTGGGCACAGGTGACTTCGGTGCGGACCATGCCGAAGCTGCGGTCTTCGTGGAGGTGCACACGGTCCTCGTCGATCGGCTTCCAGAAGCTCGGCCAGCCACTGCCACTCTCGTACTTGGTGTCGCTCTCGAACAGCGGGGTGTCGCAGACGATGCAGCTGTAGGTCCCGTCGTCCTTGTTGTCCCAGTACACGCCCGTGAAGGCCCGCTCGGTGCCTGCCTCTTGGGTCACGTGATACTGCTCCGGCGTCAGACGGTCGCGCAGTTCGGCTTCGGTGAAGGTCTTGGTCGTGGGAGAGTCAGCCATATCAGCGAAACAGGGCAGGCCTGGTCGTTGTTCCCGTCCACGGGGCTTGACGCATGCCTCGAACCGGTCATCATGGCAAGGAGACAGACACCGAAGGGGATAGCCATGAAGTCATTCGCATGCGGGACCGTGGTCGAGGGGTGCGACGGCGTCGTCACCGGCGAGACCGAGGACGAGGTACTGGCCGCCGCTGCCCGGCACGCCGCCGAGGTTCACGGGATCAACGAGGTGCCCGACGACCTGGTCACCGCCATCCGGGCCGGCATCGTCGAGCGGTAGATCCAGCCCGATCACTCAACCCGGCGAGCATCCTCGATCAGGTTGATCTCGTAGAGCACGAGGTCCAGACGGTCGCCGGCCTCGATCGGGGCGAAACGCTGCGGATGGTCTGGCGTGATGCAACTCGGCACCGGCGACAGGATCGTCCACGGCGTCGGATGACAGAACTGAACAACCGAGTAGCGGTCCCCGCACTGGTCGGGATCGGCCACCACGCGATGCCAGCCGCTGGGGATCCGCCCGTTGGTGATGTGCTCGAGCATGATTCCGGTGTTGATGATCATGGCACCGTCGGGCGGCACCGCATCAACCCAGCCGTCGTCGGTCCTCACCTGCAGTCCGCGAGCGGTCGCTCTCGGCAGGGCGGTGATCAGGTTGATGTCGGCGTGTTCGCCTGCCCAGACGTGTCCGCCACGAGGTGCCGATTCCATCGCCGGGTAGTGGATGGCCCGGGTCAGGGTGGTGCCGTTGGTCGTCATCGTGTCGAAATACGACTCGTGGCACCCGATGCCCACAGCGATGGTGCGAAGGAAGCGCCGCTGGAGCTGCTCGACCGAATCGTGGAAACGGGTCAACACCTCGGTGATCCCGGCAACCTGAGCTTCGGGGAACACCTGGGTCGGGTACCTCGTGGGGTACTTCCGCTCGAGCGGGTGACCGGCCGGGATCCGACGTCCCCAGTTGAGCATCTCCTTCCAGTCGGGAACGTCGGCGACGGCGGCTGTCTCGACGAGCAGGCCGGTGTAGCCGGTCTGGCCCGAGGTTCCCGGCGCAGACGCCTTCGCCTTCTCTTCAGCTGGCAATTCGAAGAACTGACCGAGCATTCCGTAGGCGGTGTCGAGGAGGTCCTCGCTCAGGTCGTGATGGGTGTAGACGAAGCCGGTGGTGAGGCTGCGGCGCACGCCATCGACGACAGCGCGCCGCTGCTCGGCAGTCCCCTGTTCGAAGGCCAGCAGGTCGACGTCGACGATTTCGGCCACGGCGACCTCAGTCGTCGTGTTCGGTGATCTCGACCGAGTTGATCGTGACCGGCGTCCGTGGGCGGTCCTGAGCCCCGGTCGGGACTTTTTCGATCGTGTCGATGATGTCCAAACCCTTGACCACCTGGCCGAACAGCGAGTAGTTGGGCGGCAGGCCCACACCGGAGGTTCCGGACACGATGAAGAACTGGCTTCCGTTGGTGTCGGGGCCGGCGTTGGCCATGGCCACCGAACCGAGCTGATACTGACCCGGCTTTGGCAGTTCGTCGCCGAAGCGATACCCGGGTCCACCACGGCCGGTCCCGGTGGGGTCGCCACCCTGGCACATGAATCCCTTAATGATCCGATGGAAGATGAGTCCGTCGTAATACCGATAGCGAGCCAGGCTCACGAAGTTGTTGACCGTGACCGGCGCCGCCGACGCGTTGAGTGCGATCACGACGTCGCCGAGTTCGGTGTCGCCGTGGTTGACGTTCATCGTCGCCGAGTAGCGCTTGGACGGGTCGATGCACATGTCGAAGGGTGCGTCGAACTCGGTCTGGCGCGGACTGGTCCCATCCGGGTCGGGGCATTCGGGCACGGCTCTTCTCCTTCGGAAGACGATCGGGTCAGGCTACCGGTACGGGGTTCCCCGCCCGCCCTGGGCGACTGGCTAGCTCGGCGGCGCGACGAGCGTGACCTGGTACAGCGCGAACTCGTCGTAGGGGAATCCCTCGGTCGACTCGCCACAGACCGCATCGCCGACGTAGAGATCGCCGCTCGGCGCAAACGCCAGCGGAACCCGGCCCCAGACGACCCACTCGTCCTCCTCACATCCCTCCGGCCGGCCCGCACCTACGGTGATCGTGTCGCCCGAGGGCAGATCGTGCACATAGGTCTCCAGCCCATTGGAAAACGCCACCCGCTCGCTGTTCCTGCTCCACACCGCCCGGAACGCACTCCCGGCGGCAATCTGGCGGACCTCGCCGGTCTCGAGATCGACAAGGTCGATCGAGATGTCCGCTCCCGTGTCGAACACAGAGTCCCAGACCAGCATCGAGGTGACGTCGGGGCTGATGGCGAAATCGGCAGCTGCGTAGGATGCCTCGATCGACCCCTCACGCTGTTCCACCGCGACGACGGCTCCGGTCTCCGAGGCTCCGTTGTAGATCAGGCGACCGTCGGCCAGCCGCACGGCCCCCCAGCGCAGCTGGTCGAGCTCGGCCGACTGGGTCCGTTCGCCGGTCCGGGGATTGACCAGATACTCGGCGACGGTGATCGAGTCGTCCTCGGGATCGAGGAATGGCGACCCGTCGGCGAGGTAGAGACTGACGAATCCGTCCGACGTCCACGAGGCGTCACCCGAGACCGCACCCTCGATGTCGACCGGGATGGGCTGGCCCAGGGTCAAATCGTCTTCGACCGGGTAGATCTTCACCGCCCCGAGGAATCCTTCGCAGCCCGAGACGTCGAGCACCTGGGTTCGTCCGGGGGACGCGGTCGGGTAGCCGGCGTAGAGCAGTCCGGAACCGTCGGTCGCTTCGATCAGCTCGCCTCCGGGGGTCACCGTTACGTAGAAGTGTGGTGCCGTACCCTCGCACCCGCTTCCGTCGGCGTCGGTGGCCGTTGCCAGCAGGGAGCCGTCGGCGCGAGCGAGGACAACCCGAGCGACCCGCACCTTCCGGTCGATGACGTCTCCGACGTCGAACGACGGCGGTGGCCGTTCGGTCGTTGACGGCATCGTCGACGCGCTCGTCGACTGCTGGAGAGGTGCGGTCGTCGCTGTCGGATCCGAGGTGGTCGATGTGGCCGGCGCCGACGTGCTCGAGGTCGCCGTCTCAGCGGTGGTCTGACGTCCGGCCACCGACGGTGCCGGTCCGGCCGAATCCGAGGCGCCGCAGGCCGCCGACGCCGCGACGGCCAGACACACCAGCGCACGCCGCACCGAGATCATGGGGCGTAGTCTCGCAGGTCCAGAAGCCGGTCCGGACCACGGGGGACAACATTCACACCGGCTCGCTGACGGCGTCGGTGCCCGCGACCGCCGCATGCTTCCGGGCACCGACGCCGCGACCATGGCGGCTGAGCTGACCGACGGGCGCTGCCGGCCCGAGGATCAGATGACCTCTTTGGCGGCGCGGAACCCCTGCTCGAGGTCTCCAATGATGTCATCGATGGACTCGAGCCCGACGCTGAGCCTGACCAGACCGGGCTCCACCCCGGTGGTCAGCTGTTCGGTCTCCGTGAGCTGGCTGTGGGTGGTCGATCCCGGATGGATCACCAGGCTGCGCACATCGCCGATGTTGGCCACGTGGCTGTGAAGTTCGAGGGCGTTGACGAATCGTTCGCCGGCTTCCCTCCCCCCCTTGATGACGAAGCTCGGCACAGAGCCGGCACCTCGTCCCTGCGTGTACTTCTGCGCAGCGGCGAACCAGGGCGAGGACGGCAGACCGGCGTAGTCGACGCGCTCCACCTCGTCCCGCCGTTCGAGCCACTCGGCGACCTGCTGAGCGTTCTGGACGTGCCGTTCCATCCGCAGACTGAGGGTCTCCAACCCCTGGAGGACGAGGAAGGCGTTGAACGGACTGATGGCCGAGCCGAGGTCGCGCAGCAGTTGCACCCGGGCTTTGGCGATGAAGGCGCCGTGACCGAGCATCGGCCAGTAGGTGAGCCCGTGATAGCTGGGATCGGGCTGGTTGTAGTTGGGGTACCGCTCCGGGTCGGAGAACTCGAAGCGACCACCGTCGACGATCACGCCGGCGATGCTGTTGCCGTGCCCGCCGAGGAACTTGGTCGCCGAGTGCACGACGATGTCGGCTCCCCAGTCGATCGGACGGATCAGGTAGGGGCTGGCGACGGTGTTGTCGACCACGAGGGGAACGCCAGCGGCGTGAGCGACCTCGGCCACCTCTTCGATGTCGAGGATGTTGTTCTTCGGATTGCCGATCGTCTCCCCGTAGAGCAGCTTGGTGTTGGGTTGCACCGCTCCGGCCCAGGCATCGGGATTGTCGACGTCGTCGACGAATGTCGTGTTGATCCCCAGCTTAGGCAGTGTGTAGTGGAGGAGGTTGTAGGTGCCGCCGTACAGGGCGGCGCTGGCCACGATGTGGTCGCCGGTCTCGGCGATGTTCAAGATGGCCGTCGTCTCCGCCGCCTGCCCCGACGAAAGCGCCAGCGCGCCGGGCACGCCCGCCGCCGTCTGGCTCAAGCCGTTCTCCAGGGCCGCCATCCGGGTCTCGAGAACTCCCTGAGTCGGGTTCATGATGCGCGTGTAGATGTTGCCCGGCTCGCCGAGCGCAAACAGGTTGGCCGCGTGCGCGGAATCTCGGAACTGATAGGCGGTGGTCTGGTAGATGGGTACCGCCCGAGCACCGGTGGCGGCATCGGGGACCTGACCGGCGTGGATCTGGAGGGTCTCGAACCCTGGAGTGTGTTCAGCCATGGCGGTACGCTAGCCGCCAATTCCTGACCGAGGCAATCAACTTTTCGAACCTTCGAGCCCGAGAATCAGCGGCACGCCTTCTTGACCGCCTTGATGTAGCGGTCCGCCGCCAGCCACTGGATCCGGCGGCCGACCGGACCGGCGATCTTCATGTACCAGCGGGCCGGCCTGGAGAAGGCGATCACGTCCATGGTGACGACCCCGTTCCCGGCGATGGCGACGACGAACGCCTCCTCACCCTGCTCGGGATGCCCGCGGAGGGTGCCGTAGGAGAACCCCTTGCGGTCGGGTTCGTCGACGACGTCCACCACCCGGCAGGGTGCTGCGAATTTGAGGGGCCCGAGCCGGAGCGACACCACGACCTCGGTCGTGTGGCTCGTGTCGGCTCGCGCCTCGGTGGATGACGGGTTGATCTCGAACCCGGCGCGGCGGTGCATCTCCCACCCGAGGATGGTCCGGGCGGCGCACTCGAAGAGACTGCGTCCCTCGCCGAGGGTCTCGGTGCGCTGGAGATGGTGGTACCCGGCCGGCAGGTTGCCGCCCAGTGTTGCGCCGACATCGTCATAGGTGAACGGTGCAGGGGTCTCGGCCACGGTCAGGTTCCGGTGAACTTCGCCTTGCCCGGTCCGCTCTCGATGAAGCTCTTGATCCCGATGACGGCGTCCTCGGTCCGGAAGCTGGCCTTGAACTCGCGCTTTTCGATCTCGATCGCCTCGCCGAGGTCGACGTGCAGTCCGTCCATGATCGCTCGCTTCACGTTCCTGAGCGCGGACGGACCCCTGGCATACTCCTCGGCGAGGTCAAGGGCGCGGTCGACGACCTCATCGTCGGGATGAACCGCCGAGACGAGACCGATCGCCAGTGCTTCATCGGCTGTGACCTGGCGACCCGTATAGCCGAGCTCCTTGGCCTTGGTCACGCCCACCAGCCGGGTGAGCCGCTGGGTCCCTCCCGCGCCGGGGGTGATGCCGAGGAGGATTTCGGGCTGTCCGAACACCGCCGACTCGCCGCAGATCCGGAAGTCGGTCGCCATTGAGATCTCGCAGCCGCCGCCAAGGGCATATCCGTTGACGGCCGAGATGGTGATCTGGTCGAGGTTCTCGATGGTGAGCAGCGCGTCGTTGAGGATGTCGGTCATGGGTGTGGGATCCCGCTCGTCGGGTGGACCGTCGGCAGGGAATTCAGTGATGTCGGCTCCGGCTGCGAAGATCTTGGGTCCACCCCAGATCACAACGGCCCGAATGTCCCGGCGATCCTGCAACTCGGTTGCGACATCGAGCAACTCCCGGCTCAGCTGACTGCTGATTGCGTTGACCTTGGGCCGGTCGACCCGGATGATCGCCACCTTGTCCCGCCCGCTGTCCTCGAGGTTGACGTGTGCTCCCATGTCCATGTTGCTAGCACAGCCGGCGCGGTCCCACGCAATGCTCCCAGACCGACCGAATCGGTCAGCGGTTCAGACCCCGAGCAACTCCCTCACCTTGGGCATGTCGGGGTGGGCCAAGAGCTCGTCGCGCCGGAACAGCATCGACAGCTTGGTTCTCCGCCGGAGGAAGTCGTCGATGTCGGCGATCATCTCCCGCTCGGCCATGAGGATGACCTCGGCCCACAACACGTCGGTGTCCCCGAGGACCGGCCGGCCGAGCTCAGGATCGGCCTCGATCGATCGAAGAACGACGTTGGCCTCGCGGCCATGGCGTCGCCAGAGCACCTCGGCCAGGTGCCGTGCCCGCTCGATCGAGGGGTTGCGATCCAGGCCGACGCGGGCGGCCGCCGAGTAGAACATCGTCCGTTCCTCGGCCGAGGGCTCCCCGAACCAGCCGGCGGTCGGCGCACCGACGTCGAGGCCAAGGTCATCGAGAGCGTCGGCGACTTCGTCGCCGACGTTCAGGCAATCGGTGATCTTGCCACCGAAGATCGAGACGACCTTCTTCTTCGTGTCGGC
>JBFGLT010000148.1:0-7821 GCA_041576015.1 Acidimicrobiales bacterium
CGGCGATGCCGCCGGTGACCAACGGCGTAAGAAGCACCCCGATCCGCAGGCCGGCGCTCATCAAGCCGAGGCTTCGACCGGGCTTGACGCCGGGGATCCGAGTGGCCCGGGCATAGATCGTCGGGTACACGACAGCCGTGCCAAGACCGGCCGACGCGAACCCGAAGAGCACCACACCGGTGATCTCGACAGCCGACGCCACCATCGACCCGGCCACGCTGACCGCAAGTCCGCCCAGCATGACCGATCGCACACCGAACCAGTGCATGATGTTGTCGCCGGCCAGGCGCCCCACGACCATGCCGGTGACGAACGCGACGAACCCGAGGGCAGCCAGCCCCGAGCCGGCACCCAGGTCGCGACTCATCCGGAGTGTGGACCACTCCGCCGGGACGATCTCGATGGCCAGCGCGAACCAGCCGACGGACATCAGAACGAGCACGAGCGACCACGGCAGGGGCCGGCGCCGGCCGTCGGAGAGACGCTCCTCGTCGACGGGGGGATCGGCCGGGAGTAGGTGTCGTGCCGCGAAGAGCAGGACACCCGTCAGCACGATGGCGACCGCGCCAAGATGAGGGAGGAGTCCTATCCCGGCGTCGGCGACGGCACCGGCGATCCCGCCGCCGACGAGCGTGCCCACGCTCCACACCCCGTGGATGCGGTTGATCACCGGCCGCCTCCGAGCCGCATCCACCTCGGCCGCTTGGACGTTCATCCCCATGTCGGCCAGGGTGTCGGCGAACGCGAGGACGAGAAGCGTCGCCGTCAGCACCCACGCCGAAGTCGCAGCACCGACCACCGGAAGCGTCGCCACGACCATGAGGGCGGCGCCGAGGGCGACCCGTCGTGACCCGTAGGTGTCGATCAGATGCCCGACCCCGAAGCTGGCGATCGTCCCGGTGACCCCCGCCGCCGAGAGCACGAGGCCGAGCGTTCCGAGAGACAGGCCGGCCCGGTCCTGGATCTCGGGGAGCCGGGCGATCCAGTTGGCGTACACGGCGCCGTTGACGAAGAACATGAGGCCCACCGCCACCAGCACCGGGCTGTCGCCGGCGCTCAGGGACTGACGGGCAGGTGCCGGCACCGCTCCAGTCTGGCCGTGGAGGCCCTCGCATCGATCCCCGTCGAGGAAAATGATGCCGCCACGCGGTCGGCGCCGTCTGACGGCATTGGGCGGGTTTGAGTACTCTCGGTGGCATGGATGATCACGGCACCCAGCCCTCTTCGTCGGATGTCGACGCCCGAGCCGAGTGGGAGGCGGCCTACGCGGCGTCCGCCAAACGGGATGCATCGTTCGAGACGATGAGCGGCGTACCCCTCGAACCGCTCTATGGCGAGGGGCCCTATCCAGGTCAGTATCCCTACACCAGGGGGATCCATCCCGGCATGTACCGCGGCCGGCTCTGGACGATGCGAATGTTCGCCGGCTTCGGAACCGCCGAGGATACCAACGCCCGCTTCAAGGAAATCCTCCGCAACGGCGGTGGTGGTCTGTCCACGGCCTTCGACATGCCAACGCTCATGGGGTGGGACTCCGACAGCGACTGGGCCGAAGGAGAGGTCGGCCGGGCCGGCGTTGCCGTCGACACGCTGGCCGACATGGAGGACCTGTTCGCCGACATCGACCTGAGCTCGGTGTCGACGTCGATGACGATCAACGGGCCGGCCAACATCGCATTGGCGCAGTACATCGCAGTCGCCGAGAAGAACGGAATCGAACGGCGAGCACTCAGCGGCACGATCCAGAACGACATCCTCAAGGAGTATCAAGCTCAGAAGGAATACATCTACCCACCCCGGCCGAGCATGCGGATCGTCACCGACATGATGGCCTTCACGACCGCCGAGATGCCCCGCTGGCATCCGGTTTCGATCAGTGGGTACCACATCCGGGAGGCGGGCAGCACGGCCGCCCAGGAGCTGGCCTTCACCCTCGCCAACGGGTTCGCCTACGTGGAGGCAGCGGTCGCCTCCGGCCTGGCGATCGACGAGTTCGCTCGCCGGCTGAGCTTCTTCTTCAACAGTCACAGCGACTTCTTCGAAGAGCTCGGCAAGTTCCGCGCCGCCCGCCGGATCTGGGCCCGTTGGATGCGCGAACACTACGGCGCCGGCGATGAGAGATCCTGGCAGTGCCGGTTTCACACGCAAACAGCAGGTGTGAGCCTCACTGCGCAACAGCCAGAGATCAACATCGCCCGGGTGGCGCTCCAAGCCTTTGCCGCTGCCGCCGGGGGGACCCAGAGCCTCCACACCGATTCCTACGATGAGGCGCTGGCGCTCCCGACCGAGGACGCCGCGCGCATCGCACTGCGCACCCAGCAGATCGTCGCCCACGAGACCGGTGTTGCCTCGGTGGCCGATCCCTTCGGCGGCGCACCCTTCATCGAGTGGATGACCGACGAGCTCGAGCGCCGGGCCGAATCGGTTTTTGCCCATCTGCTCGATCTCGGCGACGGTTCCATCCTCGAAGGCGTCTATGCCGGCATCGAGAACGGCTACTTCGTGGGTGAGATCGCCGACGCCGCGTACCGATTCGAGCGGCAGGTGAACGCCGGCCGGCGAATCATCGTCGGCGTCAACGAGTTCACCGACGGCGACGATGGCCAGCGGAACCTGCTCCGGATCGATCCGTCCGTCGAGCAACTCCAGCTCAAGCGGCTCGGGGAGGTCAAGCAGCGACGAGACTCCGACGCGGTCGCCGCAGCGCTGTCCCGGCTGAAGGCCGACGCCCAGGAGCCCGACATCAACCTCATGCCGGCCACGATCGACGCCGTCAGTGCCTACGCCACCGAAGGCGAGATCACCGGAACACTGGCCGAAGTGTTCGGGCGGTACACGGAAGCAGCGATCGTGTGAACCACCCGGATTCGCCAACGCAGATCCGGATCGTGCTGGCCAAACTCGGACTCGATGGCCACGACCGCGGCTTGAAGGTCGTCGCCCGGATTCTCCGCGACGCAGGCATGGAAGTCATCTACCTCGGTCTTCGCCAGACAACCTCGTCCATCGTCGCCGCCGTCGAACAAGAGGACGCCGACGCCGTCGGACTGTCGATGCACAACGCCGGACACCTCACACTCGGCCCGAAGATGGTGAAGGCCCTCCGGGACGCCGACATCGACGTACCGGTCATCGTCGGAGGAATCATCCCCGAGGAGGACGAAGCCGAGCTCACCAAGGCGGGGGTGGCCGCCGTCCTCGGACCGGGGGTTTCGTCGGCTGAAGTCGTGGAGGCGGTCCGCCAGGCCGTGACGGCCTCGACCGCGTGAGCTACCGCACCCTTGGCGTCGATGAGCTGGTCGAGCGCGCTGCGCACGGCGACCACCGAGCGGTCGGCCGCCTGCTCACCCTGGTGGAGCGAGGCGGACCTGAGGCCGAAGCCGTCACCGCCGCGACCCACCCGCGACGGGGCCGGGCCCACGTCGTCGGCATCACCGGAGCCCCCGGCGCCGGGAAGTCGACCCTCGTCGGTCGGTTGCTCGCCGAGCTGTGCAAACGGGACCGGCGACCAGCAGTCCTCGCCATCGATCCGTCGTCGCCGATCTCCGGCGGTGCAATTCTCGGCGACCGCATCCGGATGGACGATGTGGTCCCCGAGGGGACGTTCGTGCGATCGATGGCCACGCGCGGCCACCACGGAGGTCTGGCCCTGGCCGTCCCGGGGGCCGTCCGGGTCCTGGACGCCGCCGGCTTTTCCCCCGTCATCATCGAGACCGTCGGCGTCGGGCAGGTCGAGGTGGACGTGGTCGCCGCCGCCGACACCGCCGTGGTCGTCGTCACTCCTGGGATGGGTGATGCCGTTCAGGCCAACAAGGCCGGGCTGTTGGAGGTCGCAGACGTCTTCGTGGTCAACAAGGCCGACCAGCCCGGTGCCGGCGATGCGCGACGCGACCTGGAGTTGATGCTCGACCTGGCGCACGTGACCGGCGCCGATGTCGAGCCCGAGGGCACGGTCTACCGGCCCCGAATCGTCATGACGACATCGACCTCCGGGGTCGGGGTGGCCGACGTGGCCGATGCCATCGACGACCACCTCGGTCACCTCCGTCAGACCGGCGCTCTCGACCGACGACGGGCCAGTCGTGTGGAGGCGGAGATACGCGACCGGGCCGAGCAACTGCTCCAGCAGCGGCTCGACCTGTTGCTGCGCGATCCTGACATCGCCGGAACCCTGGGCACCGCTATCGACGATCACGTGTCCCCGGCCGAGGCAGCCGAGTCGATCGTCGACCGGATCGTCCACGACCGGCGGGATCGCGCGTGACCGACCCCGAGGAGCTGATCCCGGCCGCCACCGTCGTCCTGGTGCGCCACACCGGCCAGCTCGAGGTTCTCATGTTGCGTCGCAGCAGCCGCATCGCCTTTGGCGGCGCATGGGTGTTCCCGGGTGGTCGCATCGATCCCGACGACGAAGGCACGGACATTTTCGAGCGGGCCAGAACTGCAGCGGTGCGAGAAGCGGCCGAGGAGACCGGCCTGGTGGTCGACCGCTCCGGGCTCACCCCGTGGACCTACTGGGAGCCACCGCCAGCTCGAGAGATGGTCACGGCCGGGAAGCGCCGGCGGTTCAGCACGTGGTTCTTCGTGGCTGCCGCTCCTCGTGGCGGCATCGAGGTGGACATGGGCGAGATCCACGAACACCGATGGCTCTCCCCGGCCGAGGCGCTGGCACTGCACCGGTCCGGGGAGATCGAACTGGTTCCGCCCACCTGGGTCACACTCCATCAGTTGGGTCAGGTGGGTCACCTCGCCGACCTCGACGACCCGACCCGATCCCAGGTGGAGATGGAACGGTTCGTCACCAGACCCGTTCCCGGTACTCCCGTCCGGCTGCTGTGGGAAGGAGACGTCGCCTATCACGATCCGGACCTGATCGACACCGACGGTCCCCGTCACCGCCTCACCCTCGACCCCGGGAACTGGGTCTACGATCGGCGTGGATGAGTGACCGCCTCGGGGTCAGCGTGCTGGCCGCGCTCCTGATCGTCGTGGCCTTCCTCGGGTGGCGGATCGTCGTGCTCACCGGAACCGATGCTGGATTCGATCCGCCCGAGTCGACCACCACGACGACCGAGCCCGACGCCGGTGATGAGTTCATCGCCTCCTGGCGGCGGGCGCACGATGGCGAGTACCTCGTCGCCGGATATCGGATCAGGGAAGGCGAAGCCGTCGAGGACGAGAGCACCGAGATCGTGGCCAACCTCGAGGGCCGCCGGCTGGTGAACATCGACGGCACGATCGTGTACGAACGCGCCGGTGTCACCCAGACCTGCCGGCAAACGCTCAACGAGCTGTTCTGTACACCGGAGGAACCGTTGCGGTCGATCACCGTCGAATTGCAGGAGCTGGTCGAGCTCACCGACCAGACCGGACCATATCGGGTCATCGCCGGCGAGATCGCCGGCTGCTTCGACGTCGCGCTCGACCCATCGCAGGGCGCCATCGATCCCCGGTTCGGCACGTCGGCAACCTTCTGTTTTGACCCGGTGACCGGTGCCGTGACGTCGAGCCGGGTCGTCGGGCTGAACCGGTCCGAGACCTGGCGCGCCGAGACGCTGGAGCCGCTGGTGACCCCCGAAGGTCTGTCGGGCCGGTTCCCCGAGCCGCTCATCGCAGAACTGCTGGACCGATCGTGAACCGGGCCCCCCACCGGCGGTTTCTCGGGTGGCGCATGCTGGTGATCGCCATCGCCGCCGGGTCCCTGACCGGACCCGGACAGACGATCGGGGTGTCGGTGTTCATCAACTCCTTCATCGACGACCTCGAACTCAGCCGGGATCAGGTGTCGCTCGCCTACCTGTTCGGAACGCTCACCGGCTCCCTGGCCATGCCGACCGTGGGGCGGCTCCTCGACCGGCACGGAGTACGCCGCTCCCAGCTCGTGATCACCGCCCTGTTCGGCCTGGCGTTGCTCAACATGTCGGCGGTGACCAACTGGTGGTGGCTCGCTGCTGGGTTCGTGCTCATCCGCATGCTGGGGCAGGGCAGTCTGTCGATGGCATCGACGGTCACGGTGGCGCTGTGGTTCGAACGGCTTCGGGGCCGGGCGATGGGGATGCTGGGGATCGGCGTCTCGGCCGGAATCGCCCTCGCCCCGATCCTGCTCAACGCCTCGATCGACCGCTTCGGCTGGCGGGGCGCGTGGATCTCAGCGGCTGTCGCAGTCACCCTGGTATTGGTTCCCCTGACCTGGTTCGGGCTCGTCGACCGGCCCGATCTGGTCGGCCAGCGCCCCGACGGTGGTTTCGTCGACGGCGGCGCCATTGACGACCGACCGGCTCGCTGGGGTTTCACCCGCAAAGAAGCGGTCACCCATCCGGCGCTCTGGGTGCTGGTGTTGATGTCAGGCCTGACCGCCATGCTGATCACCGGGCTCAACTTCCACCAGATCGATCTGCTGGTGCAGGCCGGACTCACCGCTGATGAAGCGGCCCAGATGTTTCTCCCTCAGATCGCCGGTTCGACGATCGCCGGGTTCATCGCCGGCTGGCTCCTCGACCGGACGTCGGGCCGGCTCCTGCCCGCCGTCGTCATGATGATGCTCGGTGGATGTCACCTGCTGGCGACCGGTCTGGGTTCGACGGCCATGGTCATCCTCTACGCACTGGCGCTCGGCCTGACCGCAGGAACGGCGAGGGTGGTGGGAGCGACGCTCCTTCCGAAGTGGTTCGGCACGAGGCACATCGGCGCCCTGCAAGGCGTGCTCCTCTTCACCGGTGTTGGCGCGTCGGCCCTCGGACCGTTCGTGCTGTCGGTCACCCGTGGCTGGCTGGATGGGTACGGGCCCGCCGCCCTCGTGCTGGGCGTCCTCCCCGCCGCCGCCGCAGTGGTGGCGATGACCATCGGTCCTCCGGCGAACCGGCCCGTTGCCGCCGAACAGGCACCGGTATCGTGAGCAGCCGATGTTCGGTGACAACCTTCTCCCCTCGCTGGTGCTGGCGCTCGGCGGAGCGCTCGCTGCCGGAACGCTCTTGGCGCTCGTCAAGCCGCCGGCCAAGCGATCCGAAGGCGCTCTGGAGACCCCGCCGCTGGCACGCAGCCTGATCCAGATCGCCATCGGATCGGTCGCCGCCGTGTGGGCGGCAGTCTCGATGCTCACCTGAGTCGGTGTGGTGAGCGAAGCGGAGGCCACCGGCTCCTCTGTCCGAGGACAGAGGTGGCGATGCGTGTGGAGGGAGTTGGTGACCCCCGCTTTGCTCTTCACATCCGGTGTGGGCGATGACCACCGGGTGTACTTCCTGTAACGGACACCGGCCAGCAAATCTTGAGCGGAAAATTGGGAACACCTGCGCCGGTCCCGAAGGCGAGTCGGCCGATCAGCTCCGATAGATCACAGCGACCGCCGCCGGGATCTCCGATGCGGCGTGGCAACACCCTCCCGCGAGCCGCCTGAGTGAACCTAGCCCCTCAAGAATTGGGGCCCTTGCGACGATAGAACGCTGTAACGACAAGGAGTTCGACGTGCTCGAACCAGAGAACCTTCGCACCGAAACGCTCACCCGGGCAGCGCGGCGAGAGCCGACTCGAATCCAGTTCCGTCGAACCGAACGACTGCCGTCGCGCCGAGCCAACGTCGTGATCGCCACGTCGGCCGATGCGGTGCCGGAGAGAAGCCGGACGACGGGACTGGTTTTCCAGGCCATCCTCGGTGTGGCCGCCTGCCTGGCCCTCGTCGGCGTCGTCGCCGCCACCCAGGACGCCTCTCCAGCCAACCAGCCGGTGCAGCCGGGATCTCCCGACGCTCCCCCTCCGGCGTTCTTCGTCCAGGTGGACTGAGGGCCTGGCTCAGAAGTCGTCGGGACCGGGGCCCGCCTGGGGCTC
>JBFGLT010000149.1:0-7683 GCA_041576015.1 Acidimicrobiales bacterium
ATCGGCGGCCAGTCATCGTGGTCGGCGCCGTTGTCGGCGACCGCGTCGGCGACCATGCCGAAGCCGATGCGGTGGTCCAGCATGTGTATGAACTCGACGGAAACGCCTTCGGTGCGCATGATGGCGGCCGACTTGTCCATGAGGTTCTTCGTGTGGGAGTCCCCGGCATGCCGTTTGAGCGATGCGTTCAGGTACACGGCCGACAGATCGGAAAAGCTGGTCATACCGCTGTTCTAACACCGCAGTCGCCTATGAGCGACCGGTTCGGCTACTTGACGACGAGGACGGGACGCTCGGCCTTTTGGACGACGTCCTGAGACACCGATCCGAGGAAGATGCGTTCGAGCAGGCCGCGGTCTGATGAACCGACGACGATCAGATCGACGTCGAGCGTCTCGGCCGCCTCGACGAGTGCAGTCGCCACGTCGTGGGAGAACGAGAGCGGCTCGGCACTTTCAGAACCGTCGGGGAAGACCTCGTGGGTCTCGAGGATTGGCCGGCCGTCGATGGAGACCGTCGCCGGTGCGCCGGGGGCATAGACCGGCGGTACCTGGGCAAGTCCCTCGGCGGTGACCGTGTGGACCTCGTGGTCGGCGAGATGCGTCTCGACGAACCCGGCGGCGCGCTGACTGGCTTCGCTACTGTCGACGGCGAGCAGAATCCTCATCGATGGTTCCCCTTGCACTGCTGATAGGCGCTTCCGGATCGATCTCGGTGTCCGGCATCCGAGGGTCCTCCTGGCTACCGGGGAGGTTCTCGACAGCATCATCGTAGGGGGCGGGCTGGCCGAGTTCACCCGGCTGCTGGAGCCGGGGGTCCCGGTCGTCGTGTTCTTCGGTGGTCATGATTGCTCTCCCTGGTTCCACGGTGCAAAGTCCGGGTCGACGATCCGCCAGCCGCGATCGAGCATTCCGATCAGGTCGACCTGCTCTTCGGTCAGCTGGACATGCCGGGCCGCCAGATTGGCGTCGAGGTGGTCGAGCGAGCCGGTCCGCGGAATCGTGACGACTTGTGGGAGGCTCATCAGCCAGGCGATGGCGACCGCCGGGGCCGTTACGCCGTGCTCGTCGGCGATGGCAGCCAGGGCCGGCTCGTCCACAACCGCACCCTTGGCGAGGGGCGAGTAGGCCGTGAAGGCCCAGCCTCGCTCCTCGCACCACGTGCGCAGCCGCCGCTGTTGAAAGTACGGGTGGCACTCCACCTGGAGCATCTCGAGCGGTGCGTAGTTCTCTGCCACTTCCAACTGATCGATGGTGAAGTTCGACACTCCGATGTGGCGCGCTGCGCCCGATGCCTGCACCTGGGCCAGCGTCGAGAGGGTGGCACCAACGCCGTCCCATGCAACCGGCCAGTGCACGAGGAGCAAGTCGACGTAATCGCTCCCCAGGTCGGCGAGGGATTGGCGGACGGACTTGATCAGCGCTTCAGGAGAGTGGTTGTCGTTGTCGATCTTGGTGGTCACGTGGACGGCATCACGGGCGAGTCCGCTGTCCCGAAGCGCAGCGCCGACCTCCGCCTCGTTGCCGTACATCTGCGCTGTGTCGACGTGACGGATACCGCGCTCGAGAGCCGCCCTCACGATCGTTCTGGCGACCTCGCCACCAAGCCGGTAGGTGCCGATCCCGAGCGACGGGATCTGCATGCCGCCCCGCGATTCGACGGTGGGTCCGCTGAAGACCTTCGGGCTCACCGCCACCGGATGTGGGGTGCCGTCGCCTTCGGGTACGAGGACATCACCCACGAGCAGCCCCGCCCCGGCAGACTCCGTCGTGGACCAGGTCGTACACTGCTGCGGTGAGCTCCAGCTCAGCGGCGTAGCGGCAGGCGGCCCGCGTGAACGGATCGAGGTCCTGGAGATCGGTGGCGGTGGTCGTGCCCCAGCGCCGCGCATCGTGGGCCAGCTCCCGTCGCCAGCGGCTCGTGCCGCGCAGCCGGACCGGGAACACGTCAGACGGCGAGGGCGCCGACCTGATCCCGTCGTGAGTCACGTTGGTCATGTGTTGTGCCTACCACGGCCCCGGGCTGCTCAAACCCGGGCGGCTCCGATGTCGGACGGGTTGTCGTCACCGCCGGTCTTCTTGACGATGAGCCAGCCGACGAGGGCGAGCACGCCGACGACAGCCAGAACGGCCAGGATGCGCGTGGTGGCCAGGCGTCGCAGCGATCGGCCGACGGCCGGGATGACGACCGACGTGGCGACTTCAGCAGCGACGTCCACCGCTTCGTCGAGCACTTTCTCACCGATCTCGGTGGCGGTTTCGACGGCGGTGTCGATGGGGAGGTTCATGGGTGTCTTCATATCCCCATCGTGCCCGGAACCAAGCGCCGGCAAACAGCCCGATCGCTCGCCGATGGTCACCGGAACTCACATGAAGTAACGGAGCGGGCGCAGGACCCGCTCGAACAGGTCGTCGGCAACCCGGGGATCGGTGAGCTCATCGGCGGCCAGAGGGATCGATGAATCCCAGTCGTGGTCGAAATGCTCGTCCAGTGTTCGGACGACCGAACGATCCCACAGCACGACGTTGGCCTCGTCGTCGTGATTGGTCGAGCGGTGGTTGAGGTTCGCCGACCCGATCGAAGCGACTTCGGCGTCGACGGTCAGCACTTTCGCGTGCAGCATGGTCGGTTGATACGTGAACACCTCGACTCCGGCGTCGGCCAGCCGCTTCATCGTCGACCGTGCGGCAAGCCTGACGAAGTGCTTGTCGGTGTGAGGACCGGGGAGGAGCAGCCGGACATGCACGTTGCGCCGGGCCGCCCCGATGAGATCACCGACCAGATCGTCGTCGGGCACGAAGTAGCCGGTGGTGAGGTTGATCTGCCGTTCGCTCGATCCGATCAGCATGCGAAAGTGGGCGTGGATGTCGTTGGTCGACGCCCCGCTCGTTGCAGTGACGACCGCAGCCGGTGAACCGCCGCTCCCTTCGGCCACGGTGCCGACCGGAAGCCCGTACGGATTGTCGCCGGTCGCTTCCAGCCAGTTCTCCCAGAACGCCGCTCGCAGGGGCGTGACGACCGATCCGGTGAGACGGAAATGGGTGTCGCGCCACTCGTCGGGCGACCGGGCATCACCGCACCACTCCTGGGCGATGCCGACACCCCCGGTGAAGCCGACCGTGCCGTCGCAGATCAACAGCTTTCGATGGGTGCGATGACACGAGGCCCAGGGATGGCGGAAGTCGAACGGTCGAAACCATTCACAGAAGCAGCCGGCCTCCTCCAGCCTTGACCACAACGCCGGGTCCATCTGCCGGCCACCGAAACTGTCGACCAGAACTCGAACTACGACTCCGCGACGGGCCTGATCGGCCAGAGCGGTGGCGAACTCCTGAGCGATGTCTCCGGTCCAGTAGACGAAGGTGAGGAACTCGATGGTCGAGGTTGCCGACCGGATCGCTTCGAGCATCGCCGGGAAGATCTCCACGCCGTTTCGCAGCACATCGACCCCGTCGGCGGTCGCCGGCTGCGTGCCGAAGACCGAGAGAAATCGTTGCTGGGAGGTCGACATGAACCGATTCTCGCGCCGACACACCCGAGCGTCCGCCCGAAGCGTCAGACGGGCAGAGCGTCCTGCGCCGACCGTGCAGCGTCCGACGCCTGAGCTGTTGCCCGCTTCGAGGCCCGTCGGCCGAAGAACCGCAAGATGCGCAGGCCACCCCGTACTTGGCCCGACGAGTGGGCGGCGTCGCGACGCCACCTGCCGAACCGCTTGCGGCGCTGCGCCTTCTTGGCCAGTTTCAGCTGTTCGAGTTCGGCCTTGACGGCCCGCTTCTGAGCCTTTGCCTCCCGGCGACGAGCGGCTCGCGTGGCCCGACGAGAACGCTCCAGAGTCTCTGCAGTGTCACTCAGCACTCCTTCGAGGTGCTGCCGGGCGAGGCGCTCTTCTGCGAGCTTCTCCTTGGTGCTCCGCCAGTTGACCAGGCCGAGCGTGGCGATTGATGCGGTCTTACGAATGATTCCCATACCAAGGCCCATTCCCAAGAGGACACGTGACGAAACGTACGAAGTCGCGCTGTTTGATCGCCGGTCGTGAGGGGAAGGTCCCGATCATGACGTCCTTCACGACACGCACGAAACGACCCCTGGCCGCGATGATCGCTCTGGCCGGTCTGACGCTCACCGCCTGCTCTGACACCACGACCGTCGAGCCCGACGAAGGTGGCGTCGACACCGAGGGGACCGAGATCGACCAGCAGACAAACGCTCCTGTCTACGGGGTGGAGAACGGGACCGAAGGAGGTCTCGATCTCGACTCCGGGAACGTTCCCGGCAGCCCCGGGGAGGTCGCCGAGGATCAGGCTCAGCAGCCGGCCGGTCGCTACAACGAGAGCCTGGGCGAACCGGACGTCTACGGCGACGAGTAGATCACGACGAGGAGATCACGGCGTGGACGAAGCCGGTGCGGCGGCGGCCACTGCGTCTTTCTCGAAGCTTGTCCACAGGGTCGAGTCGGCCGACGCAGCAACGTCGTGGGCCATGGCCCGAACGGGCGCCGCAGGACCGGGGAGATCGTTCCGCTCCACCTCCTCGAGCAGCGCCGACAGCGAGCCCAACATGGTGACGACGACATCGGGATCCGAGCGGCCATACCGGGATATCGGTCCGAAAGCGGCTCGCAGGTAGTCCTCGTGTTCCGGTTCGGCTCGAACGATCGTGCGGGATCCGTCCCGTTCGACCCGGGGCGCAGCCGGGTACGACCAGATCTGGCGAAGCACCTCGCCGATCTCCAGCACGATCTCCATGGCGGTGCGAGGATCGTTGACCCCGGGGGAAAGCGCCCGCACGGCGATGTCGGTCAACTGCGCCAGCCCGAAGCCGACATCCTGCTGCATCGTCCTCGAGTTCCCGATGGCAAAGGCCCCCGACAGCTCCGTGCGGCACGGGTGGTCCTCGGGCGGGATGGGTGTGAGCAACACCAGCGGTGCACCCTTCATCACGAAACCGCCGAGACGGGTGGCGACTCTCGCAACGGAGTGCTCCGGCATGATCTGGATCAAGCGCTCGTTGTCGATCTGCTGGATGAAGCCCGATCGGGGGGCGCTCACGAGAAAGGCGGCTGTCTCATCGACATCGCTGCGGCCGTGCTCACTCGAGCCGCCCCAGGTTTGCGGTTGACCTCGGAGTGGGGCTGCGCTCGCCCGGACGGACTCGGCCGACTCGACCACCCCTACGGTCTCCTCGACCAGCGACGCGGCGACCGTCCCCACCTGGAGACTGCGGGTCACGTGATCGACGGAGCGGACGACGGCGATGAGGGAGGCGATTCCAAGCCCGAGGCCGACCAGTACCGTCACGTGGGGAACGGTCGCACCGGAGCCGTCGAAGGTTCGAGCCGACCGCAAGCCGAGCAGGCAAAAGACCGTGGTTCCGAGAGCCAGACCGATGGTGTTCTGCAACACGCGATTTCCGAGCCAGTTGCGAAGTGTTCTCGGCGAGAACTGTGAGCTAGCGAGCTGCACGGCGACGAGCGCGATCGACATGAGCAACGTGATCGAGGTGATCAGCCCGCCGGCGATCGCCGCCAAGACCGTGCGAGCGGCCGGGACCGTCGTCGCCAGCACGTCGGGGATGTCGGTGGTGGAGAGCTGCCGATCGACCAGCAACACCGATTGAGAGATGATCGCCCCGAGCCCGACGTAGGCGAGGGGGATGAAGAGCAGGCCGTGCCGGATGTCGTCGATGATCTGGCGAACCCGGACGATGTTGAGCCTCGACGTGAGCCAGTCCATACCTCTCAGTCTTCCAGGGGAAAGTCCGGAAGCCGGGACGGGTCGAGGAGGTCGTTCGTTTCGTAGGTGATCGGGCAGTCGATCACCCAGAGGCCTCCGCTGTCGACGCTGGCGGTGATGGCGGTTGACAACCCGGTCCCGTTCGTCACCCGCCGGCCGCGGCCGCCGAACGCCTCGGCAAGGGCCACGAGGTCCGGATTGCCGACGTCGACATCGGCGCGGGCCCGGTCCTGCTCGTCCTGGTGCCAGGCGATGAACCCGTACCGATCGTCGCGTAGCACCACGATGGTGAGGTCGAGCCCGAGGCGCACGGCGGTTTCGAGGTCCCCGACGTTCATCAGAAAGCCGCCGTCACCGGTCACCACGAGTGAAGGGTGGCCGAGCCGGGCAGCTTCCATTCCGGTGGCGAGCCCAGCTCCCATGGTTGCGAGCGCATTGTCCAGCAACAGCGAGCGTGGCCCACCGGCCAGATAGTGACGGGCGAACCAGATCTTGTAGGCGCCGTTGTCGAGGGACACGACCAGGCGGTCGACCTCTTCGGCGACCTTCTCGACTGCTTCGACGACACCGATCGGATCGGCCACGCTGCCCCTGCGCTCAGCGGCCACCGACCGTTCGGCGCCCAGCTGGGAGCCGATTCGATCACGTACGTCGTCGTGCCAGCGCTCGACCCCGAGATCGACCAGACCGGTCAGAAGGGTGGGCAGGTTCCCGACCGCCTGGATCACCGGGTCATAGCCCACTTCGATCGCGGCAGGCGCGTGGGCCAGGTGGACGACCGGGCGGCCGTATCGGTTCCACACGGGGGCGGGGTGCTCGGCCGGCGTGTAGCCGACCGCCACCACCAGGTCGGCTGCGTGAAGCGCGGCGTGCACGTGGTCGGGCCGGTGGATGCCGAGCGAGCCGAGCGACATCGAGCTGCGCTCGTCGATCGCTCCCTTGCCCATCTGGGTGGTCAACACCGGCAGGTTCTCCCGATTGGCGAGGTTGGCCAGTGCAGCAGCCACCGGGGGCTGGGCACATTCCGAGCCGGCCAGAATCAGCGGCCGGACAGCGGCGGCGATCCGCTCGTTGACCTCGGTGAGATCGGGTTCCCCCCGCCACACCGCCGGCACTGGACCCGGCGGGTGGTCGACGATTCGCCCGTCGCCGGCGCCGCCGTCGGCCACGTCTTCGGGCACTTCGAGGAGCACGGGCCCCCACGGGGGAGTGGTGGCGCATGACAGGGCCCGCCGGACCGCCGCTCGGATCGAGCCTGGATCGATGACACTCGTCGAGAGCTTGGCGACCGGCCGAGCGGCGCCGACGACGTCGACGAGCTGAAAGGAGCCCTCGCGGTTGTTGCGGACGGCCTTCTGGCCGGTGAGCACCAGCAACGGCACCCGCATCAGCTGCGCCTGGGCGAGGGGCGTGAAGGTGTTCAGTGCACCGGGGCCGAGGGTGGCCAGGCAGACTGCGATCTGGCCGGTGAGGCGAGCGTGGGCCACCGCCATGAATCCAGCGTGTTGCTCGTGCCGGCACACGATCACGTCGATGGCTGCGGTTCGCAGGGCGCTCACGACAGGAAGGTTCTCCTCCCCGGGGAGGGCGAACACCGTGGTCACCCCGTTGGTCTCCAGTTCGGACACGAGGGCAGCTGCGGCGGTGGTCTGACCGTGTTCGGGCATCGACCGCCCCTACCCCTTCGACAGGGGCCCGAAACCCGTTTCGCCCGCAGCGGCGCGGGGTACTCCGGCCCGAAAGGAGACCGATGAACCAACCCACGAACGACCACTACGACCTCGCCGTCATCGGGCTGGGCAGCGCCGGAGAGGCGCTGGCCAGTCAGGCGGCCCGGGCCGGATTCAGCGTGGCGGCGTGCCACGCCTGCCCCAGCACCGTCAGGACCGACACCGCCAGGGCGACACCCGTAGCCAGCAACAGCACCAGCGGGTCGACGTCCACCCGGTAG
>JBFGLT010000150.1:0-7659 GCA_041576015.1 Acidimicrobiales bacterium
CCTCGGTGCCCCCGCAGGGCGGCCGCAAACATCCCCACCAGGACTTCCTGCAGATCGACACCACCAACATCTTGTTCATCTGCGGCGGCGCCTTCGCCGGGCTCGACGACATCATCGAGCGACGCCTGGGCGGCACGTCAGTCGGATTCAACGCCCAGATCACCGACAAGGCGGGCCGTAACGTCAGCGACCTGTACGCCCGGGTCCGGCCCGAGGATCTCCTCAAGTTCGGGCTGATCCCCGAGTTCGTCGGCCGGCTGCCCGTGACGGCGCCGGTGTCCGAGCTCAGCCGGGAGGCGCTGATTGAAATCCTGGTGACCCCCAAGAACGCACTGGCACGGCAGTACGAGACGTTCTTCAAGATGGAGGACGTCGAGCTCGAATTCACCGACGACGCGTTGGGCGCCATCGCCGACCTGGCCCTTCTGCGGGCCACCGGAGCCCGTGGTCTGCGAGCGATCCTCGAAGAGGTACTGCTCGATGTCATGTACGACATCCCCGGCCGGGCCGACATCGGCAAGTGCGTGATCGACGCCGACACGGTTTCCGAACGAGCCAACCCGACGCTGGTGCCCCGCACCGGCAAACGGAGCCGGCCGCGACGCGCCGCGTCGTGAGCTGAACCCGGCGTCGCTTGCATCTCGCCGAAGCGCTTCGCTGGCTCGACTCCCACCAGAACCTCGAGGGGTTCCGGGCCACCCGCCACCTCGGCGGCCCACCGCTGCCGGTCGCCGGCGCCAGCGATGGTCTGTCGCTCGACTCGATGACCGAGCTGATGGAATCCCTGGGCGATCCGCATCGAGCATTCCGCTCGATCCATGTGACCGGCACGAACGGCAAGGGGTCCGTCGTCCGGTTCGTCGACGCCATCCTCCGCCAGCTGGGGCTGTCGGTCGCCCGGTACACAAGCCCGCATCTGGAGCGCATCAACGAACGTCTGGTGTGGGACGGCCGTCCGATCACCGACAGCGAACTGGCGGCGGTGATCACGCTGCTGGCCGACATCGAGCCTCAGCTCAGCGCCCCGGCCTCGTACTTCGAGTTGCTCACCGCCGCTGCCTACGCCTGGTTCGCTGAGGTCGGCGCCGAAGTCGCCGCCGTCGAGGTCGGTCTGCTCGGTCAGTTCGACGCCACCAATGTCATCGACGGCGACGTCGCCGTCGTGACCAACATCGGCAAGGACCACACCGACGGCGTCGGGGAGTGGCGGCGGCGGGTGCTCGAGGAGAAGGCCGGCATCATCGGCGCAGAATCCCACGTGGTCGTCGGCGCCCAGCTCGAGGCAGACCTTCTCGACATCGTGACGGCACGCCCGCACCGGGAGATGTGGGTGGCCGGATTCGACTTCGGTGTGGAGGACGATCGACTAGCCGTCGGCGGTCACGTGGTCTCGATCCGGACGCCCTACGGCCTCACCGATCCGTTGTTCGTCCCCCTGCACGGCGCCTATCAGCCCTTCAATGTTGCGACGGCGGTCGCCTCGGTCGAGGCCTTTCTCGGCCGGAGCGTCGACGATGACCTGGTGAACGAGGCCCTCGCCGGTGTCGAGGTGCCCGGCCGCTTCGAGGTGGTCCGGCGCACTCCGACGCTGATCCTGGAGGGCGCCCACAACCCGGACGGCGCACGGGCGGCCAAGTACACCCTCGACACCGAGTTCGCTCGCCTCGGCTCGTGGATCCTCGTCGTCGGGTTCCTCAATGGCAAGGATCCCGGTGAGATGCTCGACGCCCTCGGAGCTGCCGACTTCGACGCCGTGATCGTGTGTGAGCCGTCCTGGTCTCGGGCCATTCCGGCCGAGGTCGTCGGCGAAACCGCCCGCGCCCGACGGCTGCCGGTGGAGGTCGTCGCAGACCCGAACGCTGCGCTCGGTCGGGCGCTGGCCGTCGCCGGCGAGGAGGACCTGGTGATGGTGAGCGGATCGCTGTACCTGGTCGGTGAGGTCCGCCGCCAGGCCCGCTCGGTCATCGAAGACTGAGTGCTCCCGACCGAGAGCGGGTCCGCCCACCATGGGACCGCGTAGGCCGCGCGACCCCCAGCGCAGAACCATCACCCATCCCGTCCCAGTCAAGATCGACCGATTGGGTGCCGACCACCTGATCATGGAAGATCGCTCCTCGACGCGGGATGGCGGCCGTCAGCGCGGCGCTACCCTGGTCGGCTACGCACTGACGCTGGCGATGATGGTGGCGGTGGCGATCGCATCGCTGACCGCAATGGATCGCAACAGCGAGACGTTTCTCGAGAACACCGGCGACAAGATCGGCGAGCCCCGGCTGCCACGGGCGGAGGCCCAGTTGCTCAGTCCGTGAGCGCCTCAGACGGCCAGCGGACTCGGAGGCCGGTCGATCAAGCGGTACGCTCACCAGCCGTGAGTCGCACACTGGTCATCTGCAAACCGGACGCGGTCGAGCGCGGCCAGGTGGGAGAGATCCTCTCTCGAATCGAGCGGAAGGGCCTCCGGGTCGTGGCCGCCGAACTCCGGACGCTCGACTCCGACACCCTGGCCCGGCACTACGAAGAGCACGTTGGCAAACCGTTCTACGCCGACCTGGTGGCCTTCATGCGCCGAGGTCCTGTACTCGTCGCCGTCGTCGAAGGGCCGGCTGACACCTTCGCCATCGTCCGCACGCTCATGGGGCCGACCGACCCAGCCGTTGCCCCCCCGGGGACGATCCGGGGTGACTTGGGGACGCTCATGACCGAGAACCTGGTCCACGGCAGCGATTCCCAGGAGTCGGCCGAACGCGAGATCGGAATCTTCTTCCCCGATCTCTAGGACGGCCCGGCCGAGCGCCGGAGAACCACGGCGTGATGCGATGGCTCCGGCTGCGACCTCGAGCTGAGGTCGAGGGTGGGGGCGGGGACGATTCGGTCCGAGCATCCGCGCCTCGACACCGCCCGTTCCCTAGTGTTTGGATGACCTATCGGGGCCGCAACCGCGTGGGGGTTTCCGTGGCCGCTCGTCGCTTTCAATCGCTGTTCACCGCTGTGTCTCAACGTGACGTAGCCGTTGACCTCGGAACGACCAACACGCTCATCTATGTCGAGGGCCAGGGCGTGGTGTTGGCCGAACCCTCGATGCTCGCTCGAGACCGGAGCACCGCCGAGCCGATCGCCATCGGGTCGGAGGCCAAGTTCATGATGGGCCGGACCCCGGCCAACATCGAGGTCGTTCGCCCGCTGTCCGAAGGCGTCATCACCGATTTCGAGGCATGCGAGCAGATGCTCCGTTACTTCATCTCCAAGGCGCTCCCCGGCCGCCGGATGAGCCGGCCCCGCATGGTGATCTGCGTGCCGTCTGGCATCACCGGGGTCGAGCATCGGTCGGTTCGGGACGCCGCCGACTTCGCCGGCGCGCGGGAGGCCATCATCGTCGAAGAGCCGGTCGCTGCCGCCATCGGAGCGGGCCTGCCCATCCACCACGCCGCCGGCAACCTGATCATGGACATCGGAGGAGGTACCACCGAGGTCGCCGTGATGAGTCTCGGTGGAGTCGTCGCCTCCCGCTCCGAAAAGATCGGCGGGCTGTTGATGGACCAGGCGATCGTGGACTACGCCCGCAAGGAGTACAACCTGGCCCTCGGCGAGCGAACCGCCGAGGAGATCAAGATCAAATTGGGCTCCGCCTGCCCCATGCCGACAGAATTCGAGGCTGAGATCCGCGGCCGCGACCTCGTCACCGGCCTTCCCAAGACCGTGGTGACCACGACGGCGGAGATTCGCGAAGCATTGGACGAGACGGTGTCCGGAATCGTCGATGCGCTCAAGGTGACCCTCGACGCCACCCCGCCGGAGCTGGCGGCCGACTGCATGGATCGCGGAATCACTTTGGTCGGGGGCGGATCCCTCCTCGCCGGCATCGACCGCCGGCTCAACATCGAGACTGGCATGCCCATCCGCACGGTCCACGATCCGCTGGAGGTGGTCGTGGTCGGATCGGCCAAGTTCCTCGCATCGTACGACTCGCTCCAGGCGTTGGCCGCCGGCAAGAGCTGACCGCCGAGATGGCATCCCCCTCCGCACATCGTGGCCGGCGTCGATCGACGGCGGCGCCCGCCCCCCGGCGGGTGGTGCTCTTGCTCGTGCTTACCGCGGTGGGCCTGCTGATCCTCGACGGACGGGGTTCGGGCACCCTCGACCGCACCCGCCGGATCACTGCGACCCTTGTTTCGCCGCTCGGTGATGCTCTGTCGTGGGCCGCCTCCCCTGTCGGCTCGGCGGTCGAGGGGCTCACCGGCGGGCTCGAGGGTCTTCGTGAAGAGAACGCCGCGCTGCGGGCCGAGGTCGCCGAACTGCGCGGACAGCTCGATCAGGCGGCCAACAACGAGGCCGAGCTGGCTGAGCTGAGGAGCGCTGCGGGGATCGAGGTGGCCGATTCGATTGCGACCGTCGTGGCGCGGGTCACGGCCGACCGCCGTACTGCGACCGATCGGACGCTGGAGATCGATCGTGGCGCCGATCACGGGGTCGCCGTGGGTCAATCGGTCGTGACCGGGGAGGGCCTGATCGGCCAGGTGATCTGGGTCGACGGCCATGCCGCGCGCGTGCGACCCGTCACCGACGCTCGCATCGTGCTCGGGGTCACCTCGCCGGTGACCGGTGCGGTCGGGGTCGCCCACGGGACCGGAACCGGGCGGCGCCTGTCGCTGGATCTCGTCGAGCGGGATCGAGAAGTGGTGCGCAGTGGGGCCAGCTTCATCACCTCCGGATTCGAGGGCAGCCTGTTCCCTCCGGGGATTCCAGTGGGGACGTTCCAGTTCGACGCCGACGGTGCGTTGAGCCTGGTCCCTGCGGCCGACCTCGAACGTCCCGGCTTCGTCTCGGTGGTGCTCACCGAGCCGCGGGGGGACCGGTGACCCGGTGGCAGGTCCTGCGGTTGGGTGGTGTGGCGCTCGCTGTCGCAACGGTGCAGACCGCCGCCCTTGAACGGTTCCTGTTATTCGGCGTCGGCTCGCTGGTCCTGCCGGCGTGGCTGGCGATCGCCGTCGGACGGCGGCTTCCGGCGACCAACGCGGCTGCCGCCGGCATGTTGATCGGGCTGGCGTGGGATGCCCTTTCGGTCAACCTCTTTGGTCGTTACGCGCTCGCGCTCGCCGCCGTCGCCACCTTCGCCAGTCTCACCGGCGGCGTCGCCGACGCCCCGGGGCGGGTGAGGCGGTTCCTCCGGCGACTCGTCGTGGTCGCCCTGTCGACCATGTGGCTGTGGGCGTTCTCCGCTTTGGTCGGAGAAACTCTTCCGATCATCGGATGGTCCACCTTGGCGGGGCTGATGATCGTGTCGTGGCTCGGTGCCTCGCTCACCGGCCCCGGGAGCCGCCTCGAGCGGGTGGCGATCCCGGGACGCACCGCGTGGGATGAGCCGGATCGCTCCACGTCCTGGGTGGACCGAAGGGCCGGACTGTTCCCACTTGCGGTGCGTCCCGACGCCGAACCCGAGGCGGCATGACGATCGGCCGGCCCTTGGATCAGCGACAACGTTTTGCCGTGTTGGCGTGGCTGGCGGCGATGCTGTTCTTCGTCCTGATCGCCCGCCTGTGGTTCCTCCAGGTGGTATCCAGCCCCGAGCTCACCGAGGTGGCGGCCGGCAACCGAACCCGCGAGATCGTGTCCGAGTCTCCCCGCGGTCAGATCTTCGACACCAGCGGCGAACTCCTGGCCGGGCGGCGCGAGTCGCTCGTGGTGACCCTCGACTGGACCGGTCTCCGGCCGCTCGAGGAGCACGAACGCTCCGCCGTGCTCGTCGAGGTCGCCCATCAGATGAATCTGGACGGCGTCAAGATCAAGGCTGCCCGCCTCGAGGAGGTGTACGAGCGGGCCTGGAAGAGGTCGCTGCAGCCGGTGATCGTGGCCGAGGACGTGTCCGACCGACTGTGGGTGACGCTCCAGGAGCGCTCGTTCCCCGGGATCGTGGCCGAGCGACGCACGTTGCGGACCTATCCCTACCGGGAGGTGGCCGCCCACCTGATCGGCTACGTCGGCACCGTCCAGGATCAGGCCGAAGCCGACGAGCTGAACGAGATCGACGACGCCAAGCTCTACCAGCCCGGTGACGAGATCGGCCGGTCGGGTCTCGAAGCGGAGTTCGATCGGGTGCTGCGGGGTACGCCCGAGATCACACTGGTCGAGGTCAACGCCCGGAACGAGATTGTCCGGACGATCGAGACGCTCCAGCCCGGGGAGCCGGGCGCCGACCTTCATCTCACACTCGACATCCAGCTCCAGGCGCAGGCCGAGCGGGTTCTCCAGACCGAACTGCTGCTGGCCCAGCGACGGCCTCCGTGCGAGGGTTGCGTCGCCCACACGGCCAATGCCGGTTCGATCGTCGTGGTCGACACCACCGACGGATCGATCCTGACCGCCGCCTCCCATCCGGGGTTCTCGCCCGGGGACTTCCTGTTCGGCATGACCCAGGACCAGGCCGACTACCTGTTTCAGAATCCCGACCAGCCATTCGTCAACCGGGCCGTATCGGGACTGTACGCGCCGGGGTCGACGTTCAAGCCGTTCACCGCCTACGCCGCCGTCGTCGCCGGTGCCCGTGACGTCGACGAGATCTGGCTCGATGAGGGGAGGTACCGTCTCACGTCCTGCGGGGATGGCGCCAGCCGCTGCGTGTTTCAGAATGCCGAAGGCCAGATCCTCGGCGAGGTGGATCTACCCGAAGCTCTCTCGCGGTCCTCAGACACCTACTTCTATGCCGTCGGCGAGGAACTGTGGCTCGATCTGGAACAGTTCGGTACGACGCCGGTACAGGACGTCGCCGAGCTGTTCGGATTCGGAGCGCCGTCCGGCGTGGCCATCCCGGGGGAGCGGTCGGGGCGGGTCCCCACTCCCGAACGCCGCCGGGCGGACCACCGGGAAAACCCGACGGCGTTCCCCAACGAGGGGTGGTTTGCCGGGGACAACGTGAACCTCGCCATCGGTCAGGGTGACCTGCTCGTCACCCCACTGCAACTGGCCAATGCCTATGCGATGCTGGCGACCGGAGGGGTCCGTCACGAGCCCCAGATCGTCGGCGAGATCACCAACGGTGTCAGCGGACGCGTCATGCGGGCCTTCGAACCGCTCGTCACGAGCGCCGCCACGCTCGATCCGACCGCGTCGGCGGCGATCCGCCGAGGATTGGAGGCCGCCACCGTCGAGGGGACGGCCAGGGAGGCGTTCGCCGGGTTCCCTGCAGCAGTCGGTGTGGCCGGCAAGACCGGCACGTCCCAGGTCAACGGAAAGGCCGACTACTCGCTCTTCGCCGGGTACGGTCCGATCGCTGAACCGCGCGTGGCCATCGCGGTCGTGCTCGAGCAGGCCGGATTCGGCAGCGAAGCGGCGGCCCCGGCAGCCCGGACGCTGTTCGACCACCTCCTCGCCGGGGTCGAGATCCCGCCCCGCCAGCCGTTCTCCGAACCAGAACCGATCGTGCTTCCACCCCTCCTCGACGACCACGGCAATCCGATCAACGAGGCGGGCGAGCGAATCGACGAGGAGGGCAACGTGCTCACCCCTGAACAGATCGCGGAGATCGACGGTGTCGATCCCGAGGCCGCCGAGCCGCCCGCCACCGATCCCGTCGAGGAGGAACAGTGATGCGAAAAGCCCGCGTCCCGGACCACCCGCTCGTCGCGCTCGTCGGCCGCATCGATACGCCGGGCGCAGCGGTCGCAG